>DJPS01000040.1:0-7396 GCA_002438625.1 Christensenella sp. UBA6406
TTTCAATGCCTTTTGCTTTCCATTCATCTGTCAATTCTTTTCGCATTTCTATCGTTTGCAATCTTTGATTTATCCAGCCTTCTGTATAGCCTTTTGCCCTATAAAACTCCGCACCACGCAAAATTGCCTTTTCTGGGTCAGCGATCTCATCCAACCTTTCGCTTCCCACTTGTGCTAGCCACATCTTAAACGGTTCAGCCCTTTTGCTTGGAATAGATTGAATTAGCCTTAAAACACCTTTCGTGTCAAGCACATCAGTCTCTCTTAACTTTCCATCTTGTGCAACTAATTTCAAACGGTGACAATTTGTCACCAGTTCACTTCCTTCATCTTTTAATCGCTGTTTTAACTTGTTCCAATATTTTCTTGCCGTTTGAAAATCAATGCTTTCAGTTAATATTGAAACGACATCAACAACTGAAAACCACCAATCTTCCTTATCCGCATCCCATTCTGCCCTTATCTTCTTATCTTCAAAAATTTTAATGTTAGACAACTTTGTTTCTCCTATAATTTTATCTTACAATAAGCAATTTCTTTAAAATGAGTTATTTATACATTTATTTTAAACTATTTGCTTTCTTTCAAAACCTTAATGCATTCTTCCGCAAATAATTTTGAAGAATCTAAAATATTTACATTACAACCCATAAAGTCATTAGCACAAAAATCTGTGCATCCCAAAATAATATTGCTTATGTTATTCTCCTTTGCAATATCTTGCAAATTTTTATTTACATTTGCATCTTCTTTGCCATCAATTTTATCAGACAAAATTTTATCTACAATTAATTGATTTTCATTTGATAAATACTTTACATTTTCGCCATACAATTTTGATTCACATGTAAACCTTGTAGCAAATACAAAACAATCATAAGGATTTTTTACATTATTTAAAACGGCATTTACAGGCGTTAAAATTCTTTTAAAGCAATATTTTTCCGCCACGCTTTTAAATATGTTGCTTAATGTATTGCAACAAATTCCTACATTCTCCACCCCATTTTTGCTAAAAAATTCACAAGCGGATTTTAATTCATTTATAATATTTTCACTCTTTTGCTCCTTATTGCACAAAAAATCATCTTCATCTTCTTTACTGCATTTAACTGAATAAACAACAATTTGCGGATATTCTCCATAAAGATTTCTATAATTTTTGCAAACATCACAA
Source organism: Christensenella sp. UBA6406 (assembly GCA_002438625.1). Taxonomy (GTDB): domain Bacteria; phylum Bacillota; class Clostridia; order Christensenellales; family UBA1242; genus UBA4647. The sequence goes on from DJPS01000040.1 coordinate 1,178, forward strand.
TAAATCTCTGCAAACGCAAAAGGGCTAACCCCGCCAACTAAACCTAATTTCATTTTAACAAATTTTCCCCCAAAAACACTTCTCCAAAATTCTTAAAAATTGATAAATTAAATTTATTGTTATTTAACAAATTCATAAGTTGTTCCATCTTTTGTATCTATCAATTTTATGCCATTATTCAATAAATCATCTCTTATAGAATCGGCAAGATTATAATCTTTATTCTTTTTTGCATTATTTCTTTCTTCAATTCTCTTTAAAATTTCTTCGCTACTTAAATTGCATTCTATTTTATTTTCTAAGCAATCATCAACTTTTAACAAATCTAATGACAAAACCTTATCAAAATCTTCAAAAAGTTTTCTCTTAGTAAAATCATTAACTGAATCATCTTTTACAAGTTTATGCAAAACAGCCAATGCTTTTGCTGTGTTTAAATCATTATTTACACAATCGGCAAATTCATTTTTATAATTTTCAAATTTACCCGCTTCAAATTCGCCATTATCTGTCAACTTCAATATTTTCGCTTTTAATTTTCTAAAAGCATTTGCACTATTTTCCAAAATATCATATGAAAACATAAGTTGATTTCTATAATGTGATTGCAAGCAGAAAAATCTATATTCAGCACCAGTGAACCCTTTTTCTTTTAAGACACTTACAGTTATAAACTCGCCCTTAGACTTGCTCATTTTTCCGCCACTTAAATGCACATGTAAAACGTGCATCCAACAGTTACACCATTTATGCCCCAAATATGATTCGCTTTGTGCAATCTCGTTTGTGTGGTGCGGAAAAACATTTCCAATGCCACCACAATGAATGTCCACATATTCTCCCAAATGCTTGATAGCTATGCCTGAACACTCTATGTGCCAACCAGGATAACCAACACCCCAAGGACTTTCCCATTTTAAAGCCTGCTCTTCAAATTTAGACTTTGTAAACCACAAAACAAAATCGTTTTTATTCCTTTTGTTTACATCTTCTTCAACATCTTCCCTAACTGCAATCTCTAAATCTTCTTCCTTAAAATTGTAAAATTTATGATATTGCTCTAACTTGCTTGTATCAAAATAAACATTTCCGCCTGCAAAATATGCAAAACCTTTTTCAATTAATTTAGAAATGATTTCAATATATTTATCTATACAATTTGTTGCAGGTTCAACCACATCAGGATAAGCAATGTTTAACTCTTTACAATCAGCAAAAAATGCATCTGTATAAAACTTAGCAATTTCCTTTACGCTCTTATGTTCTCTTTTTGCCCCTTTTAGCATTTTATCTTCACCAAAATCACTCTCGCCAGATAAATGCCCCACATCAGTTATGTTCATAACTCTTTTAACATTATAACCATCATAACGCAAAAGTTTTACCAAAACATCTTCCATTATGTATGTCCTAAAATTGCCAACATGCGAATAATTATAAACTGTTGGTCCGCAAGTGTAGATATGCACTTCTTTTTCATTTATAGGTTTAAATTCTTCAATTTCTCTTGTTAGTGAATTATATAATTTCATTAATTAAACTCCTTAACTTTATTATAGCACAAATTTTCAAATTTTGCAAGTAAAAAGAAAAATTGCACCATAAAATTTGATGCAATTTATCAATTTATATTTTTAAATATTGAATTGATTTTATTTATTACAAATGATTTTTATTTAAATTTATTTTTTGAATTAGCATTTCTAATTTAATTATTTATTTAACGTATTTACATTTTTATTTAATCTATTTAAATTAATCTTAAATAAAAAATTTATCTGCTTAAAGCAAAATGCAAATTATTCCGCCCTTACCTTCGTTTACGACCCTTGATAAAGTCCTACGCATTTTCTTTTGCACATCTTGTGGCATTTGATTAATTTTGCTTGCAATGTTATCTTGCATTAAATCGTTAAGAGTTCTGCCAAAAATGTTCGTATCTAAAATGCTCTTAGGGTTCTCGCTATATTTTGCAACAAGTGAATTATAAAGGTCTGTGCTTTGACTTTCGCTCCCCACCGTTGGACTGACTTCGCTTTCCACATCCACTCGCATAATGTGCAAGCAAGGGGCAACCGCCTTAAACTTAACGCCAGACTTGCCACCCGCCTTAACAAGTTGCGGTTCTTCAATTATTAAATCTTCTAAATTAGGTCTAACAACACCATAACCAAACTCGCCTACATCAAACATTGCACTTTTAAGTTTATCATATTCCCTTTTAGCTACATTTAACTCTCTAAGTGATGAAATAAGTTCAAAATCGTTTCCAATCTTAACCCCGCATTCCTTAGATAACACACCATAAAACAACTCTGGCTTTGGCGTAACTTCAAAAACGACCTTGCCTTCCCCCATATCTATGCTACTTAAAACTAGGGGCTCAAAATCGGCATTATCCATAAATAAAACTTTGTCGTTAGAAAAATCCCCCACCTTTTCAACATTCTCGGTTGAATCTATAACTTCTTTCACTATCTCTTGAATTATTTCGTTATCAAACGGCAATGCTTGAAGCCAAAGTGGCATTTTGATTTTTATTGATGTTATAGGAAATTGAGTTAAAATATTTGTGAAAATCCCTTCCACATCATCTTCGCTTAAATTTAACACATCTAAAATTATTGCAGGGGCATTATATTTTTTGCTAAGTTCTTCCCTTAATGCCTTTACAGCATCACTTTGTGGCTCTCTTGTGTTGATTGCAACCACAAACGGCTTCCCGCTTCTTATAAGCTCATCCGCAACATCTTCTTCCGCCTTTTCATATGCCTTTCGCTCTATGTCGCTTATTGTGCCATCCGTTGTCATTAAAATCGCTATCGTGCTATGGTCGGTTATGACCTTTTTTGTCCCTATTCGCCCCGCCTCATTAAATGGCATATCTTTATTTGACCACGGCGTTTTAACCATTCGGGGCTCGCCATCTTCTGTGTCCCCAATCGCCCCATCAACCATATATCCAACACAATCTATAAGGCGGACATTCATATTTATTTTGTCGCTTATCTCTATGTTCACCGCCTCGCTTGGCACAAACTTTGGTTGCGTTGTCATTATAGTCTTGCCATCCGCACTTTGTGGCAATTCATCCATTGCCCGCTCGTATGCGTGTACATTTGTAATTTTAGGCAAAACAAACTTTTCCATAAATTTAGTGATAAAAGTTGACTTACCACATCTAACAGGTCCAACAACACCTAAATAAATGTCCCCGTTTGTGCGTTCCACAATATCTTCGTACACATTAAAATTCTTCATTTCTACCTCCAAAAAAAATCGCATAAGCCTTAACAATTTAATGCAATTCGCATTTGTTAATGTTTATGCAAAGCATCAGCAAAGTAGAACAAAAAAGGAAAATTTATATATTTATTAAAACAAAAATGAAAAATTTAAATATAAAAAAAGCGGATTAATTTTAAATTTTAAAAAATCAATTTAACCCACTTTTTCCCGCTTTTTAGCGTACATTTTTCTAATATTTAACCAAAACCCAAAATTGCAAAAATAAATTTTTATTCAATTTGATTTAATTAATGAAATAAATTTATTTCTTTCCATATTTTATGTTTGCTTGTGCAGCAGAGACTAAGGCAACAATAACCCTATATGGAGAGCAAGAAACATAATCTAGCCCAATTTTGTGGCAAAACTCTATGCTCTTAGGATTTCCGCCGTGCTCCCCACAAATTCCAATTTGAAGGTCTTTCCTTACACTTCGCCCTTTTTCTGTTGCTATTTGCATTAACTTTCCAACCCCATCTTCATCAATGCTTGCAAATGGGTCGTTTGCAAAGATGCCGTTTTCATAATAATATTTTAAGAAGTTGCCCGCATCATCACGGCTAAAACCGTATGACATTTGCGTTAAATCGTTCGTGCCAAAAGAGAAAAATTCTGCATCTTTTGCTATTTCATCCGCCACCATCATTGCACGAGGCAACTCCATCATTGTCCCAATATGATAATGTATTTCTTCCTTGCCTTTTTTAATTAATTCATCGGCAGTGTTCTTTATAATCTCTTTAACAAATTGAAGTTCTTTCCTATCACACACAAGTGGCACCATAATCTCCACATCTAGTGGCACACCAATCTTCTTTTGCACCTTAATCGCACCATTTATAATTGCCTTTGTTTGCATTACAGCAATTTCTGGATAAGTTACATCTAACCTGCAACCCCTGTGCCCCATCATAGGATTGAATTCTTTTAATGCATTTATTCTTTCTTCTATCTTTTTAACTGTTATACCAAGCACTTTCGCAAGTTCTTTCTTCTCTTCTTGCTCCTTTGGCAAAAATTCGTGTAGAGGCGGGTCTAAAAGCCTAATCGTTACAGGTTTCTCACGCATTTCTGTAAACAATGCCTCAAAGTCCTTTTGCTGATAAGGCAATAATTTATTTAAGGCAACTTCCCGCTCCTCTGCTGTGCTTGACAAAATCATCTCTCTCATTGCCATAATCCTATCCGCATCAAAGAACATATGCTCAGTTCTACATAGCCCAATGCCTTCCGCACCAAACTTGTTCGCATTAATCGCATCCGCCTTTGTGTCTGCATTAACCCTTATGCCAAGCCTTTTGTATTTTCTTGCCCAATCTAAAACTGTCTTTAAATTTTCAGAAATTGCAGATGGTTTAGTCTTAATTTTATCACCATAAACTTTTCCGCTTTCCGCATCTATTGCGATAAAATCTCCTGCTTTTAAAACTGTGCCATTTTTAAACTTAATCGTTTTCGCACTTTCGTTTATAACTATATCACTGCAACCTGTTATGCAAGGCGTGCCCATTCCCCTTGCCACAACCGCTGCGTGAGAAGTCATTCCACCACGCACAGTTAAAAGTCCAACCGCACTATGCATTCCCTCTATATCTTCTGGACTTGTCTCCAACCTTACAAGCACAACTTTGTTGCCCGCTTTCGTTTCTTTTATTGCTTCTTCCGCACTGAAAACAATCTTGCCACTTGCACAACCTGGTGATGCTGGTAATCCTGTTGCAAGCACTTTTTTGCCCTTTAAATCGCTAGACTCAAAAGTAGGATGCAAAATATTTTCTAATTGCTTAGGAGAGATTAGCATTAACGCTTCTTTTTCATTAACAAGTTTTTCCTTTACCATATCAACAGCAATTTGAAGTGATGCAAGACCCGTGCGTTTTCCGTTTCGTGTTTGTAGCATCCATAACTTACCGTTTTCTATTGTAAATTCCATATCTTGCATATCTTTAAAATGATGTTCAAGCAAATTGCAAATTTTTACAAATTGATTATATATTTCTTCATTTTGAACTTTTAACTTGCTTATTGGCTCTGGTGTTCTAATGCCCGCAACAACATCTTCACCTTGTGCATTCATTAAATATTCGCCATATAGCACATTTTCGCCCGTGCTTGGATTTCTCGTAAATGCCACACCCGTGCCACTCGTTTCGCCCATATTGCCAAAAACCATTGTTTGTATGTTTACTGCTGTGCCCCACTCCATAGGAATATCATTCATACGCCTATAAACTATTGCACGCTGATTGTCCCAACTTCTAAACACTGCTTTTATTGAATTTATAAGTTGCAATCTGCTATCGTTTGGAAATTCTTCGCCAATCTTCTTCTTATAAAATGCTTTAAATTGCATAATTAAATCTTTTAAATCATCAACTGTTAAATCGGCATCTAATTTTATTCCTTTTTCTGCCTTTTTAGCGTCTATCATTCGCTCGAAATCTTCGTTTCCAAGTTGCATTACAACATCGCTATACATTTGAATAAATTTGCGGTAACTATCATACGCAAAACGCTCGTTACCCGTTTTAAAGGCAAGCGTTTTCACACTTTCTTCGTTTAGACCCAAATTTAAAATGGTGTCCATCATCCCTGGCATTGAAACCCTTGCCCCACTTCTAACTGAAAGTAAAAGCGGATTTTCATCATTGCCAAATGTCCTGCCCATTTTTTTGCCAACTTTTGCTATTGCTTCATCAATCTCTTTTATAATGCTTTCGCTTAATTCTTTATTGTTTTGATGATAATATGTGCAAGCCTCTGTTGAAATTGTAAAGCCATAAGGAACAGGCAAACCAAGCCTTGTCATCTCTGCTAAGTTTGCACCCTTTCCGCCCAAAAGTTCTCGCATATTTGCGTTACCTTCATTAAATAAGTAAACATATTTCTTTTTCTTTTTTAACATTCGCTCTCTCCCCGTAAGTTTAAAAA
>DJPS01000040.1:7593-28221 GCA_002438625.1 Christensenella sp. UBA6406
TTTGCTTGACATTCTTTTTTTATAGTGATATAATTAAATTATTACATAAAGGAGGAAAGGTTAATGCAAGAATCATATTTTGATGGCGGACTTCTTCAACTTATTGGTTGGAAGTTGCTAGGAATAATTGTTACAACAATTACGATTGGCATATGTGCACCTTGGGCAATTTGTATGGTTGAAAATTGGAAAGTTAAGCACACCGTTATAGAAGGCAAGCGTTTAGCATTTGATGGAAAAGCAGTTCAATTATTTGGACAATGGATTAAATGGCTTTTGCTAACGATAATCACCATTGGCATTTATGGTCTTTGGGTAAGTATCAAAATGAAAAAATGGGTAACAAAACACACTCATTTCGCAACCACAGAAGTTTCAAATGTTGCAAACAACATTGAACAATAAATTTAAATATTTAAATACAAATTCAAATTTAATTGATTAAGTAATGATTAATTAAAATAAACTAAAAATTTAATAAAATAAAAAATCTAAATGCAAAGCGGACTGCTAAATTTCTAGCAGTCTTTTTCATATCTTGCTTCCTTTTGTTCGTTTAAATCTTTAAAAGTTCTTCTATTTTAATTTTATAATTCATTTGCAAAAAGATGTAATTACCTAAAAACCTAAGCACATCATTTAAAAGTTGATTATTTAAATTATTAAAATTATTTAACTCTCTAACCCCACATTCACCGCATCTTTCAACTTTTTCATCCGCTTTTAATTGTTGCATATTTTCAATTTGCTTTAAAGCCACCACAACATCGCTAAACACTTCTATATTTTTTATGCCAACGCACCTTTCGCACTTTACACTGCCATCAAAAAAGTCTATGAACGCACTTTCATTATTTTCCGCATTAATCAACTTTTTACAATTTGAGCAAGCACAAAAATCTAAGGCATAACCACAAAGTTTTAATGCATTTAAAAAATATTTAATTAAAATCACTTTTTTAGGCACATTTTCATTATAACAAAGAGATTTTAAAGCCCCCACCAAATTGCTAAAATTTTGTTTTAAAATTTCGCCACTTTCATCACTTTTTAAATAGGAATAAATATAATCTAAAATTGCACAACCAACATAATAACTTTCTATATTTTTAGTTATATCAAAAAATGAATCAACTATATCGCCACCTGTGATTGTCAACTTGCCTGCCGTTTCTACGCCCGTAAACTCTGCAAAACAAAAAGGGCTAGAAAGCATTTTTAATTTTGCCCCCGCCCCTTTTACGCTTTTAAGTTTACCTAAAACTAAGCCGTCATCAACAGAAAAAATGCTGACTAATTTATCTTTTTCTTTATAATCAATGCACTTTAAAACTATGCCAAGAAACTTTTTATCCATATCGCTCTATATCTTTATCTTTCTATTAACTTAATTAAGCCCATAAATTTAAGCCCCTAAGCTCATTCCCTCTTCTGCATTATATTGCATTTGTTTAGAAACTTGCATACCCCTATAAAGCAAATAGTAACTTATCTCTCCCGTAGTTTCAAATAACTTCCACACTAATTTTTCAGTATTCATCATAAGTTTACCTCCCTTTATAATTAGTTTATGCAATACTTTAAATTTTTATTTCAAATTTAATGCTTAAATGTTATGCCAAATTTAACCAACTTTCAAAATGCAAAAATCAATTTAAATTTAAACATCCCATTCATCACTATTATTGTAACCTATTTCACTTAAAAGTGCAAGACTATTTTTCCAATTATTCTTAACTTTTACGAAAATTTCTAGGAAAACTTTGTTTTGGAGCATTTTTTCTATGTCTATCCTTGCATTTTGTGCAATCTTTTTAAGCATTTGCCCATTTTTGCCTAAGATTATGCCTTTATGCGAATCTCTTTCGCAAATTATATCTGCACTTATGCGGGTTAGCCCATCATCTTCTTCAAATTTGACAATGCTGATTGCCACACCGTGAGGGACTTCATCATCAAGTGCAAGGAGCAATTTTTCCCTTATAATTTCGCTTGCTAAGAACTTAACAGATTTGTTTGTGTAGATATCCCTTTCAAACATAAGGCAAGATTCATCGCCTTTTGGCAAATTCTTCTTTATGACATTAAGCAAAACATCTATATTTCTATTTTTGTGGCTAGAAAGTGGAATGATATCTATAACAAAATCTAATGCATTTAAAATGGCAAGTTTTGGGTAAAGTTTTTCATATGTCATTAAATCAACTTTTGTTACGACTAAAACGACTTTTTGGTTTTTGAACCTGTTTAAAAACTTAACCGTTTCTTCGTTTATTTGCTTGCTTCCATCCACAAGCACTAAAAGCAAATCTACATCACTTGCAACGCTTGCCACATTTCTGTTCATATAGTCGCCAAGTTTGCTGTCGCTTGTGAAAATGCCTGGCGTATCAACAAACACAATCTGGCTGTCTTCATCGTTATATATGCCCATAACCTTATCTCTCGTTGTTTGCGGTTTTGGCGAAACTATGCTGACTTTTTCTTTTATTATTGCATTAAGCAAACTGCTTTTGCCCACATTTGGCTTGCCAACTATTCCAACTATTCCGTAAGTTAATTCCATAGCATTCCTTTTGTTTTTTCTTTAATCATTCTTTATTCTTTCTTTGCAACTTCCACTTTTAAGTTACTTATTTTAGCAATTTCTTGTTACAATTATTGTAACTCAAAAATATTGTTTTGTCAATAAAAATGAAAAATTTTATTATAATTTTTAAAACAAACTTTTTAATTTAATTTTTTTCTACTGTTTTTGTCTTTAATTTTTTGGATTAAAAAAAGGCAAATAAAATTAAAATAAAATAATGATAAAAATCAATTTTAAATTAATTTACTTGCCCTTTTTCTTTTAATCTCTTGTTATTCCAAGTTTAGACAAAACGGCTTCTTCGTTTTTTCGCATTATTGCCTTGTCTTCTTCTGTTTCGTGGTCAAACCCTAGCAAGTGGAAAACTGCGTGGGTGAAAAGATAAGCAAGTTCTCTTTCATAACTATGCCCATATTCATCCGCTTGTTTTTTTGCAACATCTTTGCATATGACAATGTCGCCAAGTGAAATCTCGCCCGTTTCAAAGTCCACATCAAACGGATAATGCTCCTCATCTATTGGCTGATTGCAAGGGTTATCTATAAGTGGAAAACTTAGCACATCTGTAACCTTATCAACTCCCCTTGTAAAAGCGTTGATTTCTTTTATTTTATTTTCATCCACATAACGCACATCAACCACAATTTCATCATTATTTTGCCCAACTAATTCAAGGGCTGTTTTTAATATTTTTTCAAAAGTTTCATTGCTTTCGTTTTCATCTTCAAAATAAACTCTCATTTAAACCATTTCCTCCGCTAAAAATGCAATTAATTTAACAAAAATAAAATTGCATTCATTTATTTATTTTAACTATTTCTTTATCATTTTGCATCACTTTCATTTGCCTTTGAACCGCTTTCATATTTGCCAATGTCTGTGATAATTTTAACATAAGTTGTTATGTAATAATTTTGCCCCGCAATAACAATGTCTGTTTGCTCACTTTCCACATTAAAATCCGCTTTTAAATTCTTATAGGCAAGATAGCGGGATTGTTTTATTAAAAGGTCTTTTTCTTCTTCAAACTTCTTTTGCTCTTTTACCTTAATTATTTCATAGCATCTTATATCTACTATTTTAAAACATATTGGCATATTTTTGCAAATGATTTTAGAACTTTTTTCAATTTCATACTTTTCATAAGGCACTTTTTTAAAGTTGCAAGGAAAAGTATGGTTAAAAAATTGCATTTCACGCATTGTTACAAACTTTCCGCTTCTTATTTCTTTGGTTTCGTTTTCATTAAACACAACTTGCCCCTTGACAAACACTTGTGCCGTGCATTCGCCTTTGGCACGCACTTTCTTTTGCTCGCCATTTATAACAACATATGGGGCGATTAGCACTTGACCTTTTTTGACAACATCCCCCGCCCGCACAACAGCCGTACCTTGATTAACCACGATTTTAGACACAACGCCATCAAAACTTGCAACAAGCGGAAGCATTAAATTTTCATCTAAATTTTCATCATATTCCTTTTCCTTAAAATTAAGCACAAGTGATGTGCCAACCCTCATAACACTGACAAAAGATAACTGATTAAAATTATCTAAAAGTGCATTAGATAAATTATCTACATTTAATCCGCTTAAACTTGCACCAATGCCATAACCTTTTTCACTTAAAAACTTTTCAATTTCACACCGTTCTATCCGCTCTAACCCGCTAATTGAATAATGCCATAAATGCGTTTGCCATAGCACGCCCAAAAACAAAACAGCGACCAAGCCAACAATAATCATAAAACGCCGTTTTAAAAAGGCAAAAATATTGCAAAGACCCCTAAATTCTGTGCCAATAATCTCGTAAGACTTTAAAAGTTGCAAAACTTTTTTATAAAAAATATATGGGCATTCAATTAAAATTTTATCCCCATTTTTATCTATTAATTTAAGTTCTATTTTTTCTTTTATGCACGCATTTAAAAGCCTTTCAAAATTTAAGCCCCTAACTTTGATTATGCAAGTGCCAAAATATTGATTTATCATTTTATTTTTGCCAACCCCGCCATTTTATTTTATCACTTTTGCTTTTCGCATTCTTTTTCGCTTTACATTCATTAAAAATATTGATTTTATCATTTTAATTTAAAAAAACTTAATCTTTCCAACTTTTAATTTTTCAATCTATTCAACCTTTTTAATCTTTCTAATCTATTCAACCTTTAACACTTAAACATTTTCAACTGCTTTAATTTCGCCACATATCATTGCTGATGTTGCGTCCATTTCCTTTATGTAAAGCCCCACGCCCTTAACAGCAATCATTGTTGCATTATTTATTTTAAATGTAATCTCTTCACTAGAAAACTTAACCACGCTTTTAAAGCCAATTAAATAAAGCACTTTTCCGCCCAAATTTAGATATCTATATCCAATTTCTTCACTTCCTAGCGAAACACGCTCCAAAAGTTCACTAACTAAATTTATCATAACCAACTTTAACCCCCAATCATTTCACTAAAATTTTTTATATCTATCTATATGCCACAACTTAAATCAATATGTTTCTAGTTTAAAGCAATAAGCAGTTAAATGCAGAAACGCTAACGCTTAATTTAATTTTATAAAAATCTTAATTTGTCGCAAATCATTTTCACACAACGCACATTTCCACACCCAACGCCCCGTGTCGCTCGCCCCGCCTTCGCACGCTAAGGCAAGCCCTGCCCCCGCTTGCCCGCACGCTTCCGCCGACTGCTCGCTCCGTCCGCTTTCACTCAGCATTCGTTTCCAACCATAGCAAACCACTAAATGAACAAACAATAAATGTAGATTAATTTTATTTTTAATAACAAAACAACGCACAACAAAACCTTTCCCAACAACATAGTTTTAAATCAACAAACAAAAAGCGGAATAATTTAATAACTTAAATATATTTATTCCTTTTTTAAAATTGCATCTTGACAAGGTGGCAAGTCCGTGTTACAATTAAATTAACAAAGAAAATTATTTTTCGTAAGGGTTTAAAACACTAAACACGGAAAAAAGGGGAAAAGTTATGAAAAAATTTATATTATTTGCATTTTGCCTTTTGGCATTTACGGGCATAACCGCCACCATTATGGTTTCAACGGGTTATGAAGTTAAAGTTGGCGAAACAACGCAAACAGTAACAACTGCACGCCCAAACGGCAACGCACAAAACGGAAACACACAAGGAAACGGGCTAAACGGGCAAGGCAACCAAAGCACAGGAAAATTAGGCGGACACGATTTTGAAAGTTGTTTAGACACCAAACTTTCAACGCAAGCAAGCGAAGAAGTTAGCGAGGCGATGTCAAGCAAGTCAAACAGATATAGGACAAAGATTGTTTTTGATGTTACGCTAATTGATTTATATGGTTATTATGGCTATTTTGACGATTCAATAGACTACATAAACAAATTGTTTAATGATAACGACAGGACAAACGACATTTATTCAGTTTACGAATATTTTTACGATATTTCTTTTGGCAAAGTATCAATAAATGCGAATTTGCTTCAAGGAACTTTATCAAAAACATATGACGAACTTAAAGGTGTTTCATATGATTATTATACAGAAATTGCTTATTTAAACACAGCAAAAGCGAACGGCAGAAGGCTAACAAACACATATGGCACAGCAAATGGAAATTTGGCAATTTATTCAGGCTCATCACCAAACACAAATGGGAATATGCTATGGGCACATACTTATAGGTATCTAAATTTTGTTTCACTAACTTATGGGCACGCAAATTTAGGCACAATATGCCACGAAATTTTGCACACTTTTGAGATACCTGATTATTACCATAACAGAAATTCTAGCAACAACAACGCTTTGGGTTATAATGATATAATGTGCAGTGATTCCTTTGGCACAAACACTTGCGTTTACAATAAAATCAATTTAGGCTGGGCAGATGTTTCTAATTATGAAGACAACGTTGAAAGCCGTGTTGAAACAATTTCTAAAAACGGCACATATACGTTGCAACCCGCATCTAGTTTTAATGGCGTAATTGCATATAAATTTGGGGCTAAAAGCAATAATTCAAAAATTTATTTTATGGTTGAATTTAGAAAACCAACAGATAATGGATTAGATTCATACCTTAAAAAAACTGGGTTATTTGTTTATAGAGTAAATGAAAATTACAAGATGCAAGGGAACTTGCAATCTAGCAACAATGATAACAACGAAATTTATATGTATGGCAATAACCAAACACCAAGTAAAGGTGCATCATTTCTAAGTGAAGAGGGCTGTTTATATAACCTTTTTGATAACTCTTTTCGCTTAATGTATAATGACAATGAACAAGCAAAAATTACATTAGGAAATATACAATATAACGATGATGGTTCAATTTCATTTGATTATTTTAATTATAATGATAGTGATATAATTACAGGAAAAACGGTTTACAAATTAAATGGTTTTATTTATCCTATTAAAAATGTAAGCGTAAGTTTAAATGGTCAATTTATTACAAAATCAAACGATTATGGTGAATTTATACTTTTAAACTATTCAAAAGCAAGTAAATATAAAATTACTTTTACAGACCCATTAGGCACTTACACTTTTGATGAATATATTGTGGATGATAATCAATTTGAATTATGCTTTTATTCTAAAAACACATGCTATTTATCTTTAAATATTACAAATATTGAAAGTGATGATGAAATTTTGAAAGTTCTTGTTAAAACAAAATATGATAAATATGAAGAAATAGGGACAATTTCAAAAAATAAGCCATTTGTGATGACTGACAATTCTAAATTTGCTGAATATAGTTTTCGCATTCAAAATTATACACAGAAAAAAGTTTATTTTTACACCACAACATTTAAAATTGTAGGAGAAAATATCGAGGATATTGATGTTGAATTCAATTCTCAAATCTGTTATTTTAATGGTGTGGCTAAGTTTAAACAAATCCAAAACCCTAAAAATGGCAGTTTAAAAGATGAAATTAAAGGTGCTGTTAAGGTCGTTAATTTTGTTACAAATCCATTTTATGCACTTTACACAATAGCAAAAGGCTTCTTTAAGTAAAAATGCAAACTAAATAATAATAAACTAAAATAGAAAGATAAGGAAAAAATGATTTAATTAAATTTTAGTCAACTTCCTTATTTTTTTCTTACGCTCCACCCCATTTTTAAATATTTCATTTTATTTGTAAAAGTTTTGATTGCTTTTTAACATTTAATTTGACAAATTTTGATTATTGTGCTAAATTTAATATATGAATATAATTTATAATGATTTAACAAAAAGTGATTATGGAGAAGTTAAAAGATTAATCAAGCAAGCGTGGTTTAATGAATACACTTTTCCACCCCGCATTATAGAGCAATATGCAAATGGATATCTATATATGTATTTAAGCGAATTAGATTATTGCAAGGTTGTGAAAGACGCAGATACAAACAACAAAGTGATTGGTTTTATATTTGGCAGATGCAATAAAGTAAACATAAAAACAAGGCTAAAATATAAAGCAAAACTATTTTTTGTGGGGTTATCACTTTTATTTACAAAAGCAGGCAGGCGTGGGCTTAAAATTAACCGCATTACAAACAAAGCAAACAAGGCACTTTATAATGCACTTCCAAATAAAAACAAACCCACTTGCGAACTTGTGCTTTTCATTGTAGATGAAGATTATCGTGGTAAAGCAATAGGAAGCAAGTTAGAAAGCGACTTTTGCAAGCACTTGCAAAACAGTGGCAAAAGGGCAGTTTATCTTTATACAGACACATATTCTAACTATGGCTTTTATGAACGCAGGGGCTATGAACGCTGTGGCGAGAAAGAAGTTGATTTTAAAATGCCAAACGAATTGAAAGAAGGCGAACCATTGCCAAAATATTTTATTTATGTTAAACAACTTGAAAAGCAAAATTGAATAAACTAATTTATTTAAATGATTTAATTAAGTAATTTGATAAGCATTTTTATTATCTTATCATTTTATTTCTTTAACTTTCAAATTAAACTTGCTTAAAGTTAAGTTGCAAAATAATTAAATAGAATAAAATTAATCTATAAAAATTTAAAACAAAAAAATTGATTTATCAAATTAAAAAAATTGAAGGGAAAACAAAAAATGGGAATTTTAAGTAAAGAAAAAGCGAGCGATAGGGCAAACTTTTTACAATTTATAAATAATGCAAATTTAATAAATGAATTATATTGCCAAAACAATGGCTTTATAATTGAAGGCGAAAGTGCAAAAAACGAAAAATCAAACGGCAAAAATGCGTTTGCCACCCTACTTGATTTGGGAAAATATTTTAACAATCAAAATGGAGATATAGCAAAAATATTTGAAAAAGGCAGTTTAAGCACAAAAGAACTTGACACGCTAGCAACATACATTAAAAAAGAGATTGTTTGCACCGTTCCAAACACATTTTTTATGCTAACTAACTTGCCATTTGAAAAGTGGTTTGAAGAAAATTCAATAATTAGCAATGTTTTAAATGCTTATCCTTGCTATAACCTTTTTGTTATAACAGAGCAAAACATAAGCGAAAATGCACTTGAAACATCCAACCAAAAGCGAAAAGTTATAGATGACAGCGACACCGCCCTTTTTTACGACTATGCAACAAAAATAGATTTGAATATAAATAAATTTAACTGCATTTCAGTTGTAAGATTTTCAGATTTACTTAAAGTGTTTGATGACTATCGCATTAAAAGCATTCCAATGATATTGCCCCTAAACAACCCGCTAGAAAAGAAAGAAAACTATAAAGGCAAAGGCATTTTAATTGATTTAAAAGGATTTGAAACAAAAAACAATTTATATTTTAACTCTAAATTAAACGCTAGCACAAAAGCACTTTTATATGAAAATGTTGATTTCAATTCATTTTATAATGCGGAAATATCTTTAAATTTATTTAACGTGTTTGAAGGTGTCCGCTATATAACAAACGAAACAAACGGCAAAACATATCAAACACTTTTCTTCTACTCTTTTTTAGCAAGCGAAACCGCCAACACTTATGACACAAGCGACCTAAAAGACAGCATAAATGGCGAACTTTATGAAGATAAACTTATAAGCGACATTTACACCGCAGTCCCTATCCGCTATGAAGATATTGAAACTCTTAAAAAGGCACGGGCAAAAGACAACAACTTCATTGTAAACAACATTCTTACAGGACTTGCATTCCAAGATAACTATGAATTTGGCAACGACAGTGGAAACATCGTAAACAATGCAGAAAGAATAGAACGCATAGATTTAGGCTCTATAAGCATAACCCTAACCGAAGAACCGCATTATAATTATTATAAAAAGACAACTGCAAACATAATAACAAAAAAACCTTTTGACATTAGGTTAATTGCATCGCTAGACAAAGAAACCCACACAGGCGTGCTTTATCTTTTAAACTTAGGCGTAAAAATGAAACCCACAAAATATCTAAACGAAGTTTCTTGCAATCGTCTTTCTATAACATACAACTCTACTGACAAATATTGCGATAAATTGAAACAAAAGACCGCACAAGATGGCACAATACTTATAAATCTTTACACTTATTTAAAAGCAAAGTTTAAAATTAAGCGTGTGGGCGTGCCAAGACATTTAATTTTATCCCCATTTTTAGATGATTTTGATTTAAATAATAAAGTTGAAAATAATAAAAATAAAATTAATAATGAAAAATCAATTTTTAATAATGATAAAAATATAAATTTAAATGCAAACGACAAAATAAAAAAATTGAAAATGGCAAACACATATAGGCAAATTAAATCTAGCCTGCTTTATGGCGAGGCAATGTTTGAAGAAGGCGAAGAACTTGGGAAAATTGTTGACAGTTCGCTAAACAATACGTTTAAATATAGATATGGCGATTCCGTTTATGATTATAATGTTATGAACATAAGCAAAATTAGCGTGTTACAATATAGCGACACATATAAAGATTATCTAGCAGAACGCATTGACTTTGCCGTTGTAAACCTATTTTACCTAGAACTTTTAGCACTAGAAGAAAGTGCCATAAAAATTGCAAATATGAGCATATCTAATTTTATTAAAGATTATCGCCTTAAAGACAAAACGATTGCAAACGGCAAAAACGGCACACACAACACTGCAAGCAAATTAGTGCTTAACCGCCTAGAAGAAATACAAGAAGAATACACTAAAACCTTAGACTTTTGGAATAGTCAAACAAATTATTATTCTTCCAACGAAATTTTAAACAAAATGCGAAAGAAATTTGAAATTCAAAAAGATGTTGAAAACTTAAAACGCAACCACAAAGAAATTCAGCAAATTTACGATAACAGGCAACAAAACGCAAGTGGAAAATCCACCTTCATTATCTCTATAGTCGGCATAATTTTAACCGTTTTGAACATTTTGGAAATTTATTCTAGTGCGGTTACAGACCCACAAGAAAATCAATTCTTAACTGGCGTTGAAAAAGTTTTGTTTGAGAACTTATCCGCAGTTAATGTTATCCGCATTGCCCTTGTTTTAATTTTATGTTATTACTTTATTTATCTGCTTGTTAAATCTTCATTTAATAGGCGAAAACATTTTTAAAATGAAAAATAATTTAAAAGATAAAAGGAAAAGAAATTTAAAAAACTCTTTTCCCTTTTTTATAACCTTTTCATTCATTTATAAAATTAATTTTATTCAATTAACTTAATTTTTTGTTGTTTTTATCTCTATAAACGCCAGCGAAACAACAAATCATTTCAATTAAAACCCAAAAGAACAATGCGACAAACAAACACATTGACAAAAGACAACCACCAAAAAATCCCATTATTGTCATTTCAACCGTGCCAGAGTTTTCCCCAAGCCCACCAAAAAGGAAAGGACAAATTATAATTAAGCAGGACAAAGCAATTTGCCCAATGGCAACGCCAACCTTGCCCACATAAATGTTGTGTGCCCCAATCCACCCAAAGAACAAGGCAAGCAAGCCCGCAACCGCACGCTTTTTATCACTCAATTTTTCTTCACTTGCAACCACAACCACTTGTTGCCCGTTGTTTGCCACATCTTTTTGCATTTTTCCGCATTTCAAACAAACATCCGCACTTTCGCTAATCTCTGCACCACAATTTCTGCAAAACATTTTTCTTTTCTCCTTTAATTTTAACTTTTTAATTTGTTTTAAATAGATAAAATAATGTATATGATAAATCAATCTTAATATAAAGATAAAATTTTTTGGCAATTAAAATTTAATTTGATTTTATCAATTTGCAAACCTTTAAATTATTTCAATAATAAAATAGATTTTTATTTATTTTAACTTAACTTCTTTCCTTCGCTGTCTTCATAAGTGCCCACAAAGCAACAAATTGCTTCAATAAATGCCCAAACCCCAACCGCAAACGGCACAACAAAAATCATTGACAGACCAAGAGCTGAAAGCCCTATCCAAATCTCCGCTCCAACAATAGACCCAGAAAAAACAGCAATCATAAACACAAAGAAACCGCCAAACAATGTTAATAAAAGTTGGCAAAGTCCACGCCCAACTTTTCCAACATAAAAATTATGTGCACCAAATTCGCCAAGGAAAATCCCTAAAAGCCCCGCAACAACACGGCTCTTTTTGCTAAGATTTGCATCTTGCACCGCAACGCCATTTGCACCAATCTTTCCGCCTTGACATTTGTCTGTCATTCGCCCGCATTTAACGCAAAAATCTGCATTTTCACCTAATTCATTTCCGCAATATTTGCAAAACATCTTTTAACCTCTCTTTTTCTTCTTTTCAAATTTTTAACTTTACTTTATCTTCTTTTGCATTTAGTGCATTTTATTTCTTTGCATTTTTACTGTAATTAAAGCAAAAAGGAAAAGTTTTGCCCTTTTCCTTAATGTTTGCCACATAATTAAGTTGCTAATCGATTAATGCTCTTAACCTTTATAGACAACTCTAGTTATGAAATAAATAACAATTAGGCACACAATAACAATAGAACAAATTTTAGTTATTTTATTTAACTTATCTTCCATTGATGAGCCTTTGTTTTGTGAATAATAACTTTCTGACGCACCTGTAATTGCTGTTGCATCTTGCCCTGAACTTGTTTGAAACAAAACGGCAACAATAATGATAAGTGCAGTGATGCCAATAAGCACCAAAAGCACATCCCTTATCACAGGCATTGCATTCACTAGCCAGTCATCAACCAAATCGGCACATAAAAATTTTAAATCTAACATTTCTCTCTCCTAAAAGTAAATTACGGTCATAAAAACAACCAATGCAAAAATTAAAAGTGCAAGTGCTATCCAAGCCAAATTAATGTTATCCAACTTCTTTGGATTGTAATTAACCTTAATTGCTTTCTTAAAAACTAAAAGACCTATGATCAATAACCCAAATAAAATCAAAATCATAAGCAACGGGTCAAAACCCCTTAAAAAATTGACAATAGATGCATAAACTGACAATAACTGCATTGCATTCTCTCCACTTAAAACTTTAAAAGTAAACTGCAAATTTAATGCAATTTACCTTTTTACCTAAATCTCCTTAGGCACTTAAAAATATGATATCACAAAATTTGCTTTTTGTCAATATAATTTAACACATTTTCAAATCATATCAAACAAAAAGCAAAAATATTTTTCTATTTAACTTAATTATATAGCATTTTCAACGCCAACGCTTAATTTTATTAAACTATTTGGCAATTCTTTCATATTTTTATTTGCAAATTCTTCGCTTATATAACCTTGATTTACGCAAAACTCTAACGCATCTTCCCTAAACCTTGCCACCTTTAAGGCATCTTTATCTTGCAAATTTTTATATGCAGTTGTTAAAAATTTGTTTATAACTTTATAATCAGTTGTTTTAGAGTTCGCAAGTTTGCTTTGCACATATTCAAACAATCGCATATAATTTGTGTTTTGCTTGTTGCCATAATTTAAGGCACCATTCATAAAATATGCATCTGTAACCTTGCTTTCAACCATTTCCCTTGTCTTTCTTATAAGCAAACTTGAATCTTCAACACTCCTTGCGTTCATTGTGAAAAACTCAACATCTTTTTTAGGTTCAAAAACAGCATCTTCGCTTAAACTCCTAACAAATGTAACTCTATCAGGATAAAGCCCCTTTCCGCAAGTGTATTTAATCGGCTTATAAAAATTGTTGATTAAATACATCAATTCTTCCCATCTGTTTTCATTAACTTTGTAGTTCATAATTTTTTTGCCTCCTAAATTGAGTTTATTTAATTATTCCCTATTTTTTTGTTTTTGTAACCTTCCACTACTTTTACGATTTTAACAATCGCCAAAAACAACAATTTGAATTATTTATTCTATCTTTTTTTAATTTACAAAATCAATTAATTAAATAGATTAAAATAAAATTGTAAATTCTTCCCCGTCATCTTGCTCAATTTCGCATTCAACTAAAAGCAAAATCTCGTTTTTATAACGCTCTTTCATTTCCATAAAATCTGTTGCCTTTGCCAAATTTGCCCCAAAACTCTTAACGCATTGCAAATAAACCTTTAACTGACCTCTTGCCTCTTTAAGCGTTTCTTCAATGGTGTCCCCTTCGCAAACAATGTTCACATCTGGCAACACCATAACAAATGGCTCGTCTTCATTCTCTTTATAAACCACCGCAGGATAAATATATAGCATTCAATATAACTCCTTATAATTTAACCTAGTATTTCAACTTTCTACTGCTTAAATTTTATCATATTTTACAATTTATTACAAACAAATTTGCCACATTTTTAAAATATTTTTACTTAAATTTTTAAGCACCCCAAAAACAAAACACTTTAACAAAATTATTTTATGCAAATGATTAACAATTTATTTCAAACAAAACGAAAAGGAAACATAATTCAATTAAAATAATTTAATTAAACTTTGCCTCCTTTTTGTCTTTTAACATTTTCTATTTTTTACATATCAATTTTTAAAATTGAAATCAAAAAATAACATTATAGCATAAAATTGCTTATAACATTATCCCTTTAAAAATTTTAAACTATGCTTGTCTTTCAACTTCTTTATTTTTGCAAATATATTTGCCAAATTCGTTTACAGCAGTCTTTTCACTTATGCAACCTAAGTCAACCAATTTAACAACTTCACTCTTTAAAACAGATTCTGTTACATTGCCTTGTTGAACACTTAATTTGCCCAAAAGTTCTCTTGCCTTTTCGCTTGTTAAATTGTTGTTGAAAACAATCTTTATATCGTTGCAAGCATTAATGTAAACCAAACTGTTTTGTGCATTTACTGCCTTTAATTCGTAACCATTTAAAATTAAGTTCTTAGTGTAATTTACTGACTTTTCATCAAGCATTTTCATAACTTCGTTTCTCCTTAAATCTAAAAGTAGCAAAATTTATAAAACTTAAAACTGCTAACTTTCGCTTTTTTCTTAACTTACTTATATGATACCATAAAAATTGCAGTTTGTAAATACCTATTTAAAAATTTTTTGAAAATTTCTTATTTTCCCACATTTCTACCGCATATTTTTGCTTTTCATTTCCACAAAATAAATGCCTTAAATTAATTAAAATCAAAAAGGCATTAATGATTTTTTATTAATTGAATATGAATAAAAATTTATCACTAATGCACAATTATTCATTTTTGCAAATTTAAACTTTAAAAGAATAGCATAGTTTAAACATTAAATTTAATCTTGCCATAGTTCAGGATAACCACAGTCGCAATCATAACCCACATTGTCATAATCAAATTGATTACCATAATATTTAAACTTATTATTGCAACCACATTGCCCCTTGCTTTCTTTCCTAAATTTAATTTGCCCGTAAAAATCAATGCTGTTCCATTCGTTTCTATCTTCGCATTTTCTTCTTTCACAAGGTCGTTCGCACGGTTGCCAACAAGGTCGCTCGCAAGGCTTCCAACAAGGATTATGGCATTTTTCCCATTTGTTTTCGCCACAACCGCCCCACTCTTTTTCTCTTTTTTGATTGCATTTGCCAAACCAAAAAAATCCGCAATTCATTTTCATATGTTTTTCTCCTTATAGTTTTTTCACAACCAAAAACCACAATTTAAAAGGCATTTAAATATAAGTAATTTAATTAAACAAAACGCCCTTATAAAGTGATTTTATGGTTATGTAAAAAAGCATTTATATTTAATTAATAAAACTTTAAAAGCAATTTAAATAAAATGATAAAAAATTAAAATGAATTATAAAATTAAATTAATTTTTAAGCAATTAAAGCAACATAAAGAAAATTTAAAACAATTTGAAACAAAAGCGTTTAAAAAGTTCTTTCACTTATTCTATGCAATCACTCCGCCATTTGACACACAAAAAAGCATAAAATTAAACTAATTAAAACCCAATTAAAAACCACCCCCAAAAAAACGCAAAAAAGTTACCCAAAAATTAGATAACTTTTAATCACTGCAATTTGATTCAAAAATTAATTTGCAGAAACATTGCCCGCATTAGCAGATTGACTTTGCTCCGCATTCTCCGCTTTTGCCTTTTTAGCCTTGCCATTTTCCTTTTCTCCTGCTAAATCTTCTGCATCTGCACCATCTTCGCTTTCTTCAACCGCTTTTCTTTCTATCTCTGGCTTGCCACCTTCAACGCATTCCTTAGTTACAATAACTTTGGCAATAGTTTTATCGCTAGGGATTTCAAACATAATCGGATTCATAATTTCTTCCAAAATTGTCCTTAGCCCTCTCGCCCCAGTGTCCAACTTAATCGCCTTTTTCGCAATAGCGTGCAATGCATCATCCGTAAACTCCAAAACAACATCATCCATATCAAACATTTTCTTATATTGCTTTGTAATTGCATTTTTAGGATTAACCAAAATTGACACAAGTGCATCTTCCCCTAGTCCATTAAGCCCAACATTAACAGGCAAACGACCAACAAACTCAGGTATCAAACCCGCATTTATCAAATCCTCAGGTTGCAAATCCTTTATAAACTCGTTTGTCATTTTGTCTTGCTTAGACTTAATTGTGGCATTAAACCCAAGAGCATTGTTGTTCACCCTGCTCTCCACAATCTTATCAAGCCCAACAAACGCACCACCGCAAATAAATAAAATATTCGTTGTGTTAAGTTGAATCAATTCTTGTTGTGGATGCTTTCTCCCCCCTTGTGGCGGAACACCCGCAACCGTGCCTTCCAAAATTTTCAAAAGTGCTTGTTGCACGCCTTCACCAGAAACATCACGAGAAATTGAAACATTTTGTGCCTTTTTGCAAATCTTATCTATTTCATCAATGTAAATTATGCCCTTTTCCGCCTTCTTTACATCAAAATCGCACGCTTGCAATAACTTAGACAAAATGCTCTCCACATCATCACCAACATATCCCGCCTCCGTCAAAGTTGTCGCATCCGCACTTGCAAATGGCACTTTTAAAATTTTCGCAAGCGTTTTTGCAAGCAATGTCTTTCCGCTTCCTGTCGGTCCAATCATTAAAACATTGCTCTTTTCAAGTTCTATCTCGTTATCATTATGCACTTTCATATTATAATTGATTCGCTTATAATGATTATAAACGGCAACAGACAAAATCTTCTTCGCCTCATCTTGCCCAATTATATATTCATCCAAATGCTTCTTTATTTCAACGGGAGATGGCAACTCTATCTCGCTTTGCTTGCTCTCTTTTGCCTTTGCTTCTTGAGCCAAAATGTCGTTACATATCTTTATGCAATCATCACAAATGAATGCTTCGCCATTTGAACTTATAACCATTTTCTTTACATCCGCTTGTGATTTACCGCAAAAACTGCATTTCATATTATTGGTATCCATTAATTGCTCACCTTTCCTTTCTTCTTTATTTTTACTTTAAGACAAAATCTACACTAAAATAACGAAAAATTAATTTATTTTTATTATGCCCTTTTTTCAAATATTTTATCTACCAAACCATATTGAACCGCTTGTTTTGCTGTTAGCCAGTTATCTCGCTCTGTATCTTGTGCAATCACTTCAATCGGTTGCCCACTGTTATCACTTAAAATTTGATTAATTTTATCTCTTGTTTGCAAAATATGTTCGGCAGCAATTCTAATCTCTGTCGCTTGCCCTTGTGCCCCACCTAGCGGTTGATGAATCATAACTTCACTATTCGGCAACACAAATCTCTTGCCCTTTGTTCCGCTACTTAAAAGCACTGCACCCATAGATGCCGCAATTCCCACACAAATTGTGCTTACATCACATTTAATGTATCTCATAGTGTCCAAAATTGCTAGTCCCGCAGAAACACTGCCACCAGGACTGTTGATGTATAAGCAAATGTCTTTATCTGGGTTCTTTGCCTCCAAATAAATTAACTGAGCAACAACAATGTTTGCCGTATCATCCGTAATTTCGCCAGTTATAAACACAATTCTATCTTCAAGTAATCTAGAATAAATATCATAACTTCTTTCTCCGCCTGACACTTGGTCAACAACCATAGGAATAAGCATTTCTTTTTCTTTCTCCTTTCTCTATCTTCGTAAAATCTTCTTTCCTTTAACTTAAATTGATAAATGAATAAATTTAATTAAAATCAAAATGCAAATTAATAAATATTTAAATTAAATAAATTCAATTTTATCTTACCTCATTTAAAATCCATTAAATCAATTTAACCAAATTAAAGTTGCATAATTAATTATACTTTTAAAAATGAAAATTAAAATTAAAATTTTTAGGCAATTTTGTTGTTTTCTCTTAAAAATACAATTAATTTGTCCATAATTATCTCATTTTCAAGGTAAACCATTTGTTCCTTAGGGAAGTTTTCCTTAATCTCTTCAAGTGTTTTGCCAAATCTTTCGCATAACTCTTGTAATTTCTCATCCTTATCAGCATCTGTAACTTTGATATCTTCTTTCTTTATAATTTCTTCAATTACAAGTCTAACCTTAACATTTTGCTTAGCAAACTCTCTTTGTTCTTCCCTAAGGTCCTCAACTTTCTTGCCAACTTTTAAAGCATATTGTTCAAGCGTGAAACCTTGATACATTAGCCTGTTATTGATGTCATCCATCATATAATCTAACTCACGCTCTACCAAACAGTTAGGAATTTCAACTTCTGCACCTTCAACAATCTTCTCAATTAATGCATTGTTCTCTTCTGCCTCTGCGTGTTCCTTTGCGTGCTCTTCATCGTGCTTAGCAATGTCGTCCTTTAACTCTTGCAATGTGTCAAACTCGCTAACATTGCTTGCCCATTCATCATTAATTTCTGGCAACTCTTTCTTTTCAATCTTGTTAATCTTGCAAACAAAAACAGCCTTTTTGCCCTTTAAATCTTCGCTACCATAATTTTCTGGGAATGTAACTTCAACATTCTTCTCTTCGCCAACTTTAACACCAATAAGTTGGTCCTCAAATGTGTCTACAAATGTATGAGAACCTATAACAAGTTCATAGTTTTCGCTCTTTCCGCCCTCAAACTCAACGCCATCCACACTGCCAACAAAATCTAAATGCACTATGTCGCCATTTTCTACGGCACGGTCAGTTATCTCAATTCTTCTTGCGTTTCTCTCTGCCATTTCTTCAATATGATGCATTATGTGCTCTTCGCTAACTTTTGCTTCAACTTTCTTAACTTCTAGTCCAGTGTAAGCCCCAAGTTTAACCTCTGGCTCTACCTCAACTGTTAAAGTGATATCAAAGTTTTCTTCATCATATTTGTTGATAACCAAACTAGGTTGGTCAATTACTGCAAGATTTTCCTTTGTTACTATCTCTACATAATGCTTTTTGAAAACTTCATCCATTGCATCATCAAAGAAAACCATACTGCCATATGCATTCTCTATTGCCTTTCTAGGTGCTTTACCCTTTCTAAATCCTTGAACTTCGTATTTACCCTTAGTCCTTTCATATGCTGAATCAATTTCACTTGCCCATTCTTCCTTTGTAAGTGTTAAATTGATTGATACTTTATTTTTATCTTTACTAATTTTGTATTCCATTTTACATAACTCCCTTGTTTTTCAAACATTATTTAATTATACCATATTTTATCACTCTTGTCAAACATTTTTGCAATATTCTTTAACCAAATTACACACGCATAAAAGCCCCGTTTTCCGCCCATTTTCGCTAGCAAAATCACAAACCTAAGCGTGATTATAACCAGCACATTAAAAGCCCAAGTTTGCCCAAATTTTGCCCCGTTTTAAATAGAATATTTTTATAAATTAAAACGGATTAAATTTAATTTAAATTTTAATCACTATCTATCACATCGGCAACATTCTTATCGCCAGCATCCGCATTATTCTTCACTTCAAGCAAAACCTTATCGCTTGCATTTAAAGGCGTTATGACACTCTTGCCAATTTCTTGCTCGTATTGCATCCTTGCATTCTTTGCTATGTTTCCGCCCCGCCTTGCAACACTTCTATTTTCTTCAAAAGTCTGCGGATTTTCATTTTTAGATATGCCCGTTGTTGTAACTTCTGCAAGCATATTTAAAACGAGTTCAATGTTAGTCATATTATCTCGCAAATTTTCTTTCTTTAAGCCTTTCAAATCTTTATATTCCTTAACCGTTAGCCCGCTCCACGCCTTTGTCATTTCATTTGTTAAGATTGCATAATCTTTTTCATTTTCAATGCCTTTCGCTTTCCATTCATCAGTCAACTCTTTTCGCATTTCTATCGTTTGCAATCTTTGATTTATCCAGCCTTCCGTATAGCCTTTTGCCCTATAAAACTCCGCTCCACGCAAAATTGCCTTTTCTGGGTCTGCAATCTCATCCAACCTTTCGCTCCCCACTTGTGCTAGCCACATTTTAAAAGGTTCAGCCCTTTTGCTTGGAATTGATTGAATTAGCCTTAAAACACCTTTTGTATCAAGCACATCAGTT
Source organism: Christensenella sp. UBA6406 (assembly GCA_002438625.1). Taxonomy (GTDB): domain Bacteria; phylum Bacillota; class Clostridia; order Christensenellales; family UBA1242; genus UBA4647. The sequence continues at coordinate 28,067 of DJPS01000040.1, forward strand.
TTATAAAACTTTCCATCAGTAGACATTAATTTCAGTTGGTAACAAAATGATACCAACTCACTTCCTTCGCTTTTAAGCCTACTTTTCAACACTTTCCAATATTTACGAGCAGAATCATAATCTTTTTCAGTTAATATTGAAACAACATCCACAAC
>DJPS01000058.1:0-13323 GCA_002438625.1 Christensenella sp. UBA6406
TATAAAGTTGCTCTTCTGTAATGTAATAAACTGTAACATAATATTCCTTTTGGAAATCGCCATATTTAACAATAATGCAATATCTGCCTTCTGTTGTAGCATTAAACTCGCTAGAATCAACTTCTAAATCATCTATACTTAAATTTGTTTCAGTATTATCATAATTTAAAAGTTTAGCAGTAAAGTCTCCGCCAAGTTCAAAACTTTCGCCCCAAGCAAATGAAGTTTTTGCACCTGCAATTTGCATGTCATATGGAGCAGTTTCGCTTAATATTGTAACTACAACTATTGCAGAAAATTGTGTACCTTCAATAATAATATTCACATTGTAGTTGCCCGCAGACATAATATTTACGGCAGTTATGTCCACATTATAAGCATCAGTGCAAATAGTGTCTGGATTGTTTTCGCCTTCATAAGTATAATATATTTCTATATTTTCACCAAAATAAACTGATTGACCTAGATAGAAAGTTGTAGGTAAATTTTCCGTAACAACCCTTATACCTTTAATTGTTAGAGGATTAACTGTAACTGAATAGTTTTGACTTAATTCCGTTCCATTTAAACTTACAACAATGTTATATTCGCCAGCAGTTGTGCAGTTGAAAGCGGAATAATCAATATTTATTTCATTTTCGCTTGCGACAACATTGCCCGCTTCTGTAACCTTAGTTACGACCAAGTTTTCGCTTATAAAATTATCATTATAATCAAATACTTTTTTAACATTTTCCGTGTTTAATGCAATGCTTAAAACTCGTGGTTCGCTAACTGTAACCGTATAAGTTTTAGAATAATTTGTGCCACTTAGAAGCACTGTGATTGTGTATGTTCCTGCAACTTGATTATTGAACTCTGTTGAAATAATTTGAAATTCATCGCTAGTTGCTGTAACATTTCCGCCATAGTCTTTAACTATTGTTACGACTAAATTATCCGCATTAAATGCTTCGCCCCAAGCAAATGTTTTCTTTACATTAGTTGTGTCAATTTCAATTCCTGTAACAACTGGTGCAGGTCTTTCTTTTACTGTAACTTCAAAAGATTGTGAATAGTTTGTATCTTTCAATTTTACAACTATTGTGTATGTCCCTGCAACTTGTGGATTGAATGCAGAAGAATCTATTTCTATTTCTTCACTTGTTGCAACTTGTGGGTTGCCATAATCCATTGTTTTTGTTACAACTAGATTGGTTGCATCAAACGCTTCTCCCCACTCATATGTCTTTTTAACATTTGCCGTATCTAGCGTGATTGCTGTTGCAACTGGTGCAGGTCTTTCATTTACTGTTACCTTAAATGATGCTTCCTTTTCTTTATATGTAATTGTGATTGTATAATCTTTTGCGACAGTTTTATCAAAACCGCCCATATTGATTTCATATTCTTTTGTTTTTAAAACAGTTTTAACTTTACCGCCATTATAAACGGCTTTTACGACTAAGTTTGTTAAGTCTAAATCTTCATTCCACTCAACAACTGTTTTTACATTTGTGGTGTCTAATTCTATTGAATCCAACTTCTTACCGCAGGCAGTGAAGCCAAACATACAAACGATTAAAACCATTGCAAGTAGACTTGCATAAGTAAATTTCTTTATTTTCATTTATAAACTCCTTTTCATTCTTTTATATTTATTTCCCAACTGACTGATTCTTATGTATAGATATATTTTATCATATTAAAAAATAAATAGCAAGCAAATTTTATTAATTTATTAAAAAATATTAATAGCAAAATTAAACTACAAATTACATTTTTTAACGACAATTTTCTTTTGCATAAAAAATAAACTAACGCTTTTGAAAGCATTAAAGAGCAAAAAAGTATTGCAATTTGTTTTAAAATATGGTAGATTATTGTAGCACCAAAATAAAGCAATTTTAAGTAATGTTTTGGTATGCATAAAAAGTTTATGCAAATTTAAATAAAAGGATGTAAAAGAAATATGAAAAAATTAGTTAATTTAAAATTATTTGCAATATTTTCATTAATTTTAGTGCTTGGCACAGCAATATTTTGCTCGTTTTCGCTAAGGCAAGCAAGCATAAGTGCTAACATTGATAAAAGTAATGCAAATTATGGTTATTATTATAATCAATTATCATCTAGTGCTAAAAAGTTTTATGTGGCACTTGATGAAATGTCTAAGTCTTCTGCATTTACAAGCGGAAATGGCGACTATGATTTAGTTGCAAGTGGCACTGTTACGCAAACACAACTTGCATCATACACTAGCGGAAATGCCGAACTTTTAAAAGCGTTTGGTATAGCGAAAGATGCATTTAATCTTGACCACCCTGAGATATTTTATGTGGATTTTGATAAATTATCATTATCAATATGGACAAAAGCAGATGGCACATATCTAGCCAAAATTGATGCAGGACGAACAGGCTCTTATTACATAGAAAACGGATTTTCAAGTGCAACTGAAATTGCGGAAGCACAAACAAAAATAGATGATGAAGTTGCATTATTTATTGAAGAAGTGCAAGGCGTTGAAAACAAAATAGAAAAAATAAAAATAGCAAACAAAGAAATTGCGACAAAAGTAAATTATGGTTTTGGGGATGACACGACAAAGACATCAGCACACATCCGCTCTATTTATGGCGGACTTGTAAATAAATTAGTTGTGTGTGAAGGATATGCACGCACATTCAAATTATTTATGGATAAAATTAACATTCCTTGCACAATAATTTACGGATATTTATTAGATGAAGAAAACAACACTTACGAGCCACACGCTTGGAATGAAGTTAGGCTTGAAAATGGCGAATGGTATGCAGTTGACCCAACGCTTAATGCAAGCAATGTAAATAATGAAAAATATTTCCTTATTGGAAGCGATGAACTTGATGCCGACCACATAGCGGATGGCACAGTTTCAAACTGCGGACAAAAGATAAAATATCCAACACTTGCAACAAAGAATTATGGAGTGCAAGACATTGTTAAAACTGTTGCAGTTGATAGAGCAAATAACTGCATAGATGTTGCTATTTCCTATAATAGCAAAAATGCGGTGCAATTAAAAGATGAAGATAATTTATATTTGGTTACGCAATTTTATGAATATTCAAGCACTGGCATTATTTCAACTGCTTATGCAACAGCCTTATTTAAGCACCCAACAAACGGCAACAAGACAAACTTAACAATTTACAGTCAATGGCAAATGGCAAAATTATATGTAACAAGTGAAGCTCCAAATGCGGATGAAATTTATTATACAAGCAAATTAAATGCGGATAAAATTATTGCCGAAAGTGATTATATAGAAAACGAGTTATTTGGCACAAGCAAGTTGCCACCAGTTGCAAGATTTTACACACCATCTAACAACGCTCCACTTAGTGCGTTAGAAACTTTAAAAATAAAAGTTGAATATGATGAAGCATTGAAAAAGATAGATGAAAATGCAACCATTCAAATTAATGTTACAACTGCTCGTGATGGAGATATGTCTAAGTATGTTAAAGTTGAAGATGTTACATTTGACGGAAACAAAACTATTGAATTTACATTTACGCCTAGTTTAATGTATCAACACAATTACACTGCTTATAACTTTATTCCTACAAATTTGGTTAGCACAAAAACAGAAGTTGCACCAAAGGCATTTACATATTATTTCCAAAGGAAATCCATCATTTGTAACAAAGTTTTAAGTGGCGACAGATTATATATGGAAGTTTATGGTCAACCAACACTTATAGACAACAGTGATTTAAGTATGAAAGATTGGCAAATTGATGGCAACAATGTTATGCAAGGGCAAAGAAGTCAAATGGCACTTGTTGTAAGTGAACCAAACAAGCAAGCACAAGATGATATGAAAAGCGATGTGCTAGATAAAGGCAACATAGAAGAAAAAGATATTTTATCTTATGCAACTTACGAATTGGAGTTAGACATTTGTGGCGTGCTTGCTAAAATTCCTGCGGGTTCTTATGTGAAACTATCTTTTGGCTTTCCTAAGGGTTATAGTGCAAAAGATACGGGCGTAACATTTAAGGTTTATCACTTTAAATACGATGAGAACGGCAAAATTGACACAAGTAAAACGGAAGAAATTGATTGCGTTATAACAGAATATGGTTTAGTTGTTACAGTTGACAATTTTAGTCCATTTATGGTTGTTGCCTTTAATGGTGATAAAGTTGCACAAAATAGCAAAACAATTTATTCTAGAATTGCAACAAATGGCGGGCAAATAACCGCTAGAAATGCGGAAAATCAAGTACAAACAAATGTTGCAAGCATAAAAGAAAATGGAAGCATTACATACACAATAACTCCAAATGAAAATTATGCACTAGATTATGTTTTACTAAATAAGAAAAAGATTGCAGTAAATGAAGATAACACTATCACTTTAACTTTCGCACAATTAGAAGCAAGCAACACAATAGAATTTGCTTTTGTTAATGATAGCGTGAAAGAAAATGAAACTACAAATAATTTGACTAATGCAAATTTATCATTCCAAACAAATTATACAGTTTCATCAAATGAAAACAATGATGATGAAGTTGCAACGAAAGTTGACCCACTTATAACTTTACTTATAAGTTTTGTTGTTGCATTAATTGCTGTTTCTTTAATTTATATGTTTTATAAAAAATACAACAAAAAAGCATAATAAATAAGTTGATTATAAATAAATTGATATAAAAATTAAATGTTTTAGACACAAAAAAATCGTAAAATTTATATTTATATGTTTTACGATTTTTTATTATATTTCTTTTTAAAAATATTTATTTACTTTCCAAAAGATGCTCCACAATTTTTTCGTTATAAAGACATAAATCATCCATAGTGCAATTATCTGGATTTTTTAAATGCCAAAGTGCCAAATTAGAAAACCCACCGACAATGAAAGTTGTTAAAATGTGCGTTGGAATGTCGTAAGATAGAATTTGCTCGTTTTTAAGTTCTATAAACAACATCTTTAAACTACGCTCAAATGATTCCCTTATAATTGTATAAAATTTTTCATCTTGATTATGTCTTAATATTTTTGTTATCACTTCTTGTCTTTCTTGCAAAAAATCCATACATACCCTATTTATTGCAAGTGAGATATCTTTTAATGATTTAGATGCAATGCATTTATCCAAATTTTTAAACAAATCATCTTTTACACACTCAAAAGTATAAGACAATAAATGATATTTATCTTCAAAATGCTTATAAAAAGTTGTTCTATGCACCATAGCATTTTCGCAAATGTCTGTAACACTAATTTTCTCTAACGCATTTTCTTCCATTAATTTTAAAAGCGTTTTAGATAAAAATGATTTTGTTCTTACAGTTCTTAAATCTTCCTTTACAACTTCTTCCATAAATGCCCGCCCTTTCACAAAATTTTAAAATGAATTTATCATTTAATTATTTTCACTTGTTTTAATCATTTTAAACCACCGCAACACCTTATGCCACAAAACTAAATTTAAGCAACAAGTGTTGACTAACTTATATAATGATAGCAAATAAACAAGCAAAAATCAAGTAAAATTAGCAATTTAAGTTTTAATTAATTAAAATCTTTATTTAAATATTTTTTTAAGCAAACATTTATAGCAAATTTGGTTATGCTTGAACTATTTATTATGCCCACAATTTGTCCATTATCATTTAAAACAGGCACTTTTTTAATTTTGTTATCACTTAAAATTTTACAAACCGCATTTAAATCATCATTGCTTTTTACAAATATTTTACGACTGCTAGCAATTTCGCACACATTTAGAGAAATTAATTCTTTCAACTTTTCATCAAATTTATCATTTTGAGCCATTGTTGCAAAAGAATAGGCATTTAAAAATAATGGATAAGTATTTGAAAGATAACGCACTATATCTCCATCGCTTATAAAACCGACAAACACGCCATTATCATCCACAATAGGCAAACCACCAATTTGCTTTTCAGTCATAAGTTGCATTGCTTTTAAAAGTGAATCATTTTTATGTACAACAAAAACATTTTCTTCCCTTAAATCCGCCAACTTAACATCGCCCACATTTTCTCTCGTTTCATTGCAAATTAAATTATTTTGAGCATTTTTATCAATATTTAAATTTTCATTTATTGCACTTTGATTTGTTTCCTTTTTCTTCAAACGCCCAACTATAAATGCTAAAACAGCACCAACGAAAGCCACACAAGCAACCACAATCATACAAATTAAAAGTGAATGATTGCATTTTGCCAAATCTGCCACTTTTCCTAACTCGTTTCTCTCTCCTAGCATCATAGCATAAAGATTGATAAAGACAGAAGAACCTATGCACCCAGCAATTTGAAATCCTGTGCTTAAAATTGTTACGCCTGCTCCATTTTCTTCCATAGTTAGATGTGAAAGTGCAAAAGTTTGTGCAGGGCCAATAATAAAGGCAGACCCCAAAATTATAGGCACATACATAAGAGCAATAGACAAGATTGTATTTGAACTTCCTAAAAGTCCAATTCCAACGCCAAACAAGCACATAAGGACAAAGCCAAGTGGCAAAATTAATTTAACGCCAAATTTATCATAAATCTTCCCCGCTATTGGCGACATAATGCAACAAAGGAAAATTGCAGGAAATAATGCAAGAGATGAATTAAATTCAGTTGCTCCCAAATAATCTTGCAAATACATTGGCAACAATATATTCATAGCAAAAACAATGCAAAGTGCAAGCATATTTAGGCACACACATATTGCAAATTGTGGCACTTTTAATGGTTGTAAATTTATAAGCGGTTCTTCAATTTTATTTTGCCTTATAACAAACAAACCGCAACATAAAATCCCCACAACAAGGGCAATGCAAGCATATAAAATGCTACCTGAAAGAATAGTTGAAATGCCATATAAAATGCCAATTAAAGCAAAACTTATAAGCACAACAGAAAGCACATCTAGTTTTGGTTTTGAAAGCGTTGCAATGTTTCCCAAAAAGCAAATTGCAAAAATTAATAACAAGCAACTTAGTCCGCCAAAAGTCCAAAGCAACTTATGCCAATCAGCAACAGACAACAAAAGCCCTGAAATTATAATGCTAAGTGATGGGCCAAGCGTTGTCATTGCACCCATAAGCCCCATATAGAACCCAAGTTTACTTTTAGGAGCAACCGCAAGGGCAATATTCATACAAATTGGCACAAGCATTCCTGAACCCAAAGACTGAATTATTCTTCCTACCAGCAAGACCGTGAAATTGTCCGCAAGCCCGCCAACAACAGACCCAACAATAAGCAAACAAACTGTAATTGTAAACAAAACTTTTGTGCGAACTCGCCTATATAAAAACGCACTTACAGGCACCATAACAGAAGCCCCAAGCATATAGGCAGTTGCAAGCCATTGCACAAGCGAAGTTTGCACATTTAAACTTTGCCCTATTCCGTTAAATGCGATGTTTAAAAATGTTTCGTTAAATGTTGCCAAAAACACCGCAAAACCAGCAACAAAAATGCATAATTTTGCATTTATTTTTTTATCATTTTCCATAAAAAAAATATAATCCTCCCATAAAAATTTAAAAGTAAAATAAAAAACACATGTCAAACCATACTTTCGTAATCAGATTTACGGGTTGCCCCAACATGTGTCGTTTCTATGATTAGATATATATCTTCTATTTCCTTTTGTATTATATCAAATTATACCAAATTTGTCAATGCCTAACCAAACTTTATTTGACCAAAATTGCCATAAATTAAAATTATTAAATTTTCTTCTTTCCAAAAACAATTTGATTTATAAATGCTAAAAATGCATTATCATTCTTTTTATAAACAAATTCAACTTTACCTTGCACTTTATCCACATTAAATGGACCCATAGATGTGGAATCGTTGCTTACAAGGCGATTATCTCCAACTAAAAACACTTCATTTTCGCCTATCAACAACCCCTTTCCCACTTCATACGCTTCTCCAGCAGTTGCCACATAAGAAACCCAATGAGTGTAAGCGACTGGGTTATCTGCTAGGGTCGCTCTTTTTTCTATATAAGGTTCATCAAGCACTTTTCCATTTAAGACAATAACCAATTCGCCATCTATGTTAAACCTTAAATCTACCATATCGCCCGCCATAGCAATCACCCTTTTGACTATAACAATTTTGTTGCCTTTTTCATCCGTTTTGTCAGATTCGCAAGTTACAATATCGCCATAAGTAAAACTTGCATTTGCTTTTATTCCCACAACATCTTCAATTTCTCCGCCATTTAATGTTGGATACATTGATGGACCAGACACAACTGCTTCACTATAACTAAACTTAAAAAAAGCAAACAACCCACAAACCGCAATTAAAAAGACGATAGCAATATCTAATAAAATATTTAAAATTATTTTCAAAACTCTTTTGTTGCTTTTTTCCATATTTTTACGCACCTTTTTAATTGATTTTTATTTTTCTATTTATTGTTATTTTATCACTTTTAAATTAAAAAGTCAACAAAAGCGAAACCATTTAAAAAACGCACAAAAAAAGAAAGATTAATTAATTTTTAACTAATCTTTCTTCGTTTACACAATTTAATCTGCAATAAAATTTATGCCGAAGTTGTTAAATCAACCTTTGATACATCGCCATCAGTCAATTTTATAATTTGTCCATCTTTTACGCCAAAATAATCGCCATTAAAGCCTGGATGAAGTTCATCGTATTCACCTGAAATGGTTTTAGTGCCTAAAATTTCAAAAGAATTAGCACCCAAACTAAAATAAATTACTTTCCAATGGTCGTAAACATACATAAACGCACGATATGTTCTTGTTATTCTAGTTGATACATTATTCCCTTGATAATTATCTATTTCGCCAAAAGTTACACGAGTGCCATAGCCTAAATTGCCATAACCAACATTTGTTGCAGTTTGGACAGCAATTTGATTATTGCTTTCTTCACCGCCTTCGCTTGTTTCACTGGTTGAGTTATCCACATTTTCCCCACCATTTGAAGAAGTTAATGTTTGCAAATTTTTTAAACTACTTAGCGTAAATGCTGAGCAAACATAATTACAACCTTTTTTAGTTGTTACAATGACATATGGATTAATTAAGCCAAATTGCTTGTAGGTTAGCGAAAGTTTGCAAGGTGAAATGCAAACAATTTCATCTATTTCGCTTAAATCAATTCCTGTTGAATCAACAGAAACGCCATTAAAATCTGTGTTATAATAACAATTAAATAATTTTTTTAAATTTGGATTGTAACGCAAAACATAATTGTTTATGCTTGCCGAATTTGAAGGCAATGGGCAAACAACTCTTGCCCCTTTTGATGAAACCGAATCTGCACCGCCAACTAACTCTCCATTTTGGTTTAAGTTTTGGACTTCCTTTGTGGTTATGTCTTGTCTAAGCACTTTTAGCGATTTAAAAACCGAAGTTGAGTTAGAAGTGTTTTCATTTATAGACAAAACAGTTGGATAAAATAAATAATTTGTGCCACTGGTTAAATTTGTGTAGTTCTGTCCCAAATTGACATCTTGTGCATTTGTAGTTATATAAGACACCGCACCATCAATATCCTTAAATATATAATAATCGTAATTTACGTTAAAAGGATAAAATGAATGTTTATAATCTATAAAATTTGCATTATTTCCGACCACTTCATATGTTAAATTTTTAACCGTAAACGAAGCAGTTTCAAAATTATTAAATTGTAATCTTAAATTATAATCCGTTCTATTTGTTACAAAAATGCCATTAATGCAATAGTGGCTTGTTCCTTCAACTATTTCAATAGTTTCATTATAAAGCACTTCATTGCCACTTAAAAGCAAACTTGCCTTAACATCGCTAATTGCTGAAGTTGAAACAATATCAAATTCAACCTTGCACATAGCATTTACATTATTGTTGATTGTAAAATATTCAGCATCAAGAAGTTTTGGAGCATTAATGTTATAAATGAAAGGGCTTTTATATGTGTCCCTTGTTTTATAAACAGAATCAGGTGGTGGGTCGTATGGCTCCGTATCTTGAAACTGACTGTTTGGCAATTCTAATTTTTGCACTATGTTTAAAGTGTTTTGCTCTATATTGCCTAATTTGGTTAAAATTGTGCTAGCATTCTCACTTAACCCAACACTATCTAAAAGAGCAACCGTGTTGGCGTGAATTTGATTTAATGTTTGACTTTGAGCATCTGTCAAACCCGCACTTGATGAAGATGTTAAAAGCACATTTATTTCATCTATTGCGTTTATAATCTCTTGTGCTTGAACTTTGGTGGCAGTCAAGTCAACCTTTTCATTTGTTTGCGATTGATTTGTTTGCAGTGTGGTTTGCAAACTTTCTATAGAAGTTTGATTAGTTTTAATGTCGTTTAAATTTTGCAAAATTGAATTATAAATTTCTGTTAATTTAACTTTAAGTCTATCTTCAAGCGATGTTGGATTAGAACTTTCTTCATTGTCCCCTATAAGAGATGTTTTCAATTCACTTACCTTGCTATTTAACTGCTGTTTAAGTTCAGTTAATGTTGTGCTACTGCTTGAAGATGTGCTTGATGTAATTTTGGATAAATTTAAAAGCAGTTCCCTAACTTCATCTAATCGCATTATGGTGGCTTTATCTTTATAAAAATCCATAGACACCTTTTGTATGATACAACTTAATTTTACACTGCAATTTTTAAAAAATCAACACTTTGTGCCACAAAACAATGGACATTAAGTTAATTTTATGGTAAAATTGGAAATAATAGAAATAGCACAAAACAAAATATAACTTTATTAGGAAATTAAATAAATATGGATAATTTTATAAATGAATCTGATGAAGACTCTTTGCTTTCAAGTAAAAAACACAAAAAAGTTGAAAAACAAATTAAAAAGCAAATAAATAGAGCAATAAAAGATGTTGCAAAAAAAACTATGGCAAGCGAAAGATTTGAAGCAAAAATAGAAAAACAAAAGAAAAAAGCAAAGCATTATAAGGAAAAACAAAAACTTGCCTTAAATTTGGCAAAGCAAAACAATTTAAATAATTGTGCAGAAAGTGGGAAAAGCGTTGATACGCAAAAAGAGCAACCACAGCAACTTTGCCATAAAAACAAAGCAATTAAAGAAAGAGAAAAGAGAATAAAAAAACAAAAATCAATAGAGCTTGCACAAGTTAGAGAACGTTGGTATAAATTGGATAACTCTGCCCTAATCTACCCTGCCATTTGCAATGATGAATGGAATTCTGTTTTTAGATTATCTGCCGTTATGAAACAACCTGTGGACCCAATAAAACTACAAGAGGCATTAAATTTAACCATTGACCGTTTTCCATTTTTTAATGTGTCTTTAAAGGATGGCTTGTTTTGGCCTTTCTTTCAATCTTTAACCGAAAAGCCAAAAATACAAAAAGAGATTGAAAGTCCTTGCCGTCCTTTTGTGTTTAAAAAGAACGCACACATTTTAAGAGTTTTATATTATGGCAATAAAATTAGTTTTGAAATTTTCCACTCTTTAAGTGATGGCACAGGAGCGACACAGTTTTTCAATGTTTTAATTGTTACTTACCTTGAACTTATGGGCATAAAAATTGAAGATAAAAGTGATTATGGCTTAAACGCCTTTGATAAGCCTATAAGTGAAGAAGGTGAAGACAGTTTTAAAAGGTATGCACAAAAAGGCACAATTCGCAGTCGTGCAGAACAAAAAGCGTATGAAATTAGTGATGAAATTTTAGACAATGAGCAGTTACGCATTTTTAACGCAAATGCAAGCGTGAAACAAATGAAAGAAGTTGCAAAAAAATATGACGCAACAATAAACGAGTTTTTATCAGCTGTTTACCTTAAAACATTAATTGCCCACAAACACTTATATGCAAGGAACAGTAAAAAACCCGTAAAACTATCTGTGCCAGTGAACATAAGAAAACACTTACCATCTAAAACAATGCGAAACTTTGCTCTTGTTTTAAATATAGAAGTGCCATTAGATAAAGAAGATTGCACTTTTGAAGAATTAATTGGCATAGTTAAAAGTGAAATGAATAATTTAAACGAAGATTATGTGCTAGGGTTTATAGGTAAAAATGTTCAAAGCGAGCGAAACTTTTTTGTCCGCATTATGCCACTATTTATAAAAAAGCCAATTATGCGACTAGTTTATTCTCAAGTTGGTGAAATATTATTTACAAGCACTTTAACAAATGTTGGTTTAACTAAATTACCACAAACTGTTATAGAAAATGTTGAATCATATCAATGCGTTTTAGGTGCAACCAAACTAAATAAAATTAATCTTGCAGTTATTTCTGTTGGAGACACAATTACAATAACGCTAAGTTCAAGATTAAAAGAAAATGCACTTGCAAGAAATTTTTATAAAGCACTTGCAGATTTTGGAATTGAACTTTACATTCAATCAAATAATTAAATGCATTAATGAATTTAATTTTTAAAAAGGAAATATAATGAAACATTGTAATTTTTGTAATTGTGATATTGAAGACAAAAAGGTGCATTGCCCCTTATGTGGCAAATGCCTTGATGAAGAAAAAGTAAAGAATGGAATAGTCAACCATAGTGACATTTATCCTGATTACCAAATTAAATCTAACAAAACAAATTTAATTTGCAAAATTATAGCAAACTCTCTTTTTATCCTAACTATAATTTGCCTTGCTGTTGATTTGCTTGTGAATTATAAAGTTGGATTTTCCCTTATTGTCGTAATAGCATTTTTCTATTCTTATTTTGCAATAATTAGACCAGTAAAAAAACGAATGCCAATGGAAAACTTTTGCATTCAACTTTCAATTTTCACCCCACTGCTTTTGCTATTTATTGAACTTTACACAAAAACATATGGCTGGGGAATAAATATTGCCACACCATCGTTTTGGGTGGGATTGTCAATCGCTTCAGTTATAATGATGTTCATTAAAGGATTTGTAGATGTTGATATGCTTAAACCAATTATAATTAACTGCATTTTAAGTGCAATTTTACTAATACTTTTATTTTGCTTTAAGCAACTTACCCTAATTGCATCTATTTCCTTTGTTTGCCACTTAGCAATAATTTCCTTTGTGCTTGTGTTTAAATTTAAAATTGCATCAAAATCTATCAAAAAAGAATTTAGATTTTAATTAATCTAAATTCTTTTTTTCTTGTTCTAACTTTTAAATTTAATGCAAAATTAAGCACATAACAACAAAATTACTTATCTTTCCATTCCGCCATCATCACCAACACTTTTGCCTACATTATCTCCAAAACTTAATTGTTTTTTAACTTTCGCTTGTTTTAATCTATCCATCTCTGCTTTATCAAAAAAGCCAGTTTTTAAAGACG
>DJPS01000058.1:13391-30573 GCA_002438625.1 Christensenella sp. UBA6406
TCTTTCGGCTTTCCGCCTTTAACTCCGCCCTTGCCACCACCGCCAGAGCCTCCTTTACCACCAGACTTGCCACCACCGCCCTTAGATGGACCACCCTTGCCACCTTTCTTTGCTCCGCCACCTTGCGTTGGAGCAACAACGGCATCTTGTGATGCAACATTCCCCATTGCTTTGGCATTTTCCAAAATAAGATTATGTCTTTCTTCACAAATTTGGTTATGCCTTTCAACAATAGGCCTCATCTCTTGACTTATTAATATTCCAAGTTCTTTGTTCCTATTTGCCACAATATCAATAGATAAATCTAACAACTCATTAAGTTTTGCATAATAATCGTTTTTTGTTGGGTCTAAAAATAAAGAGGCTTTTGTTAAATGCTTTTTAAATTCTATAAGCACTTCTTCAAATCTAGGGTCTTTCAGCATTTCTAATCTCGCATAATAAAATGCTTGCTCTTGCGTATCAACCCCTTGCAAATATGACACTTTATAATTATTTAAAAACTTTAACCTTGCCATAATGCTATTTACAACTTCCGCATCATCTTTGCCAATGTCATTAGCAGGGTCAACAATATGAAAAACTTTATCTAACTTAGAATTAAATGTTTCATCCGCTTTATCTTTATAAGATGCAACTATAAAACTATTCGTGTTTTCAATGTAGCCACCAATCTTTTTAACTGGTTCTAGCAATTTAAGCACAGCAATTTTATAGCCTTCTTGCTCTTTAACATCGCTAATTGTAAGCGAAAACCTAAGTTTCCCTTTTTCACCAAAACTCTCCACAGAGTTCAAAAACATTATTTGATTATAATCGCCATTTTTTGCTTTTCTAACACTAACCAAACCTTTTAAAATGTTTGTATTAAGAACATAATCGCCCTTTTCGTTATAATCACCAAGCATTAAATTTTCAACGATATCTCTGCGTTGATAAATTTTAAAGTTGCCTATTTCAACTTCATCAGTCAAATAACCTGATTCACTATCTATTTTTCTATATCTTATATCTTTCTTTTCTTCGTGAACTATTTGCTCTGCTTCTGCACCTGTTGCTAACCTATCATCAACATTCATAAAGCACCCCCACAAATAAATTTTAGTAGAATAAACCCGACTTTTTTCTTTTTCCTTACTCTCATTTTATCATATTTTAACTAGAAAAGCAAATAAAATGATAAACATTTATTCATTATTATTTTACGGCATTTTTTGCTTTGCCACGCTTCATCTTTTTAATTATTAAATTCGCTATGCTCCAACTTCTCTCTTTGGTCTGCAATTTGTAATTCATCTATCATTCCTTGAATGTCGCCATCCATAAAATATGCAAGTGAATGAATAGTTACATTAATTCTATGGTCAGTTATACGACTTTGTGGATAATTATATGTCCTTATCTTCTCGCTTCTGTCGCCCGTTCCAACTTGCAACTTTCTATTTTCCGCATATTCTCTGTTCTTTTGCCCTTGATAGAAATCGTAAAGTTTAGACCTCATAACGCTCCACGCCCTATCCCTGTTCTTAAATTGAGAACGTTCATCTTGGCACGCAACAACAATGCCCGTAGGCAAGTGCGTGATTCTTATAGCACTGTCTGTTTTATTAATGTGTTGTCCGCCTGCACCACTGCTCCTATATGTGTCTATTCTAAAATCTTTTTCGTTCATTTCAAATTCAACTTCTTCAAGTTCAGGCAAAACTGCAACCGTTGCAGTTGATGTATGCACCCTACCTTGTGATTCAGTTTCAGGCACTCTTTGAACCCTATGAACACCACTTTCAAACTTTAAGTTTTTAAATGCATTCTTTCCGCTTATTGTCATTGTAACTTCTTTTATTCCACCCGCTTCGTTTTCGCTTAGGTTATCAACTTCAACTTTCCAACGCATTCTTTCGGCATATCTTGTGTACATTTTCATTAAATCTTTTGCAAAAATGCCCGCCTCATCTCCACCTGCACCCGCACGAATTTCCATAATGACATTATTTTCATCATTTTCATCTTTTGGTAAAAGAAGAATTTTTGCTCTTTCGCAAATTTCTGCATATTTTTCTTTATTTGAATAAAATTCTTCCTCTAAAAGGCTTTTCATTTCGCTATCTGTTTCAACTTCTATTGCCTGCCTTGCACTTTCCATATCGCTATACACTTTAAACATTTCGTCATAACAAGCCTTTATGTCCTCTAACCTGCTTCTCTCTTTTACAAGTGATTGCCATTGTTTGTTGTCCGCTATAATTTCTGGGTCTACAATTAAATTTGTCAACTCATTATATCTATCATTTAAAGGCTTTAATTTTTCTATCATTTCAACCATTAGTCTTATCTCCTTATCTATTTTCAGTTTTCTCTAACTAAGCAAATTCTAAAATTCAAATTAAATAATTTATTAATTTCTTATTAAATCTTTACATACGACAACCCTATCGTTGCCACCATTGTCCTTATATATTTTAACATTTAAAAATTTTTTGTCAAATATTTTTTTAACTTCTTCCGCTTGGTCATAACCAAATTCACACAAAAGCACTCCATTTTCATTTAAATGATTATAAACATTTTTTGCTATTTCCCTATAAAATCGCAAACCATCCGCATCGCCATCTAGAGCAATTATAGGGTCAAACTCTTTCACCTGTTTTTCTAAAAGAGCAACATCGCTTGTCTTTATATAAGGAGGATTGCTTATAATTATATCAAACTTTCCACTTATTTTTTCAAACATATTGCTTTGTTCTATTTTTGCAACAATTTCCATATTTTTAGCGTTTATTTTTGCCACATTTAATGCTTTTTCACTTATATCAACAAGGCATAAATCTATTGTTTCATTTAATGCCTTTAAAGTTAAACCCAAACAACCCGAACCACAACATAAATCTAAAACTTTTATTTCGCAATTATTCTTATTGCGCATCTTTTCTTTTATAACTTTATCCGCTAAATAGACAAGCACTTCACTATCTTGGCGTGGAGTTAAAACATTTTCATCCACATAAAAGTTTCGCCCATAAAAATTTGCCCTATGCAATATTTTTGCTATTGGCTCGCCCTTATTTAACCTTTCAACCACTTCTTGCACTTTTTCAAACTTTACATCACAAATGTCATTTATTAAAAAAAGTTGACTTTTATTTATATCTAAAATTTCACACAAACAACTTTCCGCTTCCGCCTTATCTTCACAAAAAATGCAACACTCTAAAATAAATGAAACAATTTCATTTTTCTTCATATTTAAACAATTAACCCCTTTTTTCAAAAAGCACAAATACAAAAAAATGGTGTAACTGCACCATTTCTTTAATTTAACTAATTAATGCCGTGACGTTTCTTAAATTGTTCTGCCCTACCTGTTGCATCTACCATTACCTTTTTACCAGTAAAGAAAGGATGACACTTGTTGCAGATATCAAGTTTAATTACATCGCCAGGCTTAGTGCTTGTACCTTTAAAGGTATTGCCACATGCACAAACAAATTGTACATCGTGCAAATCTGGATGTATTCCCTCTTTCATTTTATTTTCACCTCATAAAAAAATTTTTTAACTAATTAAGTATAGCAAAATAAAATTAAATAGTCAAGAGTTTTTCACTCTTTTATAAAACTCTTTTCACTTTTTCAATAAAAGCAATTCATTAAATTGATTTTAATAAACAAAAAAAGCAATAGACAATAATTATCTTATTGCTTTCCATTTAAATTTTAAATTATTTTATAATCCTACAAAAAACTTTAAAATTATTCACTTCTAAGTGCTATAACTGGGTCTTTTTTAGATGCAATTCTTGCAGGGATTAAGCCTGAAATTAGTGTTAAGCCCATACTGATTAAAATTAAGACAACCGCACTTATTGCAGGCAATGCACACATATTTGGAATGTCCACAAGTGCATATAGAATTATATTTATAGGGATTGAAAGCATAAGCGTAACAATCACGCCAATTAATCCAGCACAAAAACCAATGATTAATGTTTCTGCATTGAACACCCTTGAAATATCTTTCTTTCTTGCACCAATACTTCTTAAAATTCCTATTTCTTTAATTCGCTCTAAAACTGACACATAAGTTATAATGCCAATCATTAAAGAAGAAACGACAAGAGAGACAGAAGTAAATGCAATAAGCACATAACTGATTGCACTGATTACAGTGTTGATTGTGCTAACCATAATCTCCATTAAATCTGTGTAATAAACCTTATCTTCTTCATTTTCCTTTGTTGCATTATAATTATCCAAATGCTCTTTTATTTGTTCCTTTGCCTTAAAATCAACAGGATAAATGTTTATTTGAGATGGGGTTTTATCCGCACCCAAAACACGCAACGCTTTTTGATACGCTTGCTCTTTTTCATCATCACTTCCAGTGAATGCTTCACCCGTTTTTGCATTTATTTCTTTATGAGCCTTTTGCCAAGCAACCAAATTGCTTTGATTTTCCAAATTAAGCATATAATTTGAAAGACTAGGAAGATATGCTACCGCACCAGAAATTGAGCCCATAGATGAATTGTCGTTTAGTCTTAAAATGCCCACAATTTTTAGTGTTATGCCACTATCGTAAAGGTCTTTTGTTACTTTATTCTTAGTTACATTATCTCCACTAATTGAATAAAGTTTATCATTTGAAAGTACTTTAAATTCTTGCCCAACAAAATCAGCGTAACTATAACTGTCCTCAGCATATGGCAAACCCAAAGCACTTAGCATTATATCACTAATTTGATTGTTAGCATTTAAGATAAGCACAATTTGATGTTCTTTATCCATACTTTCACTTGTTGGGTCTTGTGGATATGCACCATAAACTAAATCGTATTGACTTTGAATAAAATCTTTATTGCTTACAAGTTCGCTCCAAACTGAGCCCATACCACTATAAGAGCCACTCATAGCATTTACATCTTGATAAATTGGCAATTCATTGTATGTAGTTTTCTTATAAATATTCAACTTTAAGTCGGTTAAATATTGAATATCATAATACAAATCACTATCAATAGTTTTTACAACATTTTCTATATATTCTTCCGTTATGTTGTTGTTTCTTTGCAAAGATTTCAATTTCTCCATAACTTTATTTACATATATCTTATCCAATTTGCCATTCTTATCGCTATTCGCTTTACCAAACGCATCTGCTAGCGAATTATAATCTGTTGCTGTCCTTTCAATGGTAAGTGGATAATTTGAAAGTGTGTCCATTTGCATTTTATTTACATATGCTTGAAAACCATTTGAAAGTGCCAAAATTAATGCAACACCTATGATACCGATTGAACCAGCAATAGATGTTAAAATTGTTCTTGTCTTTTTCGTTCTTAAATTTTGCAAACTTAGTTTTAAAGCGGTAAAGAAGGACATTGATGTCTTTTCAGTCTTTTGCCCTTTCTTCTTTGCCTTTGGTTTAACAATTTCTTCACCTTTATTTGCTTTTACATTATTTTCATTTACATTTTCTTCATTCGCATTTACGCTTTCATTCTCCGCAACATTAGCATTTGCAGTTTCATTTAAAGTTGATTTATTAATAATTTTATTTTCATTCGCTAAATTACTATCACTGCAACTTGCAACAACTGATTGTAACGCATTAATCTCTGCAATTTCATCTTCTTCACTGAATGGCATTGAATCACTTTTAACTTCGCCATCTAACACACGCACAATTCTTGTTGAATATTGCTCCGCAAGTTCAGGGTTATGAGTTACCATTATAATTAATTTATCTTTTGATAACTCTTTTAAAATTTCCATAATTTGGATGCTCGTTTCCGTATCTAACGCACCCGTAGGCTCATCCGCTAAAATAATTTTAGGATGATTAACAATGGCACGAGCAATGGCAACCCTTTGCATTTGTCCGCCACTTAATTGACTAGGTCTTTTATGTAAATGGTCGCCAAGCCCAACCCTTTTCAATGCATCAATCGCTTTTTGTTTTCTCTCTTCTCTATTTAAACCCGCCAATGCTAAAGCCATTTCAACATTATCTAAAATATTTAAATGCATTATAAGATTATAGTTTTGAAAAACAAAACCAATGGTGTGATTACGATAACTGTCCCAATCTTTATCTGTATAATCTTTTGTTGATTTGCCTACAATGATTAAGTCTCCACTTGTGTATCTATCTAACCCTCCAATTATGTTTAAAAGCGTTGTTTTTCCGCAACCACTTTGCCCAAGAATTGAAACAAATTCGCTTTGTCTAAAATTTAAATTTATTCCTTTTAGCGCAGGGACATTCACTCCGCCACTTTCGTAAGTCTTTCTAATGTCTTTAAGTCTTAACATTTATATATTTTCTCCTTAAAACTTTACTTCTTTATTTCTTTTCCAATTTACTTTACAACTTAAATTGCATACTTTTTCGCTACTTTTAGCGGTTAAAATGCATATAAATTTGATTTTTATTAATTTAATTATTTTGCTTTTATAAGCAACTTAAAAACTCATAACATATTTACGATTATAACACAATTAAATTACAAATTGAAGTTGCAAATATTTACACATATTATTTTATTACAAACAACTTAAAATGTCAAATACAAATTGCAATTTACTTTTGCATTGTTTTAGCCTTATAATTTAAAAAAGTAACAACATAACTTGCCACATTATTTTATCAAGATTAATTTTCTATATTTAGTTTATTTATAATTGCGAGTTAATTACTTTAAGATATATATTTATTTTCCATATAATTTAACTGGCAGATTTTAACTTATTAAGCAAATCGGTTAATATTTTAGATTGATAATGCTTGTTATAATAAACATCAAAATCAACTTCTTTAAGCGGAATATCTATATTTATTTTAAACAATCTTTGATTATCACAAACTTCATTTGCAATATATTCGGGAATAAAGGCAATGCCAACATTGTCCCTAACGAACTCTAAAATTGTGCCAAAACGCCCCGCTTCTATTCGCACATTTAAGTTTAAGCCAAACTCTTCACACAGCCTTTTAAAATAACTGCCCGTGTTGGATGGTTTTCCACTCGGAGCAACAAAAGGCAAATTATTTAATATTGCAACATCATAAATTCCATTGCTAAACTTTTTAAATGCTGACCCACCAACAAAACAATATGAAGTACTTTTAACTTTAAAATTTGCAATGTTTTTGTACTGCAAAATATTTTCGTAAGATATAAAGCAATCTATTTCGCCTTTTTCCAACTTCTCCATAAGTTCGTTCACTTTCATATCGTACAATTCAATTTTTAGTGTTGAATTCTTGCTAAGCAACTCCTTGCAAGGTTCGTTTATAAGCCACTTAGCAATGTTTGCACCACACCCAATTCTAAGCACAGCATTTTCTTTTCCGCTTAGTTTTTGCACATTTCCAACCGCTTTATTTATAAGATTTAAACTTTCGCATATATCGCCATAAATCAGTTTGCCATAATCTGTTAATTGAACACCCTTACTTTGCCTTATGAAAAGTTTGCAATTAAGCGATTCTTCCAATCTATTCAACGCTTGCGTTACCGCTGGTTGTGTAATAAACAAATTTTCACTTGCTTTTGTTATATTCCCCACATTTGCAACTTCTACAAAAATTTGAAATAAATTATAATCTATATTTTTAAGCATAACCACCCCTTATGGATTTTATAAAATAAATTTATTTTACTTATATCATATTTTAGCATATAATATAAAAGTAATCAATAAAATTTGAATAAAAATTAAATTATTTTATAATTAAAATTGAAGGAAACAAAATGAAAATAGGATTGTTTGCGGGTTCATTTGACCCATTTACAAATGGGCATTACGAGATAGCAAAAAAGGCATTAAAGATATGTGATAAACTTTTAATTTGCATAGGCGACAATGAAAGCAAAAAACGAACATTTGATAAAAACAAAATGATAATAGCAATAGAGCAAACATTTGCAAAAGAAGTTGAAAGCAAAAAAATAGAAGTTTATGAATATAGTGGCCTAACGGGGGATTTTGCCATAAAAGCAAATGCCAACTTCTTAATTCGTGGCATAAGAGATGTGAAAGATTATATAAATGAAGAAGAGATTGCTTCATTTAGCCTAAAAGCATTTAATTTGGAAACAATTTATTTGCGTGCAGAACCAAATGCACAACATATAAGTTCAAGTATTATAAGGGAGATGTTAAAAAACAATTTAGATGTAACTTCATATCTTCCCGCACCAGTTTTAAATGCAATAAAATTAATTTAATGCAAATAGGAAAAAATTAAAAAGCAATAAACAAAAAAACAAGGAATAGAAAAGAAATGAAGAAAAAGACAATAATTGCTGTAACAGGAAAGCAAGGCAGTGGCAAAAGCACGCTATGCAATTATTTAGCAAAAGAGATGAATGCTGATTTATTTAATTTAGACATATACTCTCATAAAGCGTTAAAAGATGAAAAAGTAAAAAGCATTTTAATAAATAAATTTGGCACTTCTATAATTGAAAATGGCGAGATAAACCGTAAAAAATTAGGTGCAATAGTTTTTAATGATAAAAGCAAATTAAATTTTTTAAATGCCGTAACATATGCATATATGGAAAAGGCAATAATGGTAGACATAGAGAAAGCCAAAGACATTATAATCTTAGATTATGCCCTTTTGCCCCTAACTTCCTTTTGGCAAAAAGCGGATTATAAAATTTTATTGGATGCTGATGTTGCTATTAGGATGCAACGACTTGTCAAGCGAGATAAAGTTGATATAAAATATTTGCAATCAAGGGAAAGTGCAAGCATAGATTATTCCAACATAAAAGTAGATAAATTTATAAAAAACAATGGCAATTTAAATTACACTGCCATTGCACAAAAAATTAAAAATGAAGTTTTATATAGTCAAGTTTCAGCGATGCAAGTTTAAGCAAACTTGACTATTTTGTTTATCAGTTTTTCTGTTAAACCATTCACACCATTAAAGTCAACATTTGCAATATAATATTTTTCTATTCCTTTATGCAACTTTTTTGTCTCCTTTAAAATTGTTGAAACCTTTGCCAAAATTTGCTTTTGCAATTTACGATTAAAGGCAACTACCGTGCTTTTGCAGTTTTCTTCATAACAAATGATTAAATCTATATTCTTTATATAAACCGCCTTCACATTATTGTCAATCACGCTATGAAAAGCAATAAAATTATAATTTAAGTTTTTAAGCACTTTTGCAAGCCTATCATAAAACAAACCAAATTGATAAGCATTAAAATTTAATTTTAAAATGCTTTGATATTTATTTTTATTAAAAGTTGATTCTATTCCATTTTCGCCCACATAATCTAAAAATAAATGTCTTTCCGATGCGTTTAATTTTTGCTTATGCAAATTTAGGTCGCACAAAATTTTCTCTACTTCACTTTCAAATTCGCCAGCATTAAACTCTCTCTTAAATTCATTGCAAACTATATCTTCAAGTCCTTTACAAATAGCAAGATAAGAATAAATTTGTTTATAATTTTCTCCTTTCAGTTTAACTAATTTTTCAATTTGTGCCTTGTGCTTTGCAACGCCCCTACCAATAAACTCTCCAACATTCACAATTTCCGCATTAATAGAAGGCAACCCAGCATCTTTTGTGTGCGGTGCAGTTCCATCTATAACACTAACATTAAGTTCTACAATACGCACACCATCTAAACTGTTAAAATCTGATGAACAATGAAAAAACTCTATTTCATAACCCAAGTTTTCAAAATGCTCAGCAATCTTATGTAGCATTGTGCTTTTTCCTGTTCCTGAACCACCTTTTATAATGTAGCAATAACCTTTGCCATCATTTTCTAAAATACTATCAAAATTATCAACAAAACCTAAACCCGTGTTCGCTGACGCCAAATAATGTCTAAATTCTTTCATACAATTATCATATGCACCGCCAAAGCCAAATGCCACACCAAACAGCAAAAAAAAATGAAAATATTATTTCTATTTTCAACCCTTTCCTTGCTCTTAAATATAAAATCAATAAATCAAAATCAATTCAATTTTTTAATAAAAAACATTTAAATTTTTTTACTTTGAGTAAGAAATTCACACTTATCACTATCAATTTCTATTTTATTTTCACTTTTATATTTTACCTTTTTATCCATAGAATCCACAAAAACTAGTTTATAATCGTTATATTCAGCAAAGGTGCAAAATTGATTATAGGCTTCACTATCCAATAAATTTTTCGCTCCTACTAAAACAAAAACTTCTATTTTAAACAGCTGATTTATTAAACTTAAATAACTACACAATTCTTCTACGAAACTTTTATTTTCATAATTAAGTTTTAAATTTATATGTTTAAATAACTGCTCCACATCCAACTCTTCATAAGTTAAAGGAAAATCAATTTCATATAAAATTTCTTTTACATAATCATTAATTTTAATTTTCACTTCTTCAAAACTTAGTTTACCATCACACTCAATGGCGACCTTTTGCACATTTTTTAAAATTGCATTATTTATTGGTTTTGAATTAAAATCTAAATTAAAGAAGTCTGTTAGCATATAGACATTAGATGAAATATTTATTTCTTCAAGTTCTTTTGTAAGAAAAAAGTTTCCATTATTGCCATCAATTTGACTTGATAACTCTTTTACAATTCTATACATATAATTTTTATCTTCAAAAACGAGACTATAAATATTTGTTTCACTAAAATCCATAACATTTTCAAAATCATAGTGCCTTAAAATCATAATTCTACCAACCTATTTTCACTATCAACTATATCCGTATTTTTATCGCCTAATAAATAATCAATAGAGGCAAATTGTTTTTCTGTAACACACAACAACTGCACCACACCATTTTTAGGCAAGTTTTGCTTAACAACAGTTTTTATAGAATTAGCAATTTGTGGATTAAGGGCAATTTTATAATAAATTGATTTTTGCATCATTATAAATCCATTCTTTACCAAGAACTCTCTAAACACCCTATATTGCCTTTTATCTTCATAAGTTTCAACAGGTAAATCAAAAAACACCAAAACTCTCATAAACCTATATCTCATCCACACTTCCACATTCAAAAAACTTTATCTTTGATATATCTGCATCATTTAATGCACTTACAACACTTTGCACATAAATAGATATAGCATCTTCAACGAACATAACTTTTCCGCCAATTTTCACTTTTTCAGTTAAAACAGCAATCATCTCTTTTTTAAAATTTTTATCATTTTCATCTAATTTATAAACTTTCCTATCAACTAAAACTCTAAAAGGCTCAATAAAATCGCACGATAAATTGAAATCATTAAATTGATTTTTATGCCAAATGCCAAGTTGCGTTAAATATCCAAGTTTAACTATTTCCCTATTAAATGCAGACAACAAAACAGTATAGCCATAATTTAAGGCATTATTCTTAAAATCTAAACCATCTCTATTCCACTTCTTTCCAAATATGGCACCAAAATAGACTTTTGCTGAATGCCCCTCTCTATTTGTTACATCATTCAATTCAACATTTTCCGCATAACCTTTCAATAAATTAGCTTCTTCATTAAAGCCCAGCTCTTTAACAAACTGACCTTGTTGATTAATTTTTTCTTTTACAATTTCAGTCCACACCACGGCTTTTACTTTTTCTTGCCAATTAATTTGATTGTATATTTTTTTACTTCCATTATAACTATCATAATAAGGCATTAACTCCATAAGCGGATTATGTTTTTCATCACAAAAGATAACTTTAACTTTGCGCTTAATCAACTCTATTAAAAGTGGTGCAGTTACAGTAACGGCAGTGTTTGAAATAATAAGTGTTGAAATTTCGTTAATAAAAACTCTCTTTGTTTCTTCACCCCTATAAACCATATAATTCATTTTAAATTCTAACTTACATCTAGTTGTTATCACTACCGTTCTAAATCCCACTAATTTATCTTAACCTCTCTCTTATAAAATCCCGTGTTTGAATAATAAATTATTGATATAGCTGTCTTACAATCAATTTTTTTGTTTAATGTCAATTTCCCTGCATGAGCACTCCCGCCCATAATTGTTAAATCTGCTCCATTTACACCAACTAAAATGTCCATCATTCCATTAATCACTTTTATTTGTTCTTTAACTGTTAAACCTTTAAACAATTCTTTCTTTTCGCTGAGCAATTTAGCTTGTATACCAATATTGACATATTTATAGTTTGGCAACTTAAATTGCATTAATAAAGCCTCAAATATTTGCAAGTTCCCTTCTTTTGTTAAATATTCCGCTTGATTAAATCTATTGTTTTTAATTTCTATTTTTTCATCAATTTCTTTATATTCAACTTTATTTTTTACTCCAAAATTAAATTTGCTAATTAATTTAAAATAAGAAAGCAATTTAACATCTAAGAATGCTTGATTAAAATTGTGTAAAACCAAACTATCCCCAGTGTTTCCCGCTAATTTAAAGTAGCCACAACCAACCTTCAAAATTGTTCCAATTTTAATCTTATCTATCAATATCTCAACATTATCAATCCCGTTTAGTTGTTTAATTGCTTCAACTAAATCTGTCGAATTTTTTATGTTTTTAACGTACAAAATTGGCATTGCAACAAATTTTTTAAATTCTTTTCCCTTTTCATTTACATATTTAATAAGAACAAAATACGCATATTGTCCAGATGTAAAATAACCATATTTTTTATAATTAGATAATATATTTTTACTAGATTTTAAAGGAACTCTTCCGCCATCCCATTGACTATCAACGCTTTCAATTTTCAACTTTTCATCATCACTCAAACGATTTAAATCACTTTGATGATATGTGGATTTTAAAATAGTTTCTTTATAAAAAGCGCCCTTTTTCTCTCTTTCTAAAAATGTAATGATAGGTGTGTTGGATTCCATATTTTTTATAATTATAGGAATATGGACATCTCTATCAAAAACACCATCCACTTTGTGCTTAAAAGCATTATTTAAATTAAAATTATAATTTGAATTATCATTATTTAAAAAATAAAATTTCTTAGTGTATTTTTCATAAAATACATTACCTACAACAATATTTAGATAAGCATCTTTTGCGTGATGTAAATCGTTTAAATCTCTACATTTAATCAACGCATTCTTCAATTCTTTAAACTCATCAGTTTCTTCATATGTGTGCTTTTCTATATTTTCTACACCGTCACTTACCATTTCATTATTGCGATAACCAAAACTGAACTCGCAATTTCTAAACGCACTTACATTGCTTGCCTTAGAGAAAATAACTTCGCAATCCTTATTGTAAACGGACTTTAACAAATCAATCACCGCCTTAACTGACTGATTGGTTGTAACTAATTGCCTACTTACAAATCCACGCAACTCATCATCCGTATATTCATCTTCCCTTATAAGCCTGTTATATTTTTCGTTGCTTATCAATCCCTTTTGCAATAAAAATTGCCAAAAAGGTTTGTTTTTAGAAATAATTTTTTGTGAAGCAACCCTATTCCCTTTATCTATATTTTCCCGCCTTTTTACAAGAACCTTGTTTGTTAAACCATCATCTTTTATCTTAGATTGAGGAATAATATGGTCAATATCATAATCTTTTGTATACAAGTTATTTAAATCTATTTCTTCGCCTGTATACATACACTTACCCAACTGCAAAAAGTATAAATACAATTTTTCTCTATTAAACTCTTTTACATCATTACTTTCTATATTTTGTTTTAAATCATTTAAATTCCCTACACCAAACGCACTCACATCTATATCTTTAATTTGATTATATAAATTTTTAAGTTGTTTTTGTCTAGAATTGACTTCTTTACCTTTCTCGCCATCACTTCGTGTTACTTCTACAAAAATTTTGGAAGGTGTTTGTCCCATAATTTTAGTTATTTCATCTACAATCTTAACACTTTGCCATACACCACGCTTAACACTTGGAGAGCAATAAAGTTCCTTAACATCTTCATAACTTATTTTATCTTTTTCTTCCTTTTTATCAATTAAATCAAATATATTGTATTTTGCAATAACTTCCATAAGGTTTAAAGGCTCTTCCATCATTGTATCAATTATAGACTTAACCTCGCCCGTTTCTCTATTTATGCACCTTATGCCTGTTAAAAATTTTTCGCTTAATCGCCCCCAACCTTCAATTTTAAGCCCCAAAATCTTCTTAACTTGCTCAGTGCTTAATTTATTTGGATACAATGCTTCAATTCGCTTTTTAAACCTGCCTTTATCTGTAATTAAAGTTGCTAATCTAATTATATTTTCAACCATTTCAACATTACTTTCCAACTCGCCTTCTAAAATAGTGTTGAAATTTTTATAAATATTTAAATTAACTTTAAAATCTTCATTTATTCCAGAGATTACAATATTGTCATCTCCCCTAAACAACCCCATTTCTTTTAGGATTAATTTAATGTTTTTTACACTTACTTTACCCTTAGATTTGAACTCGTTCAAAATTCTAACTTTAACATTAGGTCGCAATTTTTCGCCATTAACTTTCATATTATTAAGTTCTTGTAAAACCATAAATTCGCTGTAAAGTAGCGAATTTTTAGGTAGAACATTTTCATCCTTTAAGTAGGTGCATTTATTTTGCATTCTTTCTATAAATAAATCTTCACATTTATCTAAATCAACAACTTTTTCAAAATTCCAAGGCAAAACCTGCTCATCTAATTTTTTAACAATCCAACTATTTTCACTATTCTTGCATCCAAGTGGACCAACATAATAAGGAATTCTAAATTCAAAAATTGATATGATTTTATCTATAACGCTTAACCCCTCATCGTCCTTCTCTTTTAAAAATGGAAAATTCTCACTTGCTTTATTTAAAATGATTTGCAATTCTTTTTTATTTATTTGATAAGGAATAACTGAGTTTGCTGATGTTCTTAACTTAACAAGGAAATTATTCTCATCTATCCAATCTAAAACCTTTTGTACTTCACTTATTTCCGCAAAATCTTCTCTTCTTTGCAAAAATGATTTAACATAATTATAAAAATTTTCTCTACTACATTTCCCTATCCACTTGCCTTTATCTCCACTTGAAAACAAGTCGCAACCATTTATGTATTTGGCATAACAATTACAATCAATTACATCACCCATTTCATTTTTAGAAGAAAACATTTCTTTATAAAAATTAGGATAATATTTGCGAACAACTTCATCCTTAAAAAACCGTAATTGCTTTTTATGATTTTCATATTTTTCTACTAAAGCACTAGAAATACTCTCATTATGCCCCAAAATACGCTTAAACTCAATTTGCGAATTGATTGCTTTAGCTATCTCTATGATTTCTCCAGCGGCTTCACTAACATTGTCGACCTCAGCCTTAAATGTTAAATATTTTTCATCTTCGCAAGAAAATGAAGGGATTTTATCCATTTCAAAAACCAATTCATTCTCTTTGCTAGCAAAAATTGTCTTAGCATTAACAATCCCGCCACTTATCGCCTTTAATAATCCTTTTAAATTAGAATTTTTTGCTCCCAAAATTTCTATCAATTTAAATTCTAGCCAACCATTTTTAAAAGGCTTGTCGCAAATTGCTCTTTCTAATTGCTTTAACTTTTCAACGACATCTGCGCTGTAAACACTATTTTCAAATTTTAATTTAGAAAAATTTTCATCTTCATCAATCTTTTCACTTAGCAATTTGAATAAATCTATAAAATTATTGTCATTTGACATATCAAAACTTTCATAAAGAAAGTTGCCCCTATGTTTAAGCATATTGTGAACCGCTAAATAGACATATCTAATGTCTTTTGCTGGACTTTTCATCAACACATTTCTTAAATGATAAATTGTGGGATAGTCTTTATAAAATTGCTTATCATCCAATAAATCATCAAAAAATAATGAGTTTTTAGATTTAAGCCCGCATTTTTCCTTGTCTTCTTCCCAAAGCGAGCTAGCATTTATTCTAGCAAAAAAGTTGCAATCTATTTTATTTATTTCTTCACTAAACAATCCTTGCAACAACCTTATTCTATCTTTTTGTCGTTGCAAATTTCGCCTAGCACTTCGCTTTTGTCTTCTTTCGCTTGCCACACTTGCAGTATCAAATAATTTAACGCCCCACAAATCTTTTCCATTTTTTCGCACAACATTATAGTTTTCATCCGTAACGCAAAAACCACAACTTCCCGTGCCTATATCCAATCCGACATAATATTTTCCACTTTTATTCATAAAATGCTTGACTCCCTAAAAAAAATATGCTAACATAAAAATATGAAATGATATAACAAGTTCAAATACATTATTTCTAATCGCACAAAACATTAATGCTTTGTGTTTAAACTGATTGCGATAATTTCAAGAATCAGTTTTTTTTATTGCCCTTAATCAAGCAATTAGATAAATTATGTAATATTGAATTACAAGTTGAAAAATATATTATTATATAAGCTTTTATATGCTGAAATACAATACAACCACAATTTATCACTTTTCAACTTTTTGTTACATAAACTTGCTTTATTTCTATTTTTACTTCTTCAAAATTTTAACAAAAAAACAAAAAAATTGCAAACATATTTGCAATAATTAACAAAAAATACTTAAAAATTAAAAGTGTTCGCAAACCTAATCCTACCGCATTAAACAACATATCTAAATTTATCCAAATAACAAACCATAAATGTACAATTTTACACATTAATTTAATCCAAAAATTAAACCTCATCACCATAACTTTTGCTTTTTAGACCTATATGAAATGACATAACTCTCAAACAACGAACTAAAAGACAAGCTTGCCTTGTTAGTTTTAGACCTATATGAAATGACATAACTCTCAAACATTGTTTTTGAGCGGTAGCATATTATTGCTAGTTTTAGACCTATATGAAATGACATAACTCTCAAACATGATTTTATTGATGAAAAATATTTATTAAGTTTTAGACCTATATGAAATGACATAACTCTCAAACTAAAACACTCTTGCTTTGTCCCTTGTTATGGTTTTAGACCTATATGAAATGACATAACTCTCAAACAATGCACTGCCACCAATGGAGAGGTAGTAAGTTTTAGACCTATATGAAATGACATAACTCTCAAACAGAAATAAAAAGAATTTGCAAAAAACAAAAGTTTTAGACCTATATGAAATGACATAACTCTCAAACAATTATTTTTATCCCAAATTAGGAATTTTTGTTTTAGACCTATATGA
>DJPS01000014.1:0-1637 GCA_002438625.1 Christensenella sp. UBA6406
TGCTTAAAAATAGCGAAAATGGAATGGTTTTAACATTGTCTTCACCAAGTTCAGGAAGAAGTGCGGAAATATATTGTGAAAATAATTCATTTGGTGATAAAATTAAAATATTTTCATTTGTTAGGGTGTCTCTGTTTTCGTACAATAAATAGGCTATACGGTGCATTCCAATAGATGTCTTTCCACTCCCTGCAACGCCATCAACAATTAGCGTTTTATAAAGTGGTTGCCTTATAATTTCATCTTGCTCCGCTTGAATTGTTTTAATTATGTTTGTCATATATGCAGATGTGTTACGGCTTAAAATCTCTTGCAACACTTCATCATCAATTTTTGTGCTAGTGTCGCAAAAATAATCTAGTTCACCATTTTTTATTGTTATTTGCCTCTTTTTTATTAGTTCAACATCAAATGTTTCACCGTTTGCTTTATAAGTGGTTTTGCCTAAGTTAGAGTGATAATAAAGAGAGCATATAGGGGCACGCCAATCTAAAACATATTGCTTGCTTGTGTCCGCTGAACTTATGTCAAAAAGTCCAATATAAAGATTTTCATTTTCGCCAAATTCGTTTATTGTAATTTTGCCAAAATATGGAGATTTTTTAACTTTTTCAAATCTATTAATTTTTGCAAGCCTTTGTTCAATTATTTCAAAATTTTCTTCAACTTGCTCATAAATCTTTATTGTTTCATCTGGTCCAATCTTCATCATATGGTTTAAATACTCTTTTAAATCCATAATTTTTGCCTTTGATTCTTCATTAGATTTATCCATATCTTTTACGCTATCACATAAAAATGTTTCAACTTCATTTAAATAAATTTTTTCCTTTTCAAATTCATTCATAACCAAATGCTCCTTTTTATGCTTGTTTTAGCAATTTGCTTTATATTTATTTAAGTTAAAACAAAAATTGTTTAGTTAGCAAATTAATTTAAAATTATAGCACAAAATCAAAACTTTGTCAAATTGATTTTTTAACCCCATAAATCACACTTTAACAACTTAATAAAATTATAATCACAAATAATTTTGCTTAATAATTTTAAATTTTTATGCAAAATAATCAATTCAAGCAAGCCTTAATTTTTACAAGGCACAACAAAACTTATCCACAAAAACGCACAAAATGTGGATAACTTTTTCATTTTACGGAAAATTTGAGCGAAAAATTGTTATACAAAAATGTGGTGTTTTGTTCAAAAATGGGGCAAAAATTTGGGGAAAATTAAAAATTTTAAAAAAAATTTGAAAAAGTTGCAAATTTGCTTGACAAAAGGCGGAAAGGTGGGCGAACGGTTTGCGGGTGTGGTTGGGGTTGGGTTTGTTTGGGTGTGTGTGCGGGCTTTGCGGTGTGGGGAGTGGAAGGAGTTCGCACGGCTTTGCATCTGTCGCAAGGGCGAGCGGGTTCTATCATATTGAGCGGAGCGGTTCTGCTTAGGGAACGGGGTGCGGGTGCGTTTAAGGGGTGGCTGTGGCTTTGAGTAAAGGGTTCAGTGCGGGTGGATGAGCGAGCAGGCAAGCGGTGCGGGCGAGTTTGCCGTTCTTTTGGTGCGTTTGGTGGGTGTGGGGTTGTGGTGTGTTGTGTATGGCGGAATGGGGAGTGGGCGTGTGGGAACGGGTTACGAGGTCGGCG
>DJPS01000014.1:1669-34894 GCA_002438625.1 Christensenella sp. UBA6406
CGAGCGACACGGGGCGTTGGGTGGCGAGCGTGCGTTGTGGTTGGGGTGTGTGGCGGACTGAATGTGTTTGCGTTGTGGTGCGGTTTATGTTGGCGTGTAAATAGAAAATGTGCATTGAGGTGAAAGCGTGCGGAGCGAGCGGGTTGCGATAAGGCGGAAAGGTGGGCGAACGGTTTGCTGGTGTGGTTGAAGTGTGGGTTTGTTTGGGTGTGTGTGCGGGCTTTGTGGTGTGGGGAGTGGAAGGAGTTCGCACGGCTTTGCATCTGTCGCAAGGGCGAGCGGGGTGGGGCGTTGTGTAAAGAGTTGGTGAAAGCGTTTGCGTTGTGGTTTGGCTATATAGAATAAATTATTCCGCTTTTTTGTTTGTTGATTTAAAACTATGTTGCTGGCAAAAAATGATTGTGTATTGTTTTTTTAGTTAAATTAATCTGCCTTGCTTGCATAATGTAAATAATGTAAAATTATTCAATTATAAGTCTAAAATTAGGATTGTGGCTTATTTTTTGTTTAAAAATTAATAAGAAACTTAGAAAAATCTACAAAAAGTTAAAAATGTATGAAACTATTTATTAAAATAATTTGCAATTATTTAAAATTTATGCTATACTAATTGCGTAATAGATTTGTAGTGCTAATTTTTTCTGCTTGGCAGATTATATTATGAGGCTGTGGGGAAAATAGATTAAGGAGGATGAAAATGCAAGAGAGTTTAAGAGATGAGTTAGAGAAGTTAGGAATATATCAATTAAGAATGTATGCAAGGAGAGTTGGGGTTAAACTTGCAACGACATTAAAGAAGGCAGATTTAATTGATGCAATTTTACAAGTTGTAAGTGGAGAGAAAGAGCCATATGTAAAGAAAACGAAAAAGGGCAGGCCACCAAAGGAAATTTTGCAAATTGCAACGCCAACGATGGCAAGTCCAGTGCCAACGAGCATAATGGGTGGCAGAAGTTATGATTATGGCTTTGAGGGTTTAGCGAGTAGCACATATGCAATAGACAAGAAAGAAAATGGTAGAGAAGAGAACATTGAGGGCGTTTTGGATATATTTGCGAATGGTTCTGGAATATTGGTGCCACTTGATGCAGAGGGCGTTTATGCGTATGTAACTGAGGATGTTATAGCGAAATATGGACTTAGACGAGGCGACATTGTAAATGCTGACACATATGAGATGAATTATGACACAAATGATTGTTTACCTACAATAGTTGGAAAGGTGTGCAAGATAAATGGGTGTGAAGATTTTGAGAGCGTAGATAGATTTGACAATGCTATTTATGAAAGTTGCAGTGAAGTTATGCCAATAGATGTGGAAGCAAACAATTTGGCAAAGGCTTATGATATGTCTGATACGAAGATTTATAAGGGCGACAGGATTTTGGTTGTTGGTTCTGATAGGAGAGTCTTGCCACTATCTTGCTTTAACATTGCATCGCTTATTTCAACAAACAAGGCAATTAAGATTGTTGTGGTTATGATAAATGCAAATAAGAATTTTATATCTGCTTATAAAAATTTAAGCAATGTAACTTGCATAAGTGCGAAGTTTGGGGCTGAAAGGGAAAAGCAATTTAAGATGTTTGAGCTTGGTGTTCAATATGCACAAAATTTGGCAAGGTTTAAAGGCAATGATGTCGTGTGTGTTGTGCCTGATGCGGATGACATTTTGTCGCTTTGTGAAACACAAGAAGAGAATGATAGATGTTTATCTATTTTGAAGAATTTTTATGCAAGTGCGGGAAAGACGAGCGTAGGTTCTTTAACTGTTGCGGTTGGTTTGAGTGATAAGAGTGCAGAGTATGAAAACTTCCAAACTAGTGAAAATGTTTTCTTAAAGGCGTGTGAAGTTGAAGATGCAAAGCAACTAATTTATAAGTTTAATTGGTTATCAAGCGGAAGAAATGAGCTGGTTGACTTTATAGGCACAGAAAATGGATATTGTTATTTATTATCTTCATTTTTAAGGCGTGGCAATCAAACAGATAGGCAAAAACAAGTTGAAGATTGGATTTGCTTAAATTATCGCAGGGATGAAATAATTGCAAAAATGAAAGAGTTTTTAACAAGTGAAAATGCTTAAATTCAATTAAATTGATTTAATAAAGGGAAGAAAAAGGATAGGTTAATTCTTTAATTATAAAAAAATTAGGATTTATCAATATTTTTATTTAAATCTATTTACAAAAGATTAATTTTGTGCTATCATATTTAGAAGTAGTTGTAAATTAAGGTTAATAATTTTTGATTATTATCAAATTGTTGGCGAAATTTAAAGGAGTTAAAAATGATTTTTGAACCATCAGTGGAAGAATTGACAAAGAAAGTTGGAAACACATACGAACTTGCTAACTTGCTTTCAAAAAGAGCAAAGGAAATTGTGCAACATCCAACGGAAGAATTTGAAAAGGGCGAGAAGAAAGCCATTCAAATTGCTGCTGAAGAAATTGCAGATGGCGAAGTTGTTATGGTTCGCAAGGGTGAATAGTTAAAAAGCAAAGGGGAGGAGATTGATTCTCCCTTTTGTATGTTTAAATTTTGCAATTTAAATTATTCGTATTTTTAAAGTTTTATAAAATACATTTTGGCAATTTTTTGAAATATTAATTTAGTGAGGTGAATGTTATGGAAAGGAAAAAGGAAAGAGAACCTTATTTTAGCAAGTTTAGAATAAGTGATTGGCCACTTAGCGATGAGGCGGTAAGGCTTTTAAGTGGCGGAGTTATGATAAGGTGCAGTGAAAATGATAAGATAGCGAAGTTTATTGAAGATGTTTCAAATGATTATAGAAAAGCAATGCTAATCGGGCATAAAGATAAGAATTTAAGCAACACAAGAAGTAAATATGTTAAATTTAACGACACTGTTTTAGATTGCAGAAGGAAAGACTTTGATGGAGTTATAATAGATGCGGATATGGAAAAGTTTAACGAGATAGCGGAGAGATATCGTTGTTTTGTTTGTTTGTGTAAATCAAATGGTCGCGAAAAATAGTTGTGTTAATTTACATTGTTGCATATGAACATTAAGGCAAAAATAGGGTAAAGGAAAAAGCACTGAGATTTTAAAAATTTATTTCAGTGCTTTTTGTTTCTATTTGATAAATATTTATTTTAAATTTTAGTTTAAGATTGCATTTACATTATTTTTTATTTATTTTTCAATTTTTCAACTTTTTAATTTTATTTTATTGCTTTTTATTTTTATCTTTCTTTGGCAAATCTCTTGTCATTCTAACGCATTGATTATATTTGCTTTCATCTATTCTTAAAATAAATTTGCAATATTTTTCTAATCTTACAATAAAGTCATCAAGTTCGTGGGAAAGACTGTCATCAGCTTCTCTAACACGGACAAATTTAACATAATTTTTCCTATTGTTGGTTAAGTTGTGGAATGTTGTGTCTTCAATAGTTAAAATAACTTTAAAGCCATTTACATTTACAATTTTATAGTTTTCATTATTTATATAAACTTTGTATTTTGGCACGACTTTTCTAAATATAAATTCGGGGTCTAGGTTCATTGGAGTTTGGAAAAGTCTTGGAAGAGATTCGCTTAAAAAAGGAATGTTGTTAGCGGGCTCGCTTGTTTGAGTGATAGGGGTTGAAATTTTATAAATATCAAAAAGTTTAATGTATTTTGCATTTGGGTCGCCCTCTAAATTCTTTTCTAGCACAATTTCATTATTGCTTCCTTCTTTGTCCGTGCTTAAAATTAATTTTGCCATAGAAAGCCTGTTGTCTGGTGTGTCGTAAAAAGTTATTGTGCGAGTGCTTGTAAATTTTTTGCTAACATCGTAAATATCAAACAATTTAACTCTGTCTATAATTTCAACTGCGGGTTTGTCTTTTAAATATAATTCATAATAAATATCTTTGTCGTTTGAGTTTTCCATTGCTTTAACCTTCCTTTTCTATGGTTCTAATTTTATTATTGATAAATAAAAATATATATACACACTTATTTTACAACATTATTAAAATTTTTGCAAAGGATTTTTAATCATTTTTAATTTTATTATTTTCAATTTTTAATATTTAATAAAAATGTGCGTTAAAAATGCGGGAAATGTGGATAAAGTGGAAAAGTTAAATTTAAAAAATTCAATATTGACAAGGAGAAGATTGTGTGGTAAAATCAATAAAGAGAAGAAAAGACAAAAGGGAGAAATGTTTATGAAAGAAACTTACGCTGATTACATAATTGTTAATGTTAGCAATTATACAATTAAGAATACGGAAGAAATGCTTGCGTTACGTGTTAGCGAATTAAAGTGTTTACCTCGTAATTTTGAAAAATCTTTATATGTGGGGAGCGATGACACGATTGAAAAATATTTATTTTCACCTATTTTGCCTTATAAATTGAATAGCGAAAAGTTTATGGGTGCGGGAGTTTTGTGCAAGTTGGATGAAAGCGGGAATATGGATGTTTGTGCAGATGCTGGTGCGGATACGGACTTTTATGTAAGGTGTTTAAATTTGGCACAGTTGATTGATTTATATAAGGGGCAAATGAAGTTTGATAAAGATAGGCAAATTATAAATCATTTAGCAAAAGTTCTTTCAAATATGTTATCAAATAGGATTATAAAATTATATTCTAAAACAAATAATTTAGCGCTTTGCTATAATGCACAAAAATCTCTTACTAATTTGGATAAAAGGGTTAAGGCATTAGATAACTTAGAAAGTTTAGTTTTAGATTTGCAAAAGTATGAAAAAGATTTTATAAAAGAAAAATTGATTGGGTTAGATAGAGAATTATAACAAATAAAATATAAATTTATTTAATTAAATTGTTACAATTTTATTAATATGCAATGAATTTATGAAACATTTAAATTTAACAAAATGTGAATGAAACATAAAGAATAAAGAAATAATAAAGAATTAAAAGATTTAGTGTGAAAATTATTAAATTAACTTGACAATTAGAGTAAATTATTGTATACTAAAATGTAATTGTTTAACGGGTGTGGTTAAATAAAGATGAATGATTGCAAAATTGTTAAAGTGCAATTTTGAAATAAAGTGAAAATACAAAAGGAGTGTAGCGATGAAAAGAACTTATCAACCTAAGAAGCGTCAAAGAAGCAAGGTTCACGGTTTCCGTCAAAGAATGAAAACTACAGGCGGAAGAAATGTTATAAAAAGGCGTAGAAACAGAGGTAGAGCTAAACTAGCAAAATAAGTGAACAATTTTTTAGCGGAATTTAATTTTCCGCTTTTATTTTTAAGTGGGTTAAATGATTTAAATTGATTAATAGATTAAGTTTTTTGTTGCTTTATTTAATTTTATTTATCATTTTACAAAAAAGTTTATAAATTTTATTTCAATTTTTTAAATTTTGTTGTATAATTAAATGTGGCGAATTACTGTCAAAAGACTTAAAAGGCAAAAGAGATTTATTTATTTAATCATTTGAAAATTTTTTTAGTGATTTAAAGTGAAAGGACAAGGTTTTATGCTAAGCAAAAAGAATAGGCTTACAAAAAACAGGCATTTCCAATTTATTTACAAGAAAGGGAGCAAGGTATATAGCAAAAATTTGTACATTGTTTATGCTCCAACAAGGTTAAAACCTTTTAAGGTTGGGGTTGTGGTTTCTAATAAAGTTGGAAAGGCAGTTAAAAGGAATAAAGTTAAAAGGCGACTAAGGGCGGTTATAGCCGAGTTGTTACCTAAGATTAAAAGCGATTACAATTATATTGTGGTTGCAAAACCTGAAATAATAGATTTAGATTATAAGGCAATAAGAAAAGAATTGACTAATGCATTTAAAAAAGGTGAGTTATTGCAAAGTGATGAAAGTAATAAAAAAGATAATTAAAATTATAGGTTTTCCTTTTAAATGTTTAGCAAAAGGGATGATATATTTTTACAAGTTTTTTATTTCGCCATTATTGCCATCTTGTTGCATTTACACGCCGAGTTGCTCAACTTACACATTGGAAGCGGTGGAGCGGTTTGGAGTTATAAAAGGATGTTATTTGGGTTTTAAAAGGATAATGAGATGCACTCCTAAGCATAAAGCGTGTGTGGATAGAGTGCCAGAGGATATAAAAGGAGATTATAAATGGTTGATATGATGATGCCAAATTTATTGATGGACATTTTAGCGTGGAATACGCCCGTGTGGGGTTATCTTATATCAGTGTTTACCGATTTTATTGGTAACTTTGGTTGGACAATTATTGTATTTACGCTATTACTTAAAATTATATTGATTCCGCTTGATTATTTTCAAAGGAAGAATGCTAAGAGGAATGCAGAATTGCAAAAGATTATGAAGCCTGAGTTGGACAAGGTTAGGCAAAAATATGCAAATGTGTCGCCAGCAATTATGCAACAAAAATTGCAAGAAAAGCAAGTTGAAATTTACAAGAGGAATAATGTTAATGTAATTGGTTCTTGTTTGGTTATGTTTTTCAATATGGCAATTACGATTGTTGTGTTCTTAACGCTATTTAATGCGTTAAACTACATTGCGAATATTCAAATTACGAATATGTACACAACTCTTTCAAATGAATACATAAGAGTTTATGATGCAACTGAGGGCGATGAAGCGGAGAAGAAAGCGAAAGCGGAAGAAGCGGTTGTTGCGTTGTATGATGGTGGCGATGTTGTGCAAAGTTGGTTATGGGTTAAGAATGTTTGGAGAGGGGACAAGAGTGTTTCTGCTATTCCAAGTTATAAAGAATTCATATCTCAATCTAAATATAGCAGTGATGAAAGTCAAACTGATGTATATTTATCTGAGCAAGATTATTTAAAGGTTATGCAACCTGTTATGGATAAAGAGGATGGTTGGAATGGTTATTATATCTTAATTGCTTTGGCGGGCATTATAACTTATTTGTCAATGGTTGTTTCTAGCGGTGGTTTTAGAAAGAAGAAAGATTTAGGAGATGATCCAACAGCGAAGATTACAGGCGTGCTTAAATTTATATTGCCAGCAATTATGATTTTATTTACATTATTTTCAAATGCTGTATTCTCACTTTATGTTATTGCTAACTCTTTATTTGCTTTATGCACAACGCCTATTTATAACAAGATTTTTAAACGCAAAGAAGAGCAAAACGGCGGAAGTTTTGGTGGCGGATTTGGCGGTAGCAAAGGTAATGCTAACGAATTGGAAGTTGATTATAGAATACAAAAAAATACAATTATTAAAGATTAATTTTTGCAATATTTTTAAAAGTGCGATTAAAATTTAACTTAAATTAAAAGGTTGAATGTGATAAAAAATGAACAGTATTGAAGTTGTTGGAAAAAATGTTGAACAAGCAATAGAGAATGGTTTAAAAGAATTGAATGTAACAAGGGATAAAGTTACAATAGAAGTTAAAGACGCTGGCGGGCTTTTCAAAAAGGCAAAAGTGGTTTTAACGATTGATGAGGACAACGGCAAGGAAGAGCGAGCAAAGAACATTAAAAGGCTTGAAGAATTAGAAAGCCGTGGTGAATTAAATAATGATTTTTCTTCATTGTTAAAAAGTGAAAAAGCGGATGAAGCAACCGCTAAAAATGCGGAAAAATGCTGTGAAAGCGGAAAGGAATTGATTGATAATATTCAATTTGTTTGTGCAGAGTGTGAAAGCGAAAGGAATGAGAAAACGGAAGATAAAGATAATGGCACGGATGAAATAAAAAATAATTTTACCTTATCTAATGAAAATATGCAAATTTGTGCAAATGAGAATGCGGGCGATTTGGGGAGTGAAAAGTTATCCAAAGGTGCGGGCAAGGTTTGTGAGTTTGCAGATGAAGTTTTCAAATTGATGGGCATTGATGCATATGTTGAAATTAGCGAAACTAGAGACAACATTAATGTTGAAGTGGTTGGAAATCAGGCGAATAGGGTTATTGGCAAGCGTGGAGATGGCTTGAATGCTTTGCAATATTTGTGCAGTGTTGTTGCTTCTCGTGCGGATAGAGATAGCGGGCGAGTTTATGTAAATGCTTGTGGTTATAAGGAAGAGCGGGAGCAAGAGTTGATTAAACTTGCTAGAAAGTTAAAATATAGTGCGGTTAGGGATGAGAAACCTATAAAGTTAGAGCCGATGACAGCACTTGATAGAAAGACTATTCATAAGGCATTAAAGGATGATGATTTGGTTGAAACGCACAGTGAAGGTGAAGAGCCAAGAAGATACATTGTAATTTCGCCAAAGAAGCAATAAAGAATGAAAAAAATTAGATTTAATAAAATCAATTTAGGGCATTGTAAATATAGATTAATTAGGAAGATAAAGGAAGAATTTTTATGGCAAATGAGTTTATAGAAAATAAGGAACTTTATAAGGA
The DNA here is from genome assembly GCA_002438625.1 of Christensenella sp. UBA6406. Taxonomy (GTDB): domain Bacteria; phylum Bacillota; class Clostridia; order Christensenellales; family UBA1242; genus UBA4647. Next base: position 9,992 of record DJPS01000014.1, read on the forward strand.
AGAGGATATAAGAAGGGAGAAGGTAAGGGCATTAAAGGCGAGTGGCATAAATCCATATGCTGAAAAGTGGGATTGCACTTATGACATCCAAAAGGTTAGAGAGTTAAGTGAAGGTGAAAAGGTAAGCACAGCGGGAAGAATCATTTTCAAGCGTGTTATGGGTAAACTTGCATTTATTCATATTCAAGATGTTTTTGCTAAGATTCAAGTTTCTATTGGAAGAAACGAGATAAGCGAAGAAGATTTTGCGTTCTTCAAAAACAATGTTGATACGGGCGATTTTATTGGCGTGGAAGGCGAACTTTATATGACGCACACGGGTGAGTTGACAATAAGGACGCATAAGTTTAAACTTTTAAGCAAAGCAATTAAGCCATTGCCAGATAAATTCCACGGACTTAATGATACAGATTTAAGATATAGGCAAAGATATTTAGATTTGATATCAAATGAAAAGACAAGGCAAGTTTTGTTAGGTAGGAGCAAGATGATTGCATTTATAAGGAAATATTTGCAAGATAATGATTTTATAGAAGTTGAAACTCCTATTTTGCAAGGTGCAGTTTGTGGTGCAAGTGCTAAGCCATTTATGACAAGGCACAATGCGTTAGACAAGGAATGCAATTTGCGTATTGCACCTGAAACATATTTGAAGCAGGTTGTTGCGGGTGGCTTTAACAGGGTGTTTGAAGTTGCTAAGTGTTTTAGAAATGAAGGAATGGATAGCCAACATTTGCAAGAGTTTACGCAAGTGGAATGGTATGCAAGTTATTGGAATTTTGAAGATAATATAAAATTCTTCACTAAATTTTTTAGGGAGATTTTGATTCATTTGACTGGCAAGGCGGAAATTCATAAGGATGGCAAGACATTTGAGATAAAAGAGCAGTTTGAAAGAATGGATTACACTAAGGCGGTTAATGACTGTTTGGGCTTTAATGTGTTAGATTATGATACAGCAGATGATTTAAAGGCGAAAGTTAAGACTTTAAAGATGTTCCCAGATAAAGAGTTAGATCAATGCATTTCTTTGGGTGGAGTGATTGATTATATTTATAAGAGAAAGATTAGACCTAATTTAATTGAACCTGTTATTCTATATAATTATCCTGCAAGTTTGGTGCCACTAGCAAGGAGAAACGATGCAAATCCTAAAACTATTGAAATGTTTCAACTTTTGATTGATGGTGTGGAAATGTGCAAGTGTTATAGCGAGTTGGTTGACCCAGTTATTCAAAGGGAGACTTTGGAGCAACAAGCGAAAGATAAGGCAAGGGGAGATGAAGAAGCAATGGATGTGGATGAAGATTTCTTGCTTGCAATGGAACACGGAATGCCACCAATCAGTGGTTTAGGTATGGGATTAGACAGGCTTTTAATGATGATTTACGATGTTGATTCAATTAGAGATGTTGTGCTTTTCCCAATAATGAAATAAGTGCAGTTTGCTTTAATTTTTAATGTCGTTTATATGGGTCGTTGAGATTAAGGAGGAAAGGAGATGTTGTTGTTAAATTAGTTGACAAATAACACTCCTTTATTCGTTTTTAAAGGGGTTAAAAAATGTTGATAAAGATGAATGTTTCGCACGCATTGAAAAAATTATCAAGCAAACTTTATAGCAAAATGGTTTTAATGTAAGGAGTGAATATGCTTAAAGTTAGAGAGATTGTTGATGCTCTTAAAATTTTTGAGGCACAAGAAAAGGATGGATTTATAGAAATAAATTTGCCACTTATCTTAGATATGAATAATCAATGCCCTGTGTTAAATATAACACCAGATAAAGACGGGTTTGTGGTTTCGGATGGTGGGTTTGCATTTGAAAACTTTAATGAAGTGGCTAAGCATTATTTTGATATGTTTGCAAGTGCATTTGCTAGAAAGTGCGAGGGGTTTGAAGTTTGCGGGGGGCAAGTTTGTAAAAGATATAAAGAAAGCACAAGTTTAATTTTTGCGCTTAATGAATTTATCCGCTTTTTTATAGAGTTTGATAAATTTGTATATCAAAATCATCTTAGATAATTTTTAAAAGGAAAAAGAACATATTGTTTTGAAGTTTTGGGGTTCATTTCATTTTTCAATATGTTCTTTTTCATTCTCTTTCATTTTTATTTATGATTATTTATTCTTATTTTAATTTATTTATGTTTTTTATCATTAATTTTAAATATGTTTATATTTACATATTAAAATCTTTTGAAGTCAATAAATTCATAGCATTTTTAATTATTTTAATTTTATTTAATCCGCTTTGTTTGTGTTGTTTGCAATTAATTCTTTGTATTTTTGGATTAGCATTTGTGTTGCTTCGTGCCAATTTATATATAGGGTTTCGCCTGCCTTTTTTCCTATTTGTGGAATGTTGGCTTTGTTATCAATTATGTGCTTTAATCTTTCAACATAATCATTTAAATCATTTTTTATTAGATAGCCGTTTTCGTTGTCAATTATGCCATATCCTGCACAAGAGTTTTCTAGCGTTAGGGTTGGCGTGTCAAAGGCGGATGCTTCAACTTTTACAAGTCCAAAGGTGTCAAAATCAGAAGGGAAAAGAAGGGCATCTGTGCGTGCGTAGATTGCTTTAAGCATAGAGCGTTCTATAAAGCCTGTGATTATAACATTTTCATTTAAGCCATTTTCTTGTATTTGTGCTTTTAAGTTTTCAAGTTCGGGACCTTTGCCAACGATTAGGAATTTAAAATCGTAACCTTGCTCTTTTAAGTGTTTTAGTGCGTTTAGAGTGAAATCTATGTTTTTCACTTTTTCAAGTCTGCCAACATAAGAGAATACAATTTCATCTTTTCCAATGTTATAAGTGCTGTTCACCAAATCAATGGAGGATTGTTCCTTTTCACTTTTCTCCCATTCTGTGCCAAGTGGCATATAGGAAACTTTGCCCGTATAGCCGTATGAACGCAACTCTTCTAACATACTTTCGTTTGCAATGAAAACCTCGTCAACTTTATTTAAATTCTTGCCTATTTTTTTGCATAGGGATTCTGTTAGCCTTTTGTTTTTTAGTTTATCGTAAAATGCATCTCTAAATTTTGTGTGGAAAGTGGCAACAATGGGGATGCCTTTCTTTCTTGCTATTTCTACGCCATAATTGCAAATGGCAAAAGGGGAGTGCATATGGATTATGCTTAAATCTAATGCATCTAATTCAGCATTTAGCCTCTTGTCTTTTTTGGGGATTGGATAGCGTTCGCCATAAATTGGAATATAAATGCTTTTGCACCAAAAAGTTTTATAAGGGAGTTCACCTTCAAATTTTTTCTTTAAAATTGGGGCGATTGCATAGCCTTCATTTTCTTTGTTTAGTTCTAGCAAATAATTGTGCATAGATTGCACAACTCCATCAACACTAGGGAAGTAGCAGTCAATTCCCATTAAAACTTTCAGTTTGTTGTTATCTATCATATAAAAATTTTTTACCCTTTTAAATTTAAGCAATGCTTAAATAATGTGATTTAATTTAATTGAATTTTTATTTTATCAACTTTTAAATTATAATAAAAATGCAAATTTAAGTCAAGCAAAATTGAATTTTAGGCGAAAATGTTTTTTATAAAATATTGTTTTTCATTTTAAATTAAATATTTTTCAAGTTTATGATTAAAATTGTTGCAAAAACTTTAAAAATTTTATAAAATATATATATGCAACTTTAAAAACTGGGCTATGCAATTTTTTTGTGGAAAAGGTGCGTAAAGTTTGTTTTTAAAGAATATAATTAAAATAGGTTGATAAAATTTGTTATCAATAAAATAAAGGAGTGAAAGATTTATGGGAAATATGAGAGGCGGATTTGGAGGCGGTGGCTTCAATATGCAAAATTTAATGAAGCAAGCACAAAAAATGCAAGAAGATATGCAAAAGGCAAATGAAGAGTTGGAAAACTGTGAAATTGAGGCAACTGTTGGCGGTGGAATGGTTACGGTTATTGTAACAGGAAAGAAAAGGGTTAAGCAAGTTAAGTTAAAGAAAGAGGCGGTTGACCCTGACGACATTGAAATGCTAGAAGATTTGCTTGTGGCAGGTTTTAATGAGGCGTGTGCAAAGGCAGATGAAAAGGCTAGCGAACTTATGCCTGCAAATTTAAACGGGTTAATGTAATTGTTTAAATTTAAGCAAATTAAAATTATTTAGATGTTATGTAAAATTAAGCAAGAATTTAAAATTAAAAATTTAATTAAAATCAATTTGTTTTTATTGTTGTGAAAGAATTAAAAGGTTGAAAATATAAAATAATGAGAAATAATGTTTTGCCGATTGAAAAACTTATAAATTCCTTTGAAAAACTTGTGGGGGTTGGGCAAAAGACGGCACAAAGATATGCGTATAATGTTGTAGAGATGAGTGAAGAAGATGCAATTAATTTTGCAAATGCGATTATGGATGTAAAGCATAATGTGCATTATTGCAAGGTGTGTGGCAATTTTACAGAGAAAGAGATTTGCGACATATGTGCAACAAGGAAATCTAATGTAATTTGCGTTGTAAAAGAACCTAAGGATGTTTTATCACTTGAAAAGGTTAAAGATTTTGATGTGCGTTATCACGTTTTGCACGGTTGCATAAGTCCGCTAGATGGTAAAGGGCCAGATGATATACGCATAAAAGAGTTGCTTGAAAGACTAAATAGTGAGCAAGTTAGCGAAGTTATTATGGCAACAAACCCAGATGTGGAAGGGGAAGCAACGGCAATGTACATTGCAAAACTTATCAAACCGCTTGGTGTTAAAGTTACAAGGCTTGCACAAGGCATTTCAATGGGGAGCGACATTGAATATGCGGATGAAGTTACGCTTTCAAAAGCACTTGATAGCCGAATTGAATTATAAATCAAAATAAATCAAATTAAATTAAAGCAATTTTTTATTTGTTGCTTTTTTTGTTTTGTGCTTTGTTTGAGTTAGAATGCGATTGTGAATTTAAGTGGATTAAAAATAATTTTAATTTGCTACTTGAAATAATTTTTATTTATGATATAATCTTATTGAAAGAAAAAATTATTTTGCCTAATTTGGGTTTATTTAAGTGTGCTAAAACTTTGGTTTGGTGCATAGAATAAATGTTGGAGTGCAATTTAATTTTGGGATAAATTTTTTATAAACTAGCGAAGAAGAATGGAAAAGAATTTTAATTGAAATTTAAGGAGAAAAAGTTAATGGAAAGAAAGAAAGTGGCGTTTATGTATGATTTTGATTACACGCTTTGCAAACAATATATGTTTGAATATGGATTTTTAGCGAGTTTTGGTGAGAATGCTGATAAATATTGGAATGAGAATGTTGAATTGTGTAAAAAACACAATATGGATAACAATTTAGGATATATGTATCTTCTTATTGAACTTGCAAAGAAAAAAGGAAAGAAGTTGACAAAAGATTACATAAAATCATATGGCAAGGGCATAGAGTTTTATGAAGGGCTTGACACTTGGTTTAAAAGGACAACTGAGTATGGCAAAAAGTTGGGGCTTGAGGTGGAGCATTACATAATCAGCAGTGGGTTAAAAGAGTTGATTGAAGGCACGAGCGTTGCGGGTGATGTAAAGCGAATTTTTGGTAGCACTTTTGCTTATGATGAGAATGGCGAGGCTTTTTGGCCTGCACAAGTTGTTAATTACACGAATAAAACGCAATATATTTTTAGAATTAAGAAAAATATGATAGATAATCTTTATGACCAATATGAAGTTAATGAATATATAGAGAAGGAAAAGAAAATGCCATATAGGAATATGATTTATTTTGGAGATGGCGAAACGGACATTCCTTGTATGAAATTGGTTAAGGATAAGGGCGGTTGCAGTGTGTGCGTTTATTCGCTTGCTAAGGATGGGGCGAAAGCAGTGGCAGAGAAGATTTTGGCTGACGGGCGTGTGAATTTTATTGTGCCAGCAAATTATAGCAAAGATAGCGAGTTGGATAAGAAAATTAAGGCTGAACTTGATGCGATTGCAAGTCAAACAGATTAAAAATCATTTTAATAAATTGAATAAATTAACATATTTAAATGTGAGCATATGATTGTGCTTGCATTTTTTGTTGAGTTTTAATTTTTATTTTTAATTTATTTATTTTGCATTTTGTTTTATTAAATTTATTGATTTTCTATTTTTTTGCTAATTTTTGCGTATTTTATTGCGTTTTTTGTGGTTTTAAGCGTAAAAGTTGGTTAAAACAATTTTAAATTGTGGTTTTTCAATTTTTATAATTAAAGTGAAAATCTTTGCAAAAAATGTCGTTTTATGTTAAAATAAAAGTGAAAGGAAAATGAATTTATGCGTGCGAAATTAATTTATAGTGATTTACTCTACACTGCATCTCTTGCTGTGTTTGATGAAGTTAAAAGAAATGCGGATAATGCGAAAAAACATATTATTATTGTGCCAGATAAATACACATTAATTTGTGAAAAATTGTTGCTAGATAGGCTTGGTTTGGACTGCTCTTTCAATGCCGAAGTTATGTCTATCAACCGCTTTTGCAGTAAGGTTGTAAAAATTGATGAAAAGTTAGATAAGCAAGGCGGTGTAATTTTAATTCAAAGCATTTTATTCAAATTAAACGATAAATTGCAGGCGTTTCAAAATATGTATAGGCAAATTGGATTTGCTGAAAATATTTATGCCACTTGTATGCAAATAAAGGCGAGCGGAATCAGTGCAGATATGGTAAGTGAGAGTGATGCGGATGAAGTTTTGCTAAAAAGAAAACTTGCAGATTTAAAACTAATCTACTCTGCTTATGAAAGTGCGGTTGAAAGCGGATTGACTGATGGGCTTAAAAAGATTGAGCAATTAAATGCGGAGATTAAAAGCAATGCAATTTTTAATGATTTGGCAGTTTATTTTGCGTTTTTTGACTTTTTTACAAGGCAAGAATATAAAATTATAGAAAATTTAATTTTAAATGGCAATTATGTTTGTGTCGGTGCAGGTTGTGGTTTGGGCAAATTGAATGAACATATTTATACAAACGAAGTATATGATAATATTTCCGCATTGTTTTTTAAGTATAATTTAAAAGATGTCTTGGAAGTTAAGGAAGTTTTGCCGTTAAACTATGAAAAAATTAAAAATGAATTATTTTCTTTTTGCCCTTCTGTTACGCCTTTAAAAACGGATGATGTTTTGCTATTTTGTGCTGAAGATGAAAATAAAGAGATTGAGGCGGTTGCGAAGCGAATTAAGGCATATGTAACAAGTGAAAAGATTAAATATAATCAAATAAATGTCGCTCTTGGAAGCATTGAAAAATATAAACTTGCCATTGAAAATGTTTTTAATGAATATGAAATTCCTTATTTTTTAGATGATGTTACAAAGTTGGATAGCACAGAACTTGGGCGTTTCTTGGATGCAATTTTTAAGTGTGTAAGTTATGGCTTTATGGAAGAAGACTTGAAAAGTTTAATTTTCAACTATTATTTTGGACTTTTAAATGAAAAATCACAAAATAAAAATGAAATTAATGAAAATCATTTAAATTGTGATAATGAAGGAAACTGTGCGGATAATCAAAATGAAAGCGGTGAAAGTTGTGATGATTGTGCAGGTGGAGATGAAGTGGTTGAAAGAAGTGAAGAAATTTATAAATTTATCAACTTGCTTTCTCCTAATGGCATAAAGTGGCTTTCAAAAGCATATGATAATATAAGTGAAAATGTAAAAAGTGCATTAAATGAAATTAATGATAAAATTCAATTCATTATTGGGGTTTTTAGCGGATTAAATTGCGGAAAAGATTATATAAATGCAATTAGGAACATATTTACATATTTTAATATTGATACACTTACAAATGAACTTATGGACAAGTTTGCAAGTGATTTAGTTATAAACAAAACTTTATCACAAGTTGTGCCAAAAATGCAAAATTTATTAAATCAAATTGAAGAACTGTCAGCGGATACGGAATATGATTTGCTTTCATTTTCTAAACTTGTGCAAAGTGGCTTAAATGCGTGCAAAATTAGTCTTGTGCCTCTTGGCGTTGATTCGGTGTTTGTTGGCGATGTTTCATCTTCTAGTTTTGAAAGGAAAAGTGTTTGCTTTTTGGTTGGAATGAATTTATCTATTGCACCTAAAATAAGTTACGATTTGGGGCTTGTTACAGATAAAGACATAGATTGTTTAAGTGATAAATATGTAATTGAACCTAAAATCTCTTTAATCAATATGCGTGCAAGGCAAAAATTGTTTGAAGTTGCGTGTCTTGCTAGAAAGCATTTAATTGTTTCATATTTGCTTGCGGACAGTTCAGGGGCAACTTTAAAGCCTTCTATTTTGGTTACATCAATTTGCAAAATGTTTTCGGTTGTGGATGAAAGGGGCAATGCTATGCCACTTAAACCGCTAATTGCCTATGATGATGTTAAACTTATGGCAAATTTGGGCGATTTGCTTGATGAAAATGCAAAAAATTGCGTAAATGATAAGGCTAAAAATGAAGAAAATAAAAATGAACATATTTGCAATTTAAAATGTGGGCATTCGTTCAGTTTTGAAAATGGGCAAGCGGAAAATGAAAAAGTAAAAAATGCTCAAATTGAAATAAATCAATATCAAAATAAATTAAATGAGCAAAGTGAAATTGTTGAGGATGTGGAAAGTGTGGAAAACTTAAAAAACTCTTTGCAAAAAATGGAAGATTTTGACACATTAAATGATTTAGATGAAAAAAGTGTAAAAAATGCATTTAATTATAAAAAATTGATGCTTTTTACGGAAAATTTGGCAACTAAAAGCAATTTAATAAAATTTGCTCTTAAAAATGAATGTGATGGTTTAGGCTATCAAATTATAAAACAGTGCAATATGGCAGATTATTTTAACCGCTTAATTTGCATAGATATTGAAAATAATAATAAAAGCAATTTACCTTTGGCGACAAAATTATTTTTCCCGCAAGGGAAGACAAGTGCAACGCAATTAACCACTTTTTTCAGTTGCCCATATATGCATTTTTTAAATTATGGGTTAAGGCTTAAAGAAGATTTGCCTTTTAAACTTAAAAAATTAGATATAGGTCAAATATTGCACAAAGTTTGCGAACTTTTTGCTAAAAAACTTAAAAAATCATTTGAAAGCACAAATCAACCTTATCTAAGTGGTGAAGAATTGGAAAAGGTGAAGAATGAAGTTTTAAATGTTGTTATAAGCGAAAATAGAATGGTTTTTGAAAATGATGATAATCGTTTTATTGTTAAGAACCTTAAAAAAGAAGCATTTAAACTTATGGATAACTTAAACAATTTTGAAAGGAAAAGTGCGTTTAGAATTGCCGAAACAGAATTTTCATTTAAGCCGATTGAAATTAAAAATAGCGTAAAAAGCGTGTTTTTAGCGGGTAAAATTGATAGATTTGATAAATTTGATAACAAAGTTCTAATTTTGGACTATAAAACAGGGGACAGTGATTTAAATTATAAAAAGATTTATTATGGGCTTAAAATTCAACTTTTAATTTATTCTCTTGCAGTTTTAAATGGTGGAAAAGGTTATGGGCTTGCTGGGTTTGGTTATAGCCCTATAAATGATAAATATATAAAAGCCGATTTTGATGATGCAAGTGGCGAAAGTGCGGGCGGAGAAAAAGTTAGGCAAGATTATAAAATTAAAGGTTATTTTGATGACGATTTAGATTGTCTTAACCTTTTAGATAAAACGCTTTTAGATAAAGATGATGGAGAGAAAAAGCAAAGTGATTTGTTTAATTTTTACACAAAACTGCAAAAAAATGGAAAGCAAAAGTTAAGTGCGAACTTAGTGGGCGAAGAAAGTTTATTGAAAATGCTAAAATATGTGCAAGAATTGATAACTGTTGCGGTTAAAAATATTTTAAGTGGGTTCATTGCAATTTCTCCATACAAAGATGGGCAAAGTTCAGTTTGTGATTATTGCAAATATAGAGGCATTTGTAAGCGAAAAAGTGATGCGTGCATAAGAGAGATTGAAACGAAGAAAATAACAGATTTAATTGGCGAGAAACAAAGTGGCGAAAGTGAAGAAGATTAAATATTTAAATCATTAATCAATTTGAATAAATTAAGAATAAACTTAAAATGAATTTAAATCAAAATTACAAATAAAATCATATCAAATTGAATTAAATTAATTTTTTCCTTTTAAAGTTGTTGAATAATTTTAATTTATGGCACTAAAATAAAATTAAATAAATAAAAATCAATTTAAAATAGCATTAAAGCACTATAAAAAAGAAAAATAAAAAGAATGTAAAAGAAGGATAAAAGCAAAATGGCATTTAAACCAACGATAAGTCAACAAAATGTTTTAGATACAAAAAAGCAAAAGGTTGTTGTTTCTGCATCTGCTGGGAGTGGAAAGACAACGCTAATGATTGAAAAGATTTTAAAAATCATTATAGAAGATGGTGCGGACATATCAAAATTTTTGGTATGTACTTTTACCAATGCATCAAGTGCGGAAATGAAAGAGCGACTTTATTCAAAAATGGCGGAGTGCATAGCAAGTGAAAAAGATGAGAAAAAACGCAAAAAATTGATAGAAAACTATGAAAAAATTGAACTTGCTAAAATTTGCACCATAGATAAGTTATGTTTAGATGTTGTAAAAAAATATTATTATAAATTAAAAATAGATGCAAATATTCAAACTTTAAGCACTTTTGAGGCAAGTTTTCTAAAAAATCGTGCGTTTAAACTGGCTTTAAATGAATTTGAAAAGGTGTCAAGCGATGGCATTGAATTGGTTTGTGCATATTTTTTGCAAGATAGAAGTGATGAAAAGTTGCAAAATTTGGTGTATAGTTTATATGATAATATTCAAACTAGGGCGGATGGGTTTGATTATTTAAACAATATTGCACTTGCCCTTTATAGTGATAATGTTGAAAATAGCGTTGTGTTTAATGCGGGAGTGTCAAGGTTGGATGTTGCTGTGCAGAGCATTTTAAAATTGTATTTAACTGCCGTTTCTTCACTTGATGAAAAGGAAGATAGCAAGGCGGTTGCGGTTTTGAATAAGGATATAGATGTGTTAAAATCTTATTTTAATTTTGACTTAAATAATAAAATTAATTTCCTTTTTAAAAATGAAATTTCTGCAACTAGATTTCCTAATGGTGATTTTAATTTTAAAGATGAGATTAAGGTGGAAAAGAAGAAGTTTAAGGATGAAACTGAAAAACTAAAATCTTATTTTGGCACAGATAAAATTGATGAAATGATGATGCAACTTAGGGAAACAAAGCAAATGCTTGTTCTTTTAATTGATTTTTTGAAAATTTTTAAGCAAAAGTTTGATGATTTAAAGTTAAAGCAAAATCAATTTGAATTTTTAGATATTCAGCATTTGGCACTTAGGTTGTTTGGATTTGATGATGTTTTAAATGATTTTACAAGTGATATCAATTATGTTTTTGTTGATGAATTTCAAGATGTAAATTATTTGCAAGATAGTTTAATTGAAAGTTTGTCAAGGTCTGGCAAGTTGTTTTTGGTTGGGGATGCAAAGCAGTCAATTTATGGTTTTAGATTATGTACACCAGCGATTTTAATGCAAAAGATTAAAGATTTTGCTGTTGACAAGCAAAACGGGTTAAGTGAAAATTTAAATGAGAATTTTAGAAGTGATAAATGCATTTTAGATTTTGTTAATCAAATTTTTAACTGTATAATGACAGAAAGTGAAAGCGGGGTTGATTATGAAGGCACTAGCAAGTTAAAGGGCAAAGATGCGTTTGATAATGGCGAAAAGTTTGGGGATAAAGTTGAGATTGATATTTTAGATTTTGGTGCAAATTTTGAAGATAGCGAAGAGAATGGCGAAAATGCAGACGAAAACGGCAAAGAAAATGGAGCGGAAGAAAAAAATAAAAATAAATTAATTCAATTTGAAAATTTAAAGCAAAATGTAAATGGCGAAAATAATGATAATAATCAAAATAAATCAAATTATAATTTTGTAAAAGTTTATGATATTGCAAAAGATGAAAGTGCCTTTCAAGATAGGGTCAGTATGGAAGCGAATTTTATTGTGCAAAAGGTGGCTTTGTGTTTAGGTCAAACGATTTACGATGCTAAGGCGGGTTGCGTTAGGGCTGTTGATTTTAAAGACATTGCTATTTTATTTAGAAAGAGAAAGGCGTTGTATGTTAAAGTTGTGCAACTTTTAAAGGCGAAAGGGTTTCCTGTAAGTGCGGAGTTTAAGGAAGATATCTATCAAAGCATTGAAGTTATGTTTATTAATTCGCTTTTAAAACTTGTGCTTAATTTTGAAGATGATATCTCACTTGCAACTGTTTTAACATTTCCGTGCATTGGGCTTGATGACAGCGATTTAAGTTGCATAAGACTTTTTGCTAAAAGTGAAGAGCATTTTTCAACTTGTGCAAAACTTTTTGCAAGGCAATTTGGCGATGGCGAAAATTGCGTAGAGGGTGAAAAGGGCAAAGAAAGCGCTGAAAAAGTGCAAAAAAACTGCAAAAAAACTGATTTTTGCAATGATTTTGGGATAACTTATGAAGTTTGCTTCAAAATTGCAAATAAAATAAATAAATTAATTTCCTTTTTAAAAGAGTTAAAAAGCGACATTTATGTGTGTAATGTTTACGAGATTATAAAGAAGATTGAAAAGCATTACGATTTATTAAATGTGCTTTATGCGATGAAAGATGAAAAGATTATAAGCAACTATGAAAAGTTTTTAAACGAAATTATAGGGCTTAAAAATTATAATTTAATTGATTATTTGCAATATTTACAAACTAGAAACAATGGCGGGGAAAGTGAAAGCGAGATAAGCGTGTCAAGCGGGGATAACTGCATAACTTGCCAAACCATTCACGCAAGCAAGGGGCTTGAATATCCTATTGTCATTTTGGCAAGTGCGGGGGATGCGAGCAAATATAGGGGCAAAGATTTGGTTATAACAAACGAAGGCATAGGGGCGGACTTTTATAACATAGAAGAAAAGTGGAAAAAGCCAACGCTTGTGAAAAACTACATTGAAAGTGCGGTTAAAAAAAATGAAATTGAAGAAATGAAACGCCTTTTATATGTTGCTTTAACTCGCCCTAAAAATCAACTTATTGTGGTTGGTGCGTGTTCTGTAAAGAAGTTTGAAAAGGAATTTAGGGGTTATGCAGAACCATCATTTATGCAAATGATTTTAAGTTATTTAAAGCCTTTTGAGCGGGAGATTTTGGTTTCTAGCGGAAAGTTGGATAATGAATTTGCCAGCATTAAAGTTGTTTTTGATATTGAAATGCAAAGAAGCGAAGAAAAGGAGAAAGAAAGCGGGGCAAATTTAAGTGGTGAGCAATTAAATTTTATTTGCAATTATTTAAATTATTCTTATCCGCATTTGCAAAATCAAAATTATGCGTTTAAAAACAGTGTTTCATCTATTTTAAAAAGTGAAAATGTGGGTGAAAATTTTTGCTTAGAACCGCAAAATTTAGAATTAAGCGAGCATTTGATTGCTCTTAATGAAATAGGAACGATTTATCATAGCGTTTTGGAGCAAATTGATTTTATTAATGCCGATTTTTATGACAAGGAACAAATTGATGCACTTTTAGAAGAAATGAAAAAGCAAGGTGTGAATGTTGATGTTGTCAACTCTGGCGAAATTTTAGATGCAATTAAAAATATAAAATCACTTATTGAGAGTGGCGACACAATAAGAAAAGAGCAACCATTTATCTTTAAGGCAAGGCATTGTGATATAGTGGAATCAAAATGCGAAGAAGAAGTGCTTGTGCAAGGTGTGATTGATTTGCTTATAATCAAACCAAATGGCAATTTTATAATTGTAGATTACAAAAACACGGCAATAAAAGATAAAGAAAAATTAATAAATAAATATAAAAAGCAACTTTTCCTTTATGCTTATGCAGTAAAATTGGCATATAAGGCAGAAAAAGTGCAAACTTATTTATATTCAATAAAACAAAATCAATTAATTGAAGTAAAATAAAATTAAATAAAAATCTTTTTAAATAAGGTGTAAATGGTTGCATTTGCCCTTATTTTATGTTATAATTAAAGGGAACAGGTTAAAAGGTAAGGGAAAATGAGAGATTTTAATTATTGCAAACTTAAAGACAATTTGTGGAGCAATGACATTTTGAATTATTGTGCAATTATTCACGAATATAAAGGAAAGCAAGAATATTTTATAAGGCAAAAACCGCAAGAACTTGAAAGGTTGGTTGAAATTGCGAAGGTTCAAAGCACGGAAGCATCTAACGAGATAGAGGGGATAAGGACATCTAGCACAAGGTTGAAGCAAATTTGTAAGGACAAAACCACGCCACGGAATAGGGCGGAAGAAGGGATAGCGGGATATAGGGATGTGTTAAATGTTGTGCACGAAAATTTTGATTATATTCAAATTACGCCAAATTATATTTTGCAAATGCATAAAATTATGTATGGTCATCAAAGCTCAAACATTGGCGGGAAATTTAAAAGTGTGCAAAATTACATTAATGCAACTGATGAAAGGGGCAATTCTCGTACAATATTTACGCCATTAGCACCTTATGAAACTGCCGAAGCGATGGCGATGATATGTGCCGAATTTAATAGGGCGGTTGCGGAGAATGCTGTTGACCCATTAATTTTAATTCCTATTTTTATACACGATTTTCTTTGTATTCATCCTTTTATTGATGGGAACGGAAGAATGAGTAGGTTATTGACTACATTGCTTTTATATAAATGTGGTTATAGCATTGGAAAATATATTTCGCTTGAAAGTAAAATTCCAAAACATAAAGATTTGTATTATGATGCGCTTGCACAATCTCAATATGGTTGGAATGAAAATAAGGACAATCCAGAAGCGTTTATCAAATATTTGCTTGGCACAATAATTTCAGCGTATAGAGATTTTGAAGAAAGATTTAATATTTTAAATGGTGGAATAGAAGATGGAAAAGCAAAGTCCGTAGATATGGTAAAGCGAGCAATAGATAGCATAATTGGCAAATTTAATAAGGCAAAAATAATGGAATTGTGTCCATCCCTTAGCGTTTCAACTATTGAAAGTGCGTTAAGAAAATTGGTTGCACAAAAAGAAATTGAAAAGCAAGGAATAGGAAAGTCAACTTTTTATATAAGAATAAAATAAAATTAAATAAAAATCAATTTAAAACATTGTAGATTTTAGGAGGAGTTATGGAAGAAAAGGAAGTTTTAGTAAATGAATACAAATCATTTGAGGATATAAAGCATAAAAGGGATGATGGCAGTGAATTTTGGCTTGCAAGGGAATTGCAAAAAGCGTTAGAATATTCTAAATGGGAAAATTTTAACAAAGTTATAAATAGAGCAATGCTTGCTTGTAAAAATGCTGGATATGAAATTGAAGAGCACTTTCCTGAGGTCAGGAAGCCAATAATAACAGGTAAAAATAGGCGTCAAGATATTATAGATTATGAACTAACTCGTTATGCGTGTTATTTAATAGTGCAAAATGGCGACCCACGAAAAGAGATAATTGCATTAGGGCAAACTTATTTTGCTATTCAAACAAGAAGGCAAGAATTAAATGATTATTTTAATTCACTTGATGAAGAGAATAAAAGGTTGGTTGTCAGGGGCGACATTAAGCAATGGAATCAGCTTCTTGCAGAGACTGCACATAAAGCGGGTGTCATAACAGATGAAGAGTTTGCAACATTTCAAAATGCTGGATATATGGGGTTGTATGGTGGTGAAACGGTTGCGGACATACACAAAAGAAAGGGATTGAAGCCTAGCGAAAAGATTTTAGATTTTATGGCAAGCCCTGAACTTATTGCGAATTTGTTTAGAATTTCACAAACGGAAGAAAAAATAAAAAATGAGTTTATTCAAGGTGCAGATAATGCAACAAAAGCACATTATGAAGTGGGTTCTGCTGTTAGGGAAGCAATTAAAAAGGTAAATGGCACGCTTCCAGAGAATATGGAAACGCCAAAGCAAAGCATTAGCGAAGTAGAAAAGAAGAAACTTAAAGAATTGAAAAAGAATGCTAAAAAACTTATGCTAGATGAATAAGGGAGTTATGTGGTGAAGTTGAAGATTTATTGGAATTGATTTAAATTTTGTTATCTTATTATTTTAATTTTAAAAGCGGTGGCGGATTAATCCGCTCTTTTTGTTTGCCTTGATAAAGTAAAAAATAATGCGGATAAATTTATCATTTTTATATATGATTAAATCATTACGCTTTTTTGTGTGTTGAGTTTGTGGGTTTGTTTGAATAGGAAATGTGCGTGGGGCGAAAGCGTGCGGAGCGAGCAGTCGGCGGAAGCGTGCGGGCAAGCGGGGGCAGGGCTTGCCTTAGCGTGAGAAGGCGGGGCGAGCGACACGGGGCGTTGGGTGTGGAAATGTGCGTGGGGCAAATGCGTGCGTAGCGAGCAGTCAAGGGCAAGGGCAAAGGCGGTTGGGTTGTGGCGGGGGAGTGAGTGGCTGAGTGTGTGTGAAAGTTGTGGGGGAGCGTGGCGGTTGTGTTCGCCTTTATCCGCACTTGGTGCGAGCGGGCTGGGGCATTGTGTGAGAGTGGCGGTGAAAAGGTTGAAAGGTTTGCGACAAGTTTAGATTATTTATAAAAATAAATTTAAGCGGTAGCGTTTCCGCACTTGTTACCTATTACTTTTTACTTATTACCTAAAAAAGCGGTAGCGTATCCACCATAAACGGCATTTTTAGCGGTTGTTTTGGGTGGTTGTAGGGAAAGTTTAGAGTAAAATTTGTTTTAAATTTAGATTAAATTGGTTTTGATTTTGCTTTAATTTTGTGGTGAATTTGGTTTAAGAGGCGTTGAATGCGATTTTAATTAAGGTTAAATTATGGTTAAATTGGGCAGAAATGGGTGGTTATTGGGGGTGAAATAGATTAAATTTAAAATTTTTTAAAATTTATTTGAAAAAAATGTCTAAATCATTTGTAAACATTTTTTGTTTGTGATATACTAAAACTAGTTTTAAACTTAAATTAGGAGAAATTTATATGTTAAGTGCCAGTATAATGATATTTGATGCTATTTTGGACTTTTTCAAAAATTTAGGTGAATTTGTTATAGATAAGGTTCCAGATGGCACACAACCATCAGATTTATTGCTTGCCCTTGCGGTTGGCGGATTTTTAGTCTACATTATATTTTCTTGGATAAGGTCCAACAAATCATACGAGACTAAACTTGTGAGAGCGTTGGACAGTATGAACAATTATTTTTATAGAAATCCAACGATAAACAGTGATAACTTAAAAGAATTTAACAATAGGATGAAGGCGGTTCCAAAGGCTGTAAGGGAGCAGTGGCAAACTTATATGCTATTTAGAGATAAAGAGCCATCTAAATATTTATCTATTGAGAATTGTATTGAAAGACCTATGAAATATACATCATATAAGTCTAGTTTAAAGAATACTAGCACAATATTTAATGTATATATGATAGTGCTAATGTCAGTTGTTGGCGGTGGCATTTTATTTAATGCGGGTAGCAATGACTTGGGTGCGGCAATTTTCAACACGCTTATGGTTTTGGCTGTTGTTTACTTTTTGAAGTTTATATTGAATGTTATAATGAATGTAAGATATAACGCAATAATTAGCGATATATATTCTAATTTCAACATATTTCAAAGGGGCATAGACAAGGCAGTTGTTGGGCTACCTGATTATATTGATTATGAAATGTTATTCACTAAGAAAGAAATTAGGAATAATATTCCTATTTTGCAAGACTACATTGAACGCAGGGAAAGAAAAGAGAAAGAAGAACTTGAAAAGGCTAAAAACAGTGAAGTTGAGCACGAGAATTTTGATTTCAGTGCGGTCGGCTTAAATGCAAGTTTGCTTTTGGAGCGTGCTTTAAAGGAATGCGAGACATACATCAATAATAAAAAGAGATTGCTATATAAAATAGCACAAAAGAATCAAGAATTGCTAGATTATAAAACAAATTATGAAAATTTGAATAAAGAGCAATTAAAGCAACAACAAATCAGTAAAGAGAACTTAGAAAGGTTGCGTCAAAGTGCAGAAACAAGCACGAACAGGGTTGAAGCGGGCCGTATTGCTAAGCAACAAGAAGAAGAGATGAAGCGTCAAGAGCAACTTGAAAAAGATGCTGCAACTGCATATGACAAGTATTTGAAGCAAAAGGACATTATTGACGTAGAAGTTAAGGCACTTGAAGATGAACTTGCGGAGAAGAAGCAATATATTGAAGATGTTGTAATGGCGGAATTTAAGACATATTCATCTAAGATTTTTGATGAAGCAATGCAAAAGAGTGAAGAGAAGTATGGCGACATCATTAGCGAAATGAAGGAAGATAACGAGATTTTAAGTGATGAAGTTAAATCTAAGATTTTGCAACTTGAACAAAACGGCATAGAGACTAAGCCAACGCTTAAATACGAAGCAAAGTTAGAGCGAGATAAAGTTAAAGAGGCGGAAAAGCAAGCAGAGCAAGAGAAAGCAAACGAAGAAAGGCTTGAAAGAGCAATGCAAACAAAAATTAATGCCGATTTAGCCGAGAGCGAAGGCACGCAAGAAAATGCGGGTGTTGCAGGGAAAGAAGTTGAAGAAATTAAAATAAATAATGATGAAAATCAACTTGAAAATCTAAGTGCTGAACCAAACGCAGAAATTAAGGCGGAAGGCGAAAAGGTTGAAAGTGCTGAAAATGTAGGAAATACTGAAAGTGCTGGCGAGTTAGAGAAAGAACCTGTGATTGATGCTGAAAAGTTGAAAGAAGATTTAAAAAGTGAATTGACAAGCGAGATTAATCAAGATAAAATTAAAGAAGATTTGAAGAGCGAAATTTCAAGCGAATTGAATAAAGAGCAAATTAAAGAAGACTTAAAGAACGATTTAAGAAAGCAACTTAAAGATGAAATCAAGGGCGAGATAACAAACGAGATAGAAGAGGACAAGGCAAGAAAGAGAATAGATGATTCTAAGTTCGACAGTTATGGTGGCTATTATGATATGAATGGTAACTATATTTATAGAGATGGCAGTTATTATGATGTTCAAGGCAATTATTACGATGCAAATGGCAAACTTTTAGTGCCTGCAAATGCTAATTCTAATTTAAGTGGCGGTTATGTTGGTGGTGCAGGTGCCAGTCAAGGTGTTTATAACGGCTACTATGATGCACAAGGCAACTATATTTATGAAGATGGCAGTTATTACGACCCACAAGGCAACTATTTCAACAACAGGGGCGAACTTGTTAAACCTGCTGATGATGTGGATGGCGATGCAAGTGGCAGTGAAAACGGCGAAGATATGGGCGAGCAAGGTGAGTATGACGCAAATGGCAATTATGTTTATGCTGATGGAAGTTATTACGATGCAAATGGCAACTATTTTGATGCACAAGGCAATTTGGTTGAAGAAAACGAAAATGGCGAAAGTGCTATGGACAAGATAGAAGGCGAGCATAAGGCAGAAGAAGAGCGAATTGACGGCTTAAAATTAAATGCTGATGGCTCTGCTGATAGTGATAACGACAGCGAAAACGGCAATAAATAATTGTATTATTAAATTACTTTAATGCATTTTAAAGTATTAAAATTGATTATTCTATTTAAAAAAATAATTTAAATGGATAGGGTATAAAAGAAAAAATAAAGCGGACTGTTTAAGGTTCGTTTTATTGCTTTATTTGGGCAAATTAGACTTATATGAATAAAATGCAAATAAAAATTAAATATTTTTCATTATGTTGCATTAATTTGTTATTATTTGAAATGAAAGGAACATAATTTTAAAATTTATTCACTTTTGCTTATGTTTAATTGACTTTTGGGCGGTTTTGGTGTATAATTATGGGTGTGTGAAAGTGGAGAAATAGGAAAGGTGGTTTTCTTATTTAACTGATAAACATATGTTAAAATTATGTTGCTAAAATTATAGTTTTAAGGCAGTTTTGTTAATTTGTGTAAATTCTTTAAATTAGAAGTTGATTGCATAAAATTAAAATGCAAGTCTATTTGCCTTTTGTGGCAAGGTGGTTTAGGCAATATGGCAAATAAATTGCTAATGAATATAAATTGATAAATTAAAATAGATTGCTAAATGTAAAGGAGAATTTTTTATGGATACAATAAATAAAGATATGACACTTGGTGAATTGTTGGATAGATACCCAACAAGCGAAGATATTTTAGTGGGCTTTGGAATGCATTGCTTTTCTTGTCCTATGAGCAGAATGGAAACGATTGAAGAAGCAGCGGAAGTGCACGATATAGATTTAAATTTGCTACTTGAAAAGTTGAACAATATGGATGAAGAGTGCGAAGAAGATTGCGATTGCGATGATTGTTGCGATTGTGAAGATGATGATTGTTGCTGTGGCGAAGATTGCGACTGTGGTGAAGAATTTTATTGCGATGATGAAGATTGCGATTGCTGTTGTGAAGATGAAGATAAATAAAAATTAAAATTAAATCCGCTTTATAAAAATTTTTATCAAATTAAAGTTGGAAATAAAATTTAAGAAAAAACCATTGAATTTGTTTATGCATTTTTCAATGGCTTTTTTGTTTTAATCAGATTTAAATCTATTTAAAATGTATTTTAATCTTTTAAACATTTAGGAAGAATACGCTAAAATTTAAAATGCAGGCGAAAACTGTCCACGCAAGATAAGGGATTTGAAGATAACCCGCTGGCTTGCTAACTGCAAAAAAGTTGACCATCATCCATATAATAAAGAACAAAAGGGCAAGTAGCCAAAAAGAAGAGAATAAAAACATTTTGCTAATGAAGAATAGGGTTGGCCACACAAAGTTAAAGAATAGTTGAACGGCATAAACGCAAATGCTGGCTGTTTCAATCTTTTTTTGTTTCATTACAATTAAAAAAGTTGAAACGCCCATTAAGAAATAGAGAATAGGCCACACAATGCTAAATGTTACGGCTGGTGGGGCAAAAAATGGCAAATTTAATGTGTCATATATATCTAAATCATTCCTTATAATTAAATAAGATATAAAGCCCACCGCCATAGGAATGGCAACACACGCCAAAAATATTAAAATTCTTTTTATGTTTCGCTTTGCTTCTGTCATTTTATCACATTTCCTTTATTTTTTTGTTATTGATATGTTTTTCATTTTTTTTTACTTATCAATTTTATTATATGCATAATTTTTGCATTTATACTTTTATTTGCACTGTAAAAAGCGGGAACGCTAACGACAAATCAATTAAATTTAATTTGCATTTTAATTGCATAAAATTATTTTTTTGTGTTAAACTATTTTTGAAATAAAAGAAGCGGAGAAAATTTTATATTAAATTTGTTTGCATTTTTGTCGTTTTGGCATTTAAATTTAACTAAATTTTTGGCAAATTTTTAAATTAAATTTTATGTTTTAGTCTTTTATTTTAACTAAAAAAGTGGTTGAAACTTAAATGTATTTTGGTTTTTCATTCTAATTTATTGCAATTTTAGCAAAAATTTGTGCTATTTTCAATTTGTTTTAATGGTATAAAGTGGTGCGTTTTTGTCATTTTTGGGCATTTTTAGCGGTGAAAATGGGCGAAACAACAAAAAAGTTAAAAAAAATTTAAAATTTTTCAAAAAATGTCTTTTATTTAGTTGCAACTATTTTAATTATGTGGTATCATTTTTGTATTACAAGGAACAACTCTTTACATTATAATGTAAATTTAGGCAACTTAGATTGCTGTTAAATTATGTTAGGGAATATGTAGGGTGGTTGCCGACATAATAATCTTTTGGAGGATAAATTGATGGGTGTTATGAGTTTTGTATATGGAATGGGAAATATGTTGGGTGCATTAGCGGATAAATTCCAAGCGGCTATTGATGCTAACCCAGATGAATATAGTGGTTATCAAGCCCTTGTTCCTATACTTAGTTTAATTGACAGTGCATTAGTGCCTATTCTTATTGTTCTATTGTCTGTTGCTACAATTTACTCAGTTGTTTTGGGCGTAAATATGGCAAGAGCAGACAGTGGCGAAAAGAGAGAAGAGGCAAAGAAACGTTTAATTAACTTCTTAATTGGTGCAGTTATCATTATCGTGTTGATTGCAATCATCTATGCACTTGCTGCAAACTTAACAAGTATTTTAGGTATAGCGAACAACTCACTAGAATCTGGTAAGTAATTTAAGCAAAAATATTTAGGATAGGGTTTGAATAAGTGTTTTGCAAAACATTAACCCTTAAATCAATTTTAACTGTCTCTTTTGTGGGGCAGTTTTTTTGTATCTTTTTTAAGCGGAAAGGTTTTGAGTTTAATTAAAATCATTCCGCTTTTTTGTGCGTTGGCTTAAAACTATGTTGTGAAAGAAGTGTTTGTTGGGTGTCGCTTTGTTTATAAAAAATTAAATTAATCTGCTTTTTTGTTCGTTCGTTTAGTGATTTGTTGTGGTTGGAAATGGGTGTGGGGTGAAAACGAACGCAAGCGAGCAGTCGGCGGGAGCGTGCGGGCAAGCGGGGGCAGGGCTTGCCTTAGCGTGCGAAGGCGGGGCGAGCGACCTTTATCAATCATCCTTAGCGGAGCGGTTCTGCTTAGGGAACGGGGTGTGGGTGCGTTTAAGGGGTGGCTGTGGCGTTGTGTGAAGTTCGTTGCGAGCGGGCTGGGGCGTTGTGTGTTTATGGCGGTGAAAGCGTGTGCGGTGGTTTGTCTTTTATAAAATAAATCACTCTGATTTCAATATAAAAATTAAATAAAAGCAATGCGGAGAGCGGAGCATTGCGTTTCTGCTTGTTTAATGTGGCGGTGCGGTTTATGTGGATGTAAAGATAGAAAATGTGCGTGGATGTGAAAGCGTGCGGAGCGAGCGGGTTGCGATAAGGCGGAAAGGTGGGCGAACGGTTTGCGGGTGTGGTTTGCTTGGGCGTGTGTGCGGGTTTTTGTGGTGTGGGGAGCGGAAGGAGTTCGCACGGCTTTGCATCTGTCGCAAGGGCGAGCGACATGGTGCGTTGAGGGTAGAGCGTGCGTTGTGGTTGGAGTGTGTGGCGTTTGCATTTTGGCATAAAGTGGCTAAAAGTGGCAAAAATGGCAAAAAAAGTCAAAATAGTTTGGCTGATTTGTTGACTTTAAACTTGTTTTGCTTTATAATGGCATTAAGAAAGGTGCGTAAATGGCGGAATGGTTTTGCTGTGTGTTGGTGTGCTTTGGTGAGTGGGTGAGCGAAAAACTTAAAAGGTTTGCGGGTTGTAAAATCAATTTTTTATTCATTTGCTTTTATTAAAATTAAAATATAAATAAAAATCATTTTGTTTTAAAATTTAAGTTTAAGGTGGTGTAAAGTGCAAATTAAGCGTGATAATTATTTAAATGCATTAATAATAAGGAAACATAATTCATTAATTAAGGTTATAACGGGGATGAGGCGGTGCGGAAAGTCTTATTTATTGAACACGCTTTTTTATAATCATTTGATTGAAAGTGGGGTTAAGGAAAGTCATATAATAAGATTTGCATTTGATTCTGCTGATGATTTGGCGTTGATTGGGGAAGATTTGCTTAAAGTTGTAGAAAGTGGCAAAAAGGTTGATGCGAATAAGTTTATAGAATATATAAATAATCAAATTAAAGATAATGAAATGCATTATTTGCTTTTGGACGAAGTGCAAAATTTGGGAGCATTTGAATATGTGCTTAATGGATATCTAAGGAAAAGTAATGTAGATGTTTATGTTGCGGGGAGCAATGCTAAGTTTTTGTCTAAGGATGTAATCACGGAATTTGCGGGGCGTGGTGATGAAATTAAAATTTTGCCTTTATCATTTGCGGAGTTTATGGCGGTTTATGAAGGTGAGAAAGCGGAAGGGTTGCAAGAGTATATGACATTTGGTGGTTTGCCATTTGTTGTGGGGTTAAGGAGTGATGAGCAAAAGATTGAATATTTAAAAAATCTTTTTACAGAGACATATATCAAGGACATAAAGGTGCGATATAGGTTGAGGAAGAACAATGCGGAGTTGGGCGAAATTTTGAATATTTTATCTTCTTCTATTGGTTCGCTTACAAATCCTACAAAACTTAGCAACACAGTTAAAACGGTAAAAAATGTGGCAATAAGCAAAGGGACAATAGAGAAATACATTGAATATGTTAAAGATTCATTTTTGATAGATGAAGCAAAGCAATATGATATAAAGGGGAAGAAATACATTAACAGTCCTAAAAAATATTATTTTGCCGATTTAGGGCTTAGAAATGCAAGGATAGATTTTAGGCAATTAGAAGAAACGCATTCAATGGAAAATGTGATTTTTAACGAGTTGAAAGTGCGTGGTTTTAATGTGGATGTGGGCGTTGTTGAGATAAGGGAGAACGGCGTAAGAAAAAGGCTTGAAATTGATTTTGTTGCAAATAAAGGTTTTAATAGATATTATATTCAATCTGCCTTATCTATGCCAACTATGGAAAAGGAAAGGCAAGAGCAAAGGTCGCTAACCAAAGTTGATGATTCATTTAAAAAAATTATTGTAACTGGTGGTTTCACAAGGCAACATTACAACGAGCAAGGCATTTTAATTATAAATATATATGATTTCCTTTTAAATCCAAATAGTTTATCAATTTAATCTATTTTAAAAATGCAAAATGTAGCAAATTATAAAAATTAAACGGGCTAAGGTTTGGGCTTTAAAATGCTTGTGCCTTAGTCTTTTTTTGTTTGCTATGACGTTGTCTTTAATTGAATAAATTTTATTTAATCATTTAATCATTTTATAAATTTATCAATTTAAGTTTTTTGCCTTATTTTTTAGTGTTTTTCTGCCTTTTAAAAAATATTTTCTAAAAAAAAGTGGCTAAAAAATGGCAGGGTTGTGTTCGTTTTTTGAAATTGTGTGGTAAAATATAGGTGCGGGATAAGTGGAAAGAGTTAGGCTCTTTCTGTTTT
>DJPS01000007.1:0-5514 GCA_002438625.1 Christensenella sp. UBA6406
TATGTCTATTTTGAAAGCAATGGTGCAACTATATTTGAAGGCTTATCAAGCCCGCAAACTGTTGCCTATGCAGATAGCGGAAACGTAACCTTCACATTCACGCAAATTGAAAAAACGGGCTATACATTAAGCGGATTTGCAGTTAAAGGGGATAGCACAAAAGCGGTTACATACAACAGCACAAATAAGACCATAACAATTGCTAAAAATGTGCAAAAAGCGGGTAAAGCAATAACAATCATTCCTATTTGGACAAGCAACAATTACACTGCAACTTTTCTTGTAAACGGCGGTTCAATTTCGTCCGCAGACATCTCAGCACTTGGACTTTCAGGCAATGCTTCAAGCGGATATAATAAAACATATACAACTGCAACAAACCTTACATTCCCAGCATCTACAAAAACAGATTGCATTTTATTAGGTTGGCAAGTTACAAGCGAATCAAATGGCTTAGGCGACATAAAGTGGAGAAAAGGAGATATCTATATAAGTGGCGAAATTGCAAACGGCTATTTTGGCAATGTAACATTTACAGCACTTTACAGCACTTTCAAATTTAGTCAAAGTAGCGTTTCAAAATATTTAGGTGAAAGCAACTTCACCAATCCGCTAACAAACGCCACAGGTCAAGACTGCACTTTCTCTTCAAGCAACACAAATGTCGCAACTGTAAATGTCAAAACGGGCGAAGTTACCATAAAAGGTATAGGCACAACAACAATAACAGCAACAAATGCATTTGGCTCAGTTTCTTACTTGCTAACAGTAACGCAAATTATCGTAACAAAACCACAAGTTACAAGTACAACTACTTTCACTTACGATGGCAATCAAAAAACAATAACATTGTCATCAACTTCTTCTAACTTTACAATCTCAGGCACTCAAAGTGCAACTAATGCAGGCTCTTATTCTTTCACTATTGCACTAAATAATAAATCAATAATGAAATGGAACGACAATACAACTGCCGACATAACTGTAAACTGGACAATCAGCAAAGCAACAATGTCTGCAACTGTAAGCGGAAAAACTGCTACTTACAACGGCTCCGCACATTATGCTACTGCTAAAATGACAACTCCATCAAGTGCAACAATAAGTTACGGCAGCAGCACATCGTATGGCAACACATTAACGCTTTCAACAACTGACAAAAATTTGGACAAAATGGGAATAACAGATGTAGGAAGTATAACAGTATATTATAAAATCACTGCATCAAATTATAACGACATAACTGGCAATGTAGTTGTTACAATAAATAAAGCAACAATGTCAGCAACTGTAAGCGGAAAAACTGCTACTTACAACGGCTCCGCACGTTATGCAACCGCTAAAATGACAACGCCAACAAGTGCAACAATAAGTTATGGTAGTAGCACATCAAATTATGCATATAGTCAAACTTTAACAACAACCAGTGCCAATCTATCATCTATGGGAAGAGCAGATGCGGGGACAACAACAATATATTATAAAATCACTGCAACTAATTACGAAGATAAAACAGGGAGTGTAACAGTTAAAGTAAATAAGGCATCTTTTTCACCAACATTAAGTTTTTCAAGTTATAATTACGGAAGTTCACCAACTTATAGTGTATCAAACAATAAAAGTGGCGGTACAGTAACTTATAAATATTCAAGTTCATCAAATGGAACATACACTAATTTTACGCCATCAGCAACTGCTTTATCTATTGGAACTTGGTATGTAAAAGCGGTTATAGCAGAAACAACCAATTATAATTTAGTAGAAACAAAGGTTGTTAAAGTCGTTGTTTCTAAAAAAGCGGGTTATTTGGAATTAAGTTCAACAACAACTTGGTTTTATTACAATGTCAGTTATGTGGAGACTAAAAAGATAAATATAATAAGTAGTCATGGGAGTGAATTCACTTATAGCATATCTAGCAGTACAAACAGCAGTTTAACACAATACTTTACAGTTTCTATAGCAAACAATATTATAACAATAACAAAAGGAGACACATATAATGTAGCAACAGAAAGTGATATAGTTACAATAAAAATAACGTGTTCAGCCACAAGTAATTATTATTCAGCAAGTGTAAGTATAACTATAGATTTTAGTGAGCAAACTTGTTTTGTCGCTGGCACAAAAATTACAATGGCTGATGGCTCGCTAAAAAATATTGAGGATATTGTAGAAGGGGATAAAGTGCTTTCTTACGATGAGATAAGCGGTGAAATTGTGGAAGCAGAAGTGGGATATAGAACAATAAATATATATGTAAAAAATATGGCAATTTTAACATTTAGTGACGGTTCTACGGTTAACGTAACGGCTGGGCATGCTTGGCTAACCAAAAATGGATGGCATTCAATAGAAAATGCTGGCGGTTACGATACAATGGTTGTAGGTGATGAAATTAAAACTGTGGATGGTTGGAAAACTTTAACAAATATAGAAATTTATGTTCCAACAGAACCTGTTACCATTTACAATTTACACATAAAAGATAGCGAAGATGGTCGTTATTGTCACAACTATTTTGCGGAAGGCGGTTGTGCCCATAATATTGTTTCGGCGGTTTAAACTAATTTTATTAACATATTTAGATTTATTCATTTTAAAAGGCGGTTAAATAACTGCCTTTTTTGTGTTATTTAGGTTTATAATTATAATGAGCGTGTTGGGTTTTGTGCTGTTGTGATAACTGGTGTGTTTGAGTATTTTTGGTTATTATTTAAATGCAATTTTAATTAGATAGGACGGAGATTATGCTATCAATTTCGCATTGCTTTTCGCATATATTTAAAATGCTTTTTGTAAGTTTTAAATTGTCGCAGTTTCTAAGTAGCATAAGTATTTGTAGCTCTTTAATTGTTATGCTACTTAAAATGTGTTCAAACTCGCTAATTTCTTTTAAAGTTTGCTCCTTTGCCTCACTAAATTCAAGCATATAATCGCTATCATTTAAATCGCTTATGTATCTAAATATTCGCTTTTTATAATTTTTAAAAGAGTTTATAGATGTGCCAGTGTCTAAGGTGGCGGATTGCTCATTTTCTAAATTGAATAAATTATTATTCTTATTGTTTTGGCTTTTATTTTTGCTTAAAGTGTTCACATTTGCTTGCTTATCTATAAATGACTTGTGCTTTTTGCCGTTATAATCATTATTGTATTTTTCTTTATAAGTCTCCTTTTTGTAATTTATTTCTTTTCCTTTTTGATTTTCAATTTCTTCATTTTTTCTAAATTTTTTATAAATATTTTTCATTTTCCTTTAAAACTCCTTGATTTTATTTTTAAAGAGTGATAAACTTATAAAAGATAAATTTAATAAGTTTATCTAATGTTTTTGGGGTTGTGGTTCTTTTCATGGTAGGTGGGAACCGCAACCTTTTTGTAACCCCCTTTACTGATTACATATATATTATATCATAATGGGGGCACTATGTCAAGAACTTAATAAAAAATATCTAAAAAATTTAATTTTTTTTTAGATATTCCCTTATACAATTTTTAAAAAATTCAGTTTTGTTATCTAATTGCTCCATAAATTTTATAAGCTCAGCATCTGTTTTTTTGTTTAGTCTAAAAGCGTATTTTATGGTATTTTCTTTGTTGTATTTATTTTGTGGTGAATATTTGCTTTTTGTCTCTTTATTTATTTCTTCCATAATAATCTATATCCTTATAAACAAAAAAATGCTAGTTATAAATAAAAAATACTAGCATCTTAATGGAGCGGAAGACGAGACTACAATATTTTTGTTAATTTTTTATAAATAAAAATTAATTGTCTTTATCTACCTTAACCATCCATTTGCTACTAATAGCATTTGCTTTGTTTTTCATTAAATTTTTTTAATACAATTAAATTATATCACACTATTGCAAACAATGCAATAGTTTTTAATTGTTATCTAACTTTTTTGTTTATATTAAAACATAAATCTTAATTTTAAACATGATAGCAAATCTTGCCTATTGTTTATAATTGAGATTATGCTGATGGTTTGCGTGTTTTCATCAGTTTGATAAAATAGGCTATAATTGTTTGAAACTATCCTTCTTATACCTTTTTCATTCCAAGGTTCGTGGTCATAAATAGGGTATAAATAAGGATTGTTTTTCAAATATTCTACATTGTATAAAATTTTATTAATTTGTTCGTACGCTATTTCTTCGTTTGCTTCCGCTGATATATAGACATAAATATTTTTTAAATCAGCTTCTGCAATAGATGTAAATTTTATTTTCCATTGCATTTGTGCTTTTTATGCTCCTCATAGAAATATTTTTCAATTTCTTCAATAGGTTTAGTTCTACCATTTTCTATATCAGCAAGAGCCATAGCCATTTTAATATCAAAATCTCTTTTAGACATTGTATCCATAGATTCTAATTTATTTACTTTGTTTACATTTTCCATATCTTCATTTACTCCTTTTCACAATCAAAACTTAATTTTATTAAAATCTCTTTTTAAATGCAAAACAGTTTTTATTAAAACTTGTTCCCCTTGTACTTCATACACAATAGCATAAGAATAGACTAAGGTATATCTACAATTTGTTTTTTTGTTAATTCTATTTTCTAAAAGATTTCCACTATTTGGAAAAATTTCTATTTGCTCAATACTGTTCCAAATCTTATTTATAACTTCTTGTGCATTTACTTCACTATCTGTTGCAATATAATCTTTTATATCCTCAATATCATCATAAAATTGTTTAGTAAAAATTAATTTCATTTTATACCTAACTTCTTTTTCATCTCTTCTTTTGAATATACTTCGCCATTTTTTATTTGTTTATCAGCAATATCTAGTTTATTTAACAACAATTTCTCTTGTTGATACCTAATAAACTCGTTATATTCTTCCGCTGAAATAACATAAGAGCCTTGCACACCAAAGTTTGGTATATAAATTGGTTGCCTTTTTACATTTTCCATATCTTCATTTACTCCTTTTATATAGTTTATGCATTCTTTATTATTATATTATCACACTATTGTGCTTTTTGCAACAGTATTTCAAAAAGTTGTATAGCTATTTTTTGATGCTGTAGTAGGGTGATAATAGCATTAATCCTAGATTGAGGCATAGTAAAACTGTTTTTGCCTATCTCACTCAATAGGGGGTCGATTTCGACCCCCTTAAAGTTTGGTTTGCTAAAACTTTCCCTATTTTTTTGCTTTAAGCTGTTACACTCTCTTATTCCCCGTAATTTATCTTTTAACATACATCTATTTTAACACAAAACAAATATTTACACAAATTTTGTAATCAAGCGACAATAAATTATGCGCCCAATTATACAAGCACAACGCATAAAAAATATGCAAAAATTAGGCAAAAATTGCAGTGGACCCTAAAATGTACCTAATAGCAAAAAAATCTAGGAAATTCCTAGACTTTTTTCAATAAAGTGGAGCGGAAGACGAGATTCGAACTCGCGACATTCGCCTTGGCAAGGCGACGCTCTACCACTGAGCCACTCCCGCATAATTGGTGGGAACAACAGGGCTCGA
>DJPS01000007.1:5547-15897 GCA_002438625.1 Christensenella sp. UBA6406
GACCCTCTGCTTGTAAGGCAGATGCTCTCCCAACTGAGCTATGCTCCCAAATTACTTTTATATAATAGCAAATATTTTTACACTTGTCAACACTTTTTTCAACTTTTTTCAAAAAATTTTAAATTTTTTTTCTTCGCCTAATTTTTTGGGCTATTTTTGTAGATTACTAACATTAAATTAGTGTGGTGTAAAAACAATTAATAATTCATTTTAATTGCATATATTTAAAATTTTATAATTGCAAATTGTGCAACATAGTTTAAAAAAAATTTATTTACTAATTATTTATAATGGCAACAAAAATAGTTTGTTATTTATTTAATTTGTTTTAGTTATCTTTATTTTAAAGTTGACTTAATAAAAATTATATGATAAAATTTAGTTAATTAAAAATATGTATATAATTCAACTTTTAATGGAAAAGTATTTTTGTTGTTATGTTTGAAAGATTTACAATTTTGCTGAATTTAGTACACATATATGATTGTATTTTGGTATAGGCATACATATACATAGAAAGGGAGAGAGTTATGGAAAAGAATTTAAAGAGTGTTAAGTTGATTGCACAAATATTAAGAATAATTTGCCTTATAGGTTTTATTTGTTGCATTATCGGGGCTGTTGGTGGACTTATAGGAGCAATAATTGTTGGTGCGTTTTGGGGCGATGAGAATATAAGGAAATTGGTTTTTGATACCAGTGGCGTGGACATATCTTTTAAGGTGGCATTATGTTCTTGCATTTGTGCGACAATCATATGTGCGGTGAGTGCGGTTGTTGTTTGGTTTGCTTATAAGTTATACGAGGAGATTAAATTAAGCGAAACCCCATTTACTAGAAAGGTGGCGAAAGATATGCTTAATTTGGGCATTATGCATTTAATTATGGCTGTTGGCAGTGCGATTGTGTGTGGGATTATAACGCTTTGCTTTGGTGCAGATGTTGATGTTTCTAATGGCGATATGTTTTTATTTGGATTAATTTATATTGTAATTTCATTTGTTTTTGCATATGGTGTAGATGTTGTAGAGAATAAACAAGCTCAAAAAGTGGAGTGTGAATGTGGTAAAGATAACAAAGGTGCGTGCGTAAATGTGAGTAATGGAAGTGAAAATAAGGTAGCAAGCGATGAAGTAAAAGTTGAAGATGTGGCAAAAACAATTAAGTAGTAAAATATAACAGAACTGCAATGTTGCTATTATAAATAATGAAGATAAAAATAAATATTGAATCAACTTAAATTGAATAAAATAAATTTGCAACTTAAATAAATAGGTTGCATTTTTTATTGTGTCTGTTTTAAGTTTTGGTCGGGTTTTACATAAAAAGTTTAAATTGGGTCTTGATTTTGTTGGTTTTGTGTGATATAATTTTAATAGAATATTTTTAAGGCATTATAATTTGCATTTTAGTGATTTTTTTGCTTTAATAATAGCAAGGAGAAAAGTAATGGATTTAAGTAAAATAAAAAATGGATATAAGGAATATGATTATGAAATAAATGCTCTTTTAGGACTAAAAGTGGGAGAAAAATATCTTGTAGTTGATGAAAATAAAGAGCCTTATAAAATTTATTGTGTAGATAAAGATTGTGCAGTGTATCAAAGCATTAACGAGCGTGGACAAATGTCTTGCATTAAGAAGAAAGCAAAATGTGCAAACGATTTTATTGTGGAGAGTGTAACAGGGGCAAAGTATAAGATAAATTTGGATAAAGAAAGCAACACATTATTTGAAACATCAATTAACAAAAACGGAACAACAATGGTTTCAATGAGTTTAATTTGTTACGCAATTTGCAGTGGTTACGATACTTTAAATAGTGAAACTATTAGAAAACTTAGGAAAAGCGGTGTTGTCGCGACTTTTGATGCATTTATACATAATGAATATGAAGAGGATTATTCAATAACCTCACTTGGAAATGATTTCCTTTGTGCAGATTTTCATATGTTAAATACAGATAGCATTGAAAGATTTATCACTAATTCAAATTTAATTGAATATAATGATTTTGATGTGTCAACTTTGGTAAAGATAACGCCTATTGATAAAATGAAATTAAAAATGGAAAATGGGCGAGATAGGGCAAAAGAATACAAAAAAGGCAAAGAAGTTTGTAAGCAATTTAGAGAAAATGTGCGTACAATGTTAAACGAAGAAGATAAAAGTAAATCTTTTAAATAAAGTAATAAAATTAAAACAAAAGTGGCTAGCAAATTAAATTTTAGAAAATTTGCTGAAAATTGTTGAAATTTTATAAATAATGTTGTATAATTTAATTGAATTTATATAAACTATGCAATATAAAGACAAAAAACACTCATTCTATGGGTTTTTAGCGGTTGTTTTTAATTCAAATTCGCATAGTTTTATAAAAATAATTGGGAGGAATAAAAAATGCAGGAATTTTTAGATATGATGGCTGAGTTTTGGTATTTTGCGGTTTTAGCAGTTGTTGCAATTATTGTTATCATTGTTGTGATTGTTGTTGCTTGTGCAAATAAAGGCAAAAACAAAGATAAAAAAGTTATTGATAATGCTAATGCAAAAATGAATGCAAAAGAAAATGAAGCAAAAGCAAAGCAAAGCGAAAATGAAGAAAGTAAAGAAGAAAAAGTTGAAAATGGCGAAAGTGCCGATGATGCTAGTGAAGGTGATGAAGGTAATGATTCTAACGAACAAAAGCAAAGCGAAAGCGATGAAGTAGAAAAGGACAAGAAGGCTCAAACTAAGGCTAAGGCATCTAAATCAACTAAGTCAACTGCTAAAAAGGCAAGCACAGCAAAGGGCGGAGCAAAGGCAAGTGCGGGCAAGAAAGCAGTAGGAAGTAAAGCTGAAGCAAGTGAAGATAAGGGCGAAGCAAAGG
The DNA here is from genome assembly GCA_002438625.1 of Christensenella sp. UBA6406. GTDB lineage: Bacteria > Bacillota > Clostridia > Christensenellales > UBA1242 > UBA4647. The sequence continues at coordinate 8,417 of DJPS01000007.1, forward strand.
AAGCGGTTGCTACACATAAAGAACCTAAGAAAGAAAGTTATAGGGTAATTTATGATAAAGTGCAAAAAGATTGGGTTATCAAAAAAGATGGTGCATCAAGGGCAACAAAGAGAGTTGCAACAAAGGAAGAAGCATTGAAGATTGCTAAGCAATTAAGTGTTTCTCACGATGCAAATGTATCTGTACATAAAAAAGATGGTAAATTTCAAAAGAAAAGTAATGTAAATATGTAATTTAGATTAGTTGCATTATATAATTTAATTAAGAATTAGATAAAGAAGATAAAATGGAAATTTATTATTTGCAACTTTGCAAATTGACATATGCCGATTTATAATTTTGTGGTTTTACAAATTTGAAAATTTAATAAAGAATGCAAGCATTAATTTGCCTGCATTTTTTTGCTTTATTTTTAATTTGTGTTAAATTTCAAAGCGGAATAATAAATTTGAAATTTATTATATGGATAAAATTAATTAATTTAATCCTTTTTTAAAATTAAATTTTATTAAGTTCATCTTTTGTTGTTCGCTGTAACTTTCTTTTCTAAAAGTGCCACTAAAAGGTACATAGCACAAGCAAGAATGCACAAGATTAAAGTGCTTGCCATAACAAGGTCAAGTTTGAACACTGTTCCACCATAGACAATAAGATATCCAAGTCCCGCTTTACTTACCAAATATTCGCCCATTATTGTGCCAACCCAAGTTAAGCCCACATTTATTTTAAGTATAGAAACAAAGTCAGGCAATGCATTTGGCATAACAAGTTTGGTAAAGATTTGCCATTTATTTGCTTTAATAGATTGCATTAATAAAATTTTATCCTTATCACAAGAAAGGAACGCCCCAAGCATTGATAGAGTTGTAACAACGATTGTGATTAAAATTGCCATAACAACTATTGCCTTAGTGCCAACGCCAACCCATATGATGATTAGGGGCCCAAGTGCAATTTTAGGTAGAGAGTTTAAAACCACAATATATGGCTCTAAAACTTTACGCACAAGGTCGCTCCACCAAAGCACAACCGCAACAAGCACGCCTAATGCTGTGGCAAGCACAAAGCCCAAAATTGCCTCGTATAGTGTGGTCCATATATGCACCCACAAACCGCCTGCATTTGCTAGGTCAATTATGGTCGCAACCATCCTGCTGGGCGAACTTGTGAAAAAGGCATCAATTATGCCAATTTGGGCAAACAACTCCCATAACCCAACAAGGGCAATAAGCAAGCCAATTTGCAGTGATAAAATTAAAATTTTCCGCCTTTTGCTTTTCTTTAAAAATTGCTTATGTTCGCTAGAATATTGATGAGATTTTATTTTATTATGTTGATTATTTTTATTTATATTATTAATGCTTTTAATGCATTCGTTTTTTTTGCTTTCGTTTTTTATATCATTCATTTTCTGTAAGTTCCTTCCAAATTATATCAAAATATTTTGCAAATTTCTTATCATCTCGCCGTTTGAATGGGGTTAAGTCCTTGTCAAAATCTAAGCACAAAATCTGCTTTATAACAGCGGGTCGCTTAGATAATATTATAACCTTATCACTCATTGAAATTGCCTCTTGAATGTCGTGTGTAACTAAAAGGGCAGTTTTATGTTCGGATTTGATTATATTATAAACATCATCACACACATTTAAGCGTGTTTGAAAGTCTAGGGCGGAAAATGGTTCATCAAGCAATAAAATGTCTGGCTTTAATGCCATTGTCCTTATAAGAGAAACTCGCTGTCGCATTCCGCCACTAAGTTCGCTAGGGTGCCTATCCATAAATTCACTTATGCCATATTTTGTTGCTAATTCATTAATGTAGTCTATGTTTTCCTTTGTAACCTTCTTTTGTATTTCAAGCCCTAAGCATATGTTCTTAAATATTGTCCGCCATTCTAACAAATGGTCCTTTTGAAACATATAACCACACGCAAATGCATTGTCGCTATGCAAAAGCACTTGCCCGCTAGATGGTTTTAATATTTGCGAAACTAATGATAAAATGGTCGTTTTTCCGCATCCACTTGGACCTACGATAGAGATAAATTCGCCTTCTTCTACCGAAAAATCTATGTCTTTTAATGCTAGTGTCTCATTCTTTTCACTATGATAAATTAAACTAACATTCCTTAATTCTAATATCTTCATATTTTTATTTCTTATTCCTTTGCATTTTTTTAATTTTCACCTATGCAATTAAACTATTTTTTGCTATTTGTTTGTATATTTCAGTATATTAATTAACTTGCCTTTTTGTGCAAGTTTAATGGCACTTAAATAAATGTAGAAAAAATAAAATTTTAATTTTAAAACGAATGGAAAATAAATAGATATAAAAAAATAAAACGCTAAACAAATTTTATTGCTTAACGCTTTAATTAGATTGACTTAATTTGCAAAATTAAATGCAAATTTTAAATGACAATTTGTGCATATATTAATTTGCTTATATGCTAAATGTTTAGTTTAAATATATAATGATAAATTTATGCTATTTAAATTGAAAAATTAAATTAATTTAATTTGATTTAATTCAATTTTATTTAGTTAAAATTTTTCATAACCTTATAAGCTATTTCATTATCTACAACTTTATCAAATGCAATCTTTTTATCTAACTCGCCCGCACTTATCATAACTGTTTGCAATCTATCAAAAGAATCTTGGCTCATAACTGGCGTGTTGCTCCACGCATCAATCTTCTTATATTGCTCAATCGCTTTCTTTATGCTTTCTATGCTCGTATCACTAAAAGATGGCTTCAAACTTTGTGCAACTTCATCAAGTGTGTGGTTCATAATATAATAATATCCTTTCATAACTGCATTTAAAAACTTCTCGCACTTCTTAGAATTGTTTTTTAGGTAACTAGATTTTGCTGTAAATGCAGTGTATGGAATTTCTCCGCTTTCTTGACCAACAGAGGCAACAATGTAGCCCTTGTTATTTTTTTCATAATCACTTGCCGTTGGTTCAAACATTGTGCAATACGAATTTGCCTTGCCTTCAAATGCTGCCGAAACTAAATTGAATTGCACGTCTAAATTTAAAATTGTGTCAACATCGCTAGATAGGGCAGAACCAGGCTTCAATCCGTTTTGCTTTAAAACATATTCCAAAACCATTGCAGGAACTCCGCCACGCCTTCCGCCAATTATTTCTTTGCCTTTTAAGTTAGACCACTCAAAGTTTGGTTCTGCTGTGTGGCTCATAAGGAAAGAACCATCTCGCTTTGTAAGTTGCCCAAACACAACAGGCTCATCTTTCGTGCCTTCCTTAACAACATATATGCTTGCCTCTGGTCCCATTAAACCAATGTCCGCTTCGCCACTCACAAGGGCAGTCATAACTTTATCTGCTCCCCCGCCATTTGTAAGTTCAATTTCTATCCCTTTATCTTCAAAATAACCATTATTGATTGCAACATATAATGGTGCGTAAAAAATACTGTGCGTAACTTCATTTAACCTTATCTTATTGTCATCGCTTCCGCAACCAACAAGTAAAAATGATAAACTTAAAATCATAGCACAACAAATCACTGTAAGTTTCTTCATCTTTTCTCCTTTATTTATAAAGTTTGGTTAATAAAGATAAATTTAATAATTTTTATAAATTTTTCAAATTATCTTTATACTTTTTATTTTATGCCTAAAAGCATAAGAATGTGAATGCTATAAAAATAATGATTTTAAATAATAATATATTTTACATTTTTTGCGTAAATTGCTTGACTTTTTATGCTTTGCAATGTAAAATTTAAGAATAATTCGCAAATTGGGATGAGTGTTGTTGTGAAATACGAGACAAAGCAAAGGCAGATATTGGTTGATTTCTTTAAAGAAAATCTAGATAAATCATTTAGTGTTGAAGATGTGTATGGTGGCATTAAAGATAGAAATATAAGTTTAAGTGCTGTTTATAGAAATGTTGTTGAACTTGAAAAACTTGGAAAATTGAAAAAGGTTATAAAAGATAATACAAAAAAGTCTTTTTATCAATTTATAGATTGTAAAGAATGTAAAAATCAACTCCATTTACGTTGTGTTAAGTGTGGAAGATGTGAGCATTTAGCGAGTGATTTAAGTCATAATATAGTGGCAGAAATATTTTCAAATACTAAATTTTTGATTGATAAAAATGAAACGGTTTTATATGGCTTATGCTCAAAATGTAAATAGTGTTAAATAACATTTATATGTTGTAAATTTTAAAGGCTCTTATAAGTATATATATATACTAAATAAATTCGCTTTAAAATTTTATGTTTTGATGCAATTTAGAATGAACACAGTTTAAGTAAAAAAACTATATAAATTTTTGTGCTTGCATAAACTTTTTATATTTTAGATTGAAATATAAATGTATAAACATAAAAAGAGGGAGGAGAAAATGAAAAAGAAGAATTTTGCATTATTTATAGTAATTTTATCTATTTTATTTTTTGCTTTTTCTATTATGTTTATAGCAGAAAACTCAAACCATGAGTGTGCTGGTACAAATTGTGAGATATGTGAAGAAATTGCTATATGTCAAAACATTCTTAATATGTTCGGTTTAGGATTGTTTTGCGCTTGTATTATTTGCATAAAACGCCATAAAGAAGTAATTGAGTTAAATAATATTAAATTTAAAAGTTTTATTCGCAAAGATAGTCTTATAACATTAAAGGTAGAACTTCTAGCCTAAAATTTTAGTTTTTAATTAAAATTAAGGTTAGGAGATTTAGATAAGGTAAAGCATTTATCAAAATTTCCATTAATTTTAATAAGTTAATTTTAGTATATTAATAATTTTAAAATAAAGGAGTTTTTGAAAATGTGTAAAATGAAAAAATGTATTTATATTTGCATAGCAATAATAATTGCTTTTGGTTTAGTTTTTAGTTTAACAAGTTGCGGTGAGAAAGCGGAAAAAGAAAAAATAAATGTAGTCTGCACTATATTTCCAGAATATGATTGGGTGAAGGAAATTGTTGGTGATGAAATTAGCAATATTGATTTAACATTGCTTTTAGACAATGGTGCAGATTTACACAACTTTCAACCTACTGTAGCAGATATCGCCAAGATATCAAAGTGTGATTTGTTTATATATGTGGGCGGAGAATCTGATGAGTGGGCAGATAAGGCAATTAAAGATGCAAGCAATAAGAATATGCAAGTTATAAATTTGCTAGATGTTCTAGGAAATAAAGCGAAAGTTGAAGAAGAAAAAGAGGGTATGCAAGGTGAAACTGAACATGAACATGAAAATGAAGGAGAAGAAGAGGAAGAAAAAGAACTTGATGAACATGTATGGTTATCACTTAAAAATGCACAAATTTTTGTAAGCGAAATTTCAAATAAATTAGCTGTCATAGATAAAGATAATAAGGAAAAATATTTAGCAAATGCAAAATTATATTGTGATAAATTGGTTTCATTAGATAATGATTATGCAAATGCTGTAAATCAAGGCAACATTAAGACTTTGCTATTTGGTGATAGATTCCCTTTTAGATATTTAGTTGATGATTATGGGCTTGATTATTACGCTGCTTTTGTAGGTTGTTCAGCTGAAACCGAAGCAAAATTTGAAACAATTACATTCTTGGCTGGTAAAGTTGATGAGTTAGGGTTACATACTATTTTAAAAATTGAATCATCAGATGGAAAAATTGCAAACACAATAAAAGAGAATACAAAAGATAAAAATCAACAAATATTAACATTAGACAGTTTACAAAGTACAACAATAAAAAGTAATGTAACATACATAGATGTAATGCAAAGCAATTTAGAAGTACTTAAAAAGGCAATTAAGTAGGTGGAATAGATAAATGGTTCAAATTGTATGTGATAAGGTTAGTGTGGGCTACGATAGGAATGTTGTGCTATCAAATTTATCTTTTTCAATAAGCAGTGGGGATTTCTTGTGCGTAATTGGTGAAAACGGTGCAGGAAAGTCAACTTTTATGAAAAGCCTTTTAGGACTAATTCCTGTTATTAAAGGGAAAATTGCATTCTTAAATAATTTAACAAAAAAAGATATAGGTTATCTTCCTCAACAAACTGTTGTGCAAAAAGATTTCCCTGCAACATGTTACGAGATTATTTTAAGTGGTTTTCAAAATGTGTGCGGATTTAGACCTTTTTATAATAAAGAAGAAAAAGAAAAGGCATTAAGTGTAATGAATGAAATAGGAATTTTAAATTTAAAAAATTGCTGTTTTAGAGAGTTGTCTGGTGGACAACAACAACGTGTTTTGCTTTGTAGGGCTCTTTGCAGTGCTCAAAAATTGCTTATATTAGATGAACCTGTTGCGGGGCTTGACCCAATAGCGACTAACGAGATGTATGAAATTATTAAAAATTTAAATAAAAAAGGTGTAACTTTTATTATGGTTTCACACGATGTCAATACTGCTATAAAATTTGCTACGCATATTTTGTATGTAAAAGAAAATGCTTTTTTTGGGACAAAAGAAGAATTTGTTTTGCAAAATAGCAAAAATAAATTTGCGAATACTTTTATAGGGGGTGAAGACAATGAATAATATATTTGAAACCCTTTCATTTTATTTATCTTTCCCTTTTGTGAAATATGCAATTATTGTTGGCGTGTTGGTTTCGCTTTGTGCCTCTTTGCTTGGCGTGCCTTTGGTTCTTAAAAGATTTTCATATATAGGTGAAGGGCTTTCTCACACAGCTTTTGGTGCTATGGCTATTGGTAGCGTTTTAGGGCTTTTAAATAATATGATTGTAGTCCTTCCTATTACTATAATTTGTGCCATTTTATTGTTGAGAACAAGTCAAAATAAAAAGATTAATGGCGATGCACTTATTGCCATATTGTCAGTAAGTGCCCTTGCAGTTGGTTATTTATTGCTTAATGTTTTTAAGGTGTCTTCCAATGTATCAGGGGATGTTTGTACATCACTATTTGGTTCAACATCAATTTTAACATTATCTATCAGTGATGTATGGTTATCAATAGCATTATCTATTGTTGTAATATTATTCTTTTTGCTATTTTATAATAAAATTTTTGCTATTACATTTGATGAAAACTTTGCAAAAGCAAGTGGCTTAAAAACTGATGTATTTAATATTGCATTTTCAACAATTATAGCAATAGTCATTGTTGTTGCAATGAATTTGGTTGGCTCGCTTCTTGTTTCAGCATTGGTAATATTTCCAGCGTTGTCTGCTATGTGCTTATTTAAAAGCTTTAAAGGCGTAATTATTTGTTCAAGTATTATTTCTGTTGTTTGTTCATTTACTGGCATAATTGCCTCTATTTTAGTTGGTACACCAGTAGGTGCGACAATTATTGTTGTTGATATTATATGTTTCATTTTATTTGTTTTGTTGGGGAAATTTAGTGTTAGGAGGAAAGTATGAAAATATGTAAAAATTTAAAATCAAATTTAGCATTATTTGGTGCTATTATATTGCTTGCGATTGTGTTGTTGTCTTTTAGTGGTTGTGGTAATTC
>DJPS01000007.1:15991-23766 GCA_002438625.1 Christensenella sp. UBA6406
TTTACTGGAAAAGTGGTTAGGGCTAAAGGTGTACATAATATCTATTATGATAGCAATACCAACACAACCTATCATTCAGTCATTATTCAAGATGCATTAGGTTGTTGTGCACAAGGATTGGAGTTTATTTTGTCTAGTGATAACTATCCTTCACCAAATGAACAAATAACTGTGCAAGGAACATTTGGCACTTATGATGAATTTGGTATAAAATATTGCTGTTTATATTCTTCAAAATTAATGTAATTAGCATTTTAAGCAGGTCATTTTATTAATAATAAATATTGTTTGATAATAAAAATAAAAGGCATTGGAACTTTAATTAAAAAGTTTTCAATGCCTTTTTATTTCACTTAACTTTACAATTTAGCTTAAATTTTTAAATCTAAAAATTTAATCAATTTTACACATCATTTTAATAAATTTTTTCATTAAAACAATGCTAAAAATTGAATAAATAAAATTATTTTTCAATCAACTTATCCACAAAATGTGGAAAACTTTACACGACAAAAATTATTAAAAATGTTCAAAAAATGCCCAAAAAGTTCAAAATAATAAAAAAAATCATTTTTTTTTAAGAAAAAAGCAAAAAATACTTGACAAAAGGCGGGGGGGGGTATAATAAAAAGTGTATAACTAATTGTTACTATAATAGTTTTTTACCCCTAAACGCCCTTCGGGCAAACGCATTTTAGGAAGGTTCAAAATGTGGAAAACTTTAAATTTTGTGCACGCAAAATCTAAAAACAAATTGCGTAAAAATTCCTTTCCCATTTGTAACAATTAAAGCAAAATAAGGAGAATAAAATATGTTAAAGAAAAAAGTTGGAATATTAGTTGTGTTACTTATCTTAGCATTTGTGCCGTTGGTCTTTACAGGGTGTTTCTCTGATGAAGAATCAAAGGCAACTTACACAGTTCAATATTCAAATAATGGACAAATTTATAAAGTGGAAGTTGAAGACGGGGCAACTTATTCAATAGATGTACCAACAAAAACGGGTTATGTTTTTAGCGGACTATATGATGCGGAAGTTGGCGGGACTAAATATGTTTCAGCAGATGGTGTAAGTGTTTCAGCGTTTTACGATAAGAAAAACATTGTTCTATATGCACAATTTTTACCAATAGATTACACTTTATTTTTCAATATTCAAGATGCAGAAGTTGTTGGAGGCTTTTCAAATAGTAAAGTTGTTACTTTTGGTCAAAATTTAGGAAGTTTACCTACAAATTTGAGCAAGAAAAATCAAGAATTTGTAGGTTGGTTTACTCAACCAAATGGGCAAGGTGTTCAAGTTTCTAATTTGTATGGCGTTCTACCTAATTACTTAAACTTAAATGAAGAATTGGCAGAATTAGCAAACGATAACAAAATTATCACGCTATACGCAAATTTTGAAGCAAGAAAATTTGAAGTTACTTTATATGTAAATATGGATGGCTCTGGCACACCAATTACAAATAAATATGCGTATGGAACAACTGCTAGCGAAATTATTGTGCCAAACCTTGTAAATGGTCAAGCAGTTCTAAGTTGGTCAACTCGTAAAAACGATACAGAAAAGGAATATCTATTTATAGATATAATAACAGGCGAAATAATTTTGTATGCTTGTGAATATGCACCAATCATAACATTTGATACCAATGGCGGATTATCAGTAAATTCAATAGTTGCAGTTGCTGGCTCTAAAATTGTGCTACCAAAACCAAGCAAAACGGGTTATGAATTTGTTGGTTGGAAAGATGAAATGGGCAATTATTATACTTCAACCATTATGCCAAGCGAAAGTATAAAGTTAAAAGCAGAATGGAATGCTGTAATTAGTTTTGATGTAAACGGCGGAAATTATGTTTCAAGTATATCAACAACAGCGGGTGATTCAATCACTTTGCCTAAAACAAGTAAAGAAAACTATATCTTTGCGGGTTGGTATGATAAAGATGGCAATATCTACACATCTACAACAATGCCAAGCGAAAGCATTAAACTTAAAGCGGGTTGGTATGCAATTAAGAAAAACACGCAAGTGTTGATATCCGAAAATTCACAAGTTGTTTCCCACTATGATTGTGGACTTATGTTAGAGCAAGACCAAACTATACGTCTTTCAAAGTTAGTTCCAACCAATTATAATGGCAAAATCACACTAAAATGTAGTGTAAAAATTAAGAAAAGTGATAAGCGTATTACGGATATGCTTATAGGATTTTATTCGCAAGCAAAAGTTAGCAGTGCATATCAAATATATTTAGCAAGTTATACAACAGGTCTTGTTAGCGAATGGATGCAGGCAAATTTTGCTTTTGATGTAGATTCTTCACTTGAAAATATTTTTGTTGCTTTTGGTTATAATGAGAGCACTGCATATGCAAGTAAGCATACATATTATAAAGATTTTCACGTACAAGTGGAATATGCAGATGAAAGCAAAGTGATATTTTAATGATAAAACAATTTTACAACAATTATTAATTAGTTGCTAAATTTTAAAGATTTAAGGAGAATAGATTATGGAAAGTAAAAAGAGTAATTTTATAAAGGTATTATATGCCATTGCATTATTTTCAACATTAACTTGTATAATGATGTTATTTACAGGTTGTGGCGAAAATGAAAAGGAAGAAGAAGTAAAGAAATATACAATACAATATGTTGTTGAAAATGAAAATGGTTCTAGTGTGGAATCTATTGAAATTGAAAATGATAAAGTTTATTCATTGCCTGTTCAAGATAAAGCAGGTTACAAATTTAAAGGTTATTACGATGCCCAAGAAGGCGGGGTGCAATATGTAACTTCAAAAGGTAGCAGTGTTTCAGCGTTTAATGATAAAAAGAATATGACATTATATGCACAATTTGAGCCAAAGGAATATACATTATATTTTGAAACAAATGGTGCAACTTTGGAATATGGTGCTCAAAATTATTGTGTTGTAGTATTTGGGAATGCTATTGAATCTGTGCCAAGTGTTACAGATGATGCAGGCGAGTTTGTTGGTTGGTATATTTTTGAAGGTACAAAGGATCCAATTCAAGTGTCATCAAAAACTTCATTAAAAGTGGATTACTTAAAATTAAGAGAAAATTTAATTCAATATGCAAATTCAAATGATGTAATAACTTTGGAAGCAGCATTTAGGTCAACAATTAATTTTAATGCAAATGGTGGAAACTATATAGAAAGTATTGAAGGATTAGCAGGAGAAATAGTAAATTTACCTGTGCCAGTAAGGGAAAATTACACTTTTGCTGGTTGGTATACTGAAAATGCAGAAAGATATTTAAACTCTAAATTGATGAAGGGAACATTATCTCTTAAAGCAGGTTGGTATGATAATTCAACGACAATACAAAAGACAATTATAGCAAATAGCAATGGTTCAGCGTTACAAATTAAAGCACAAGATGTAAAAAATAAAATTGTTATCCAAACTGGATATGCAATAGATGTCAGCAAAATTCCTCAAAGCATAAGGGAAGAAGGAATAACATTTGATGTGCATTTGAAATCTTGGAATAGATATGCACCGCCAGCATTCCTTGTTACAGAAACTGGAATAACAGAAGCAAAAATTCATTTTTATGATGGTGCAAGTCTTAAAGATTCTAATGTGAAGTTATTGGCTAGTGAAAATATTTACAACAAAAGAATAAGCGATAAAGAATATAAAAATTTTATAGACCATAATTTTAGTTTTAAAGCAGAAACAAGTGCAGATAAAATCTACTTTGCTATTGCTTTAGATTTTGAAGGTAATGGAAGTTATCAAGAAGCGGTTGAGTGGATAAAAGATTTTAGTGTAACTGTTTATCCTTCATCAAAAGAATTAATTTTATAATTTAAGTCTATGAAATAGGAGGGAAAGAATATGACTTTAAAGAAAAAGGTTTTAGTTATAATAACATTATTTGCAACATTAATGTTTATTCCGCTTATATTCAGTGGGTGTGGAGAATCTGCATTAGACGCACCTGAAAATATTGAATATGATGGTGCGGTTATAACTTGGGGCAAAGTTGATAATGCGGAATATTATTATATTTCCATTAACGATGGCGAAAAGAAGCGTACAAACACAAATAGTTATGCTTATGTAGCAAATTTACAAGATTTTAGTGTGGAAGTTTATGCAGTTAAGGATAAAGATGAAAAATCCACTGAAATGAGTTTTTCTGCACTTCAAACGATAGATGTTTTAAATGTTACAAATGATGGAACATTATATTGGGATGAAATTCCTGGTGCAAATGCATATGTGGTTAGTTTAAATGGTGCAAAGAAAAGTGCTGTTGTAGATTCTTGCGAATATATGCCACAAGCGGGAAGTGATTATAGGATTAGGGTTCGCCCAATAGTGAATGGTAACAGTAGTTTTTACTCTGTTTTTGGTGCAGAAAAGAATGTATTTATAAATGTTGCACCATCAAATTTAAGGATTGAAGATAATCAAATCACTTGGGGTGGCAGTGCAACACAATATCAATTATACATAAATGGTGAAGATAAGGGCGTTGTATATGGAAATAGTTATTCGCTTGGAGATACGAAAGGAAAAATAGATATTGAAGTCTATGCTATTGGTAATCACACAACAAAATTTGATTCACAAAAGACAAAAGAAACTTACAAGTTTTTAGAAAGCATAACAAATTTTCAAGTAGAAAATGGAATTTTGAATTGGTCTCCTGTTGAAGAAGCGGAAGGATATCAATTAAAAATAAATAATGTGGTTATTCAAAATAGAGTAAACACAAATAAATATGAAGATTTAACCGCTGGAGAGCAACTAAGGATTTGTGTGCGTCCGTGGGCAAGTGGAAAGTTTTATTCGCAATGGTCAGATGAACAAGATATAGTTATTTTAAAAGCACCTATTTTAAAATGGGATTCATCTATAAATTTAGATGGAGAAGCAAGGAACAATTTATCTTGGGATAGCGTTGGGGACCTTGCAAGCGGTTATGAAGTTCAAGTTGAAAAAGATGGAAGTGCAACCAGTTATCCGCTTACAACTGAATCATTTAATTTTGCGTTTGGTGATGAAGGCGAATATAGTGTAAAGGTAAAGGCGAAAGCAAAAACTGGTAACGAAGGCTATGTTTATTATGATTCTAAATATTCAACAACTGCAACTATTATAAGGCTTTCTGCACCTAAGGCAAACACAACTGATTTTATAACAAGCAATCACGATGATGTTACAAAAGGTTTTAGGATAAATTATCTACCAGTTCAAAATGCAACTGGATATCAACTTTTCCTAGATACGGCAAAGGTAGAAGGTGCTTATTCTACAAACAACACTATAAATGTTAGAAGTGTTGGCGATGCAACTAAAACAAATGAGCAAAAGTATAATTATTTGGTAAAAAGCGTTGGAAGTGTAAAGAATTTTAATGGTAAACTTTTTGTAACGCTTGATAGTTTAAGTTCTAAGTCTTTATCAGTTGAAATTACAGTTCTTGCATCTCCATCAGATTTGGCTATGGATGCGGGCAGTACAATTGCTAATTGGTCAGATGTTTCAAATGCAAATGATTATATTGTAAATTATGAAGGAAATTCATTTATAACAAGAACAAGTCAATATGATTTAGCGGGAGTTTCTGCGGGTAGCCATAATGTTAAAGTTTGTGCTCGTGGAAATGGTGGTGCAGTTTTGCCAAGTTTCTATACGAATACGATAGAAATTTATAAAATGAATGCTCCATATGATTTAAAAATCACAAGGGAATCAAATTACGCTTTAAGTTTTGAAAAAGATATGCACGCAACAGGTTATAAAGTTTTCCTAGATACGCAAACAGAAGCATTATCAGAAGAAAGTGCATCAAACATTTATAACTTTATAACAACAAAAGGCACAAATATAACTGTTCAATCTACTGCAAATTATTTAGATGATGCAACTAAAATATATTATATGAATTCAGATAAATCACAAGGAAAAATGTTTACAAAATTGTTAGCACCTAAATTTACTGAGAATTCTATAAGAAATAGCGACTTATTAACTTGGGAAGCACCAAGTAATTTATCTACAACAAGGTACACACCAACTTACGATGTTTATTGTGGAAATGTTAGTCAAGGGAATGTTAATTCAAATAAATTTGTAATTAGCAACCTTAAAGGTAGCAAAGTAAAATATGCATTTACTGTAAGAGCAATAGGCGGGAATGTAAATGAGCAATCTGCATTTGTTGATAGTGAATTTTCAGATAAAATTGAGTTCTATAAGTTGGAAACACCTACAATAAGTGTTGCAAATGATTTATACAACTGGGGTTACATTGTAAATGCATCTGCATATCAAATAAGAATAGATAATGCACTAGTTAATGACCAAAAGGTTGTAGCGGGCAAAACGGAATACTCTTATAGTCCAAGTTTTTCAACTGTGGGCACGCACGAAGTTAAATTGATTGCAGTTGGCGATGGCATAACAAGTGTAAATAGTTCTCCTTTTGTTCTTAGTCAACAAGTTGCAAAATTGCTTGCACCTGAGTTTACATATCATTACACTGCGGATGCTTTTGTTGCTGGTGAAAAGATTGTTGTAGATATTAAATCTGCAATCCCTAATTGTAAGAAATATGAATATTCAATAGCGGGCGAAAGAATTGTTTCAAGCGATTTAAGTTGCTCTAAAACAATTCAAAGTGCAGGGACTTATAACATTTCAGTTGTTGCATTGGGTGGCGTTTTTGATGGCAATAATGTTTATTACATCAATTCTGTTGTCAGTGGCGGTACTGATACAAAATTAGTTTTGTTAGGTAATCCAAGTCTTTCAACTTTTAAACTAAATGCGTATGGTCAAATTTCTTGGCAAGCAGTGAATGGCAGTTTAGGATTTGAATATCAAATTGCATTTAATGATGGGGATTATTCTATCATTTCAACAACAAGTTCAGCAAGTATTGACCCAATAGATGGTTATAAAAATTATTCAAAGATTACAATTAAAGTGCGTGCTAAAGGCAATGGTACAAATGTTGTATCTTCTGAATGGGTAGAGTGGAGTTGGATAAACACTGCTGTGTAAAGTAAAGCAAGTTTTTCGCTCTCTTGACTTCATAAAATAAATTTAAAATAACAAAATTGGGGGAATGTAATATAATGATTATGCAAAAAAATAATGTTAATAAAGTTTTAAAATCTTTGCTTGTTGCTATTCTTATAATTATTCCATTTGCTTTTTCTGGTTGTAAAATTACAAATACAGAAAGCAACGGCTATCTTGTAAAGTTTATGGATGGCAATTCGGTAGTTTGCATTCAAACAGTTGAAAATGTTGAAAGTATTGAATTGCCAACTGAACCAACAAAAAATGGTTATGTTTTTACTGGATGGTATGCTTATGTTGGAAAACAAAAAATTGATTTTGATACAATTAAAGAAACTACAAGTTTACATCAAACAAATTTAACATTTTTTGCTGAATGGATTAATAAAACGACAAAATTTAAATTGAACTATAATTTAAATGGCGGAGAAAATAATGTTAATAATGTAATAGAATATACAGTTGAAACGGGCATTGTTACGCTTAAAGAGCCAACAAAAAAGGGCTATGAATTTGTTGGTTGGTATGAAAATAGTGATTTTAATGGAGAAAAATTAACCGAAATAAATTGTATGAATGCAAAAGATTATGATTTATATGCAAATTGGGAAATTGAGTATTACGAAATAAAATATAATCTTAATGGTGGAATATGTGAGAGTGCACTAAAAAAATTTACTGTTTTGGATGAAATT
>DJPS01000047.1 GCA_002438625.1 Christensenella sp. UBA6406
AGGGCGGGATTGATTTCGCCTAATGTGAAAGTGGGATGCGTTTGTAAAAATTGTGCCACCACATCTTCGTTTTCGGTTTTTGAAAAGGTGCAAGTTGAATAAATTATTTTTCCGTTTGGTTTAAGCAGGTTTGTGGCAAGATTTAACAGTTCAAGTTGTCTTTCACTGTTCATTTTGTTTATGCCTTTATTCCATTGTGCCATTGCTTCGGGTTCTCGCCTGAAAAGTCCTTCACCACTGCAAGGGGCATCTAGAATGATTATATCAAATATGTTGCCAAGCCTTGTCAAGTTTTGTGGCGTTGTGCTTGTAACAATCACATTTTTGTAGCCTAATCTATCCATATTTTCCTTTAAAATTTTTGCCCTTGCCGTTATAATTTCATTTGAAACTAAAAGCCCGCTTTCATTAAGCATTTCTGCAATTTGCCCGCTTTTGCCACCTGGCGATGCACAAAGGTCTAGCACAACACTGTCGGGGGCGATTTGCGTGGATAGGGCGGGTTGCATTGCTGATGGTTCTTGAATGTAGAAAAGCCCTGCGTGATGGTATGGGGAAGAGCCAAGTTTGTCGCTTCCGCTTAAATAAAATGCGTTTGCATATGGAATTTTATCTTGCATTGTAGGAAAAAGTTTGCTAAAAGCGGATAAAGATATCTTTGTGGTGTTCACCCTTAGCCCTTTTATAAATGGTTTGTCATATATAGCAAGAAACTCCCCAAAGTCATCTTTGAGAAGTTCTTTCATATTTGATAAAAATTCTTCTTTTAATTCTATCATATTTTTATCCTTATTTTTAATTTAATTTTATTCAATTTATTTATAAATTTTGCCTTTTATTTATTTGTTGTTGCCAAAAAATTCGGCAAAAATAAGCAAAAATCTTAATAAATACAAAATTGAAACGGCAAGTGCTGCCACATAGGTTAGGGCGGCTGCGGTTAGCATTTTCCTTGCACCATAAAGTTCTTCATCGCTTAGATTAAAGTTTTCTCTTAACTCTTTCATTGCCCTTCTGCTGGCATCAAACTCAACGGGTAGGGTAACAAGGTTAAGAAGAACAGAAAGCCCAAGCAAAGCAAGAGAGCCATAAATGAACCATATGCCAAATGTGTTTGTTGTTGCTATTGCACTGGCGATTAGCCCAAAGATTAAAAGCGGAATAAACATTTTATTTGCAATGTTCGTTACGGGAATAACAACATTCCTAACTTTAATCATAAAATATCCTTGCTTATATTGAATGGCGTGCCCTGATTCGTGGGCAGAAACGGCAAGGGCGGCAATGCTTGTGCCATCGTAAATGCCATCGCTTAGATTAAGTTGGCGTTTCCTGTGATAATAATGGTCGGTTAGTTCGCCTTCAACCCTGCCAACCGTAATGTCTTCTATGTCGTTGTCTCGCAATATGCGTTTGGCAACTTCGGCACCTGTAATGCCCAAACTTGATGGCTCTTGCCTGTATCTCTTGTATGCACTTGTTACCATTCCTTGTGCAATGCAAGTGATAACCACAGCAATTATGTCCACCACAATGTAAATTATAAATGAACTCATATAAAATTTTTCTCCTTTACCTTAATTTGTTTTAATTTGTCTTTAAATAGATTTTTATTAATTCAATTTGATTTTAATTTATTTAATTAATTTTTTCGCTTTTTTATCTCTCTATATCTATCTATTTATTATATATGCCTTTTTTGTCTTGGCACTAAGAATGTCCACGCCAAAATTGTGCACAAAAATGATGCAACATATGTGCGACCCGCACTTTTTAAAAAGCGTTTTGCCATTTTATATTCTTTGCCTTCTAATAAATTATATTCCCTTATCTTTTTTAAGCCTATGTTAGATGCATCAAATTCAATAGGGATGGTTAGGAGTTGTGTTAAAAGCGAAAGCACAAAAATCACTCCGCCCGCAATGCACAAAACTTGCCCCAAGTCTTTCTCTATTGAAAGTAGCATTAAAATTAAGCCAACAATGATAAGCGGAAAGGAAAAGCGACCAAATAATGCGGAAATAATTTTAAGCAGTTTTAAAAATTTATAACTTATTTTTCCGCTATTGTGCTGAACGGCGTGCCCAAATTCGTGGGCAACAGTGGCATAACCCGCAATGGAATATGATTCTATTGTTTCATTTGATAAAATGATTGTGTTATATTTAGATGAAAATGCATCTTCCAATTCCTTATCCGTTCTAGCAACTTTTAAGCCCCTATAACCACTGTCATTCACAAGCCTAAGGGCAAAGTCGCCCGCCGTGAACGATGTGTTCAGCATCATACCGCTATATTTTTTGTACTTCCGCATAAAACTTGAACTTGCCGTGTTTGCTATGCCAAGACAAATGGCAAGCAAGATAAGTGCGGAAATTAAAATGATTAAACTAATGTCCATAGGCTAAATAACTTCAACTTTAACTTTAAACTTCGCACTAACTTCGGTGTGTAATTTGGCAACGCAAGTGAATGTGCCTGCCGTTTTTATGTTTTCTTTTAAGTCAAGTTTTTTCTTTTCTATCTCTATGCCCTTTTTGGCAAGTTCTTCGGCAATTTCCTTTGTTGTTATACTTCCAAATGCTTTGCCGTTTTCGCCTTTCTTTAAGGTCATTTCAAGCGTTATCTTCTCAACTTCTTTCGCTTGCTCTTTCGCTTTATCTAACTCAACTTGCTTGTGGAATGCTTGTGCGTTTTTAAGTTGTGCGTTCTCGCTTAACTTTACGCTGTCCGCATATGTCGCTAGCTCTTTCTTTATAAGGAAATTCTTTGCATATCCATCCGCAACATCCACAACATCATTCTTCTTTCCTGTGCCTTTTACATCGGCAAGTAAAATAATCTTCATAATTCTCTCTTTCACTCCTGTAAAATTTAGTTTTGCATTTAATTAATTTTAAGATTAATCTTCTACCATTATTTTATCACATTTTTATTTATATTGCAATTATTTAAATAATATATTTAAATTCAATAATTTTTTTGTTGCTAACTGCCACGCCTTTTAATTTTTTGCCTTTATGCATAAATGTTTACGATTTGGTTATCATAAATTGATAAGTTAATTAAATTTAATTTCAATTTTTTATAAAGTTAAATAAAATTGATAAATGTCGCAATAGAAAAGAAGCGGAAAAGAAAAAGGAAAAATAATTTTATAATAAAATTGATAAAATTCAATTTAAAAAAAGAGGTGTAAATTTATGAACATTGTTTGTAGAAAAACAAAATGCAAATATAACAACAACTTAGCGTGCCAAAGTGAAAAGATTTTTATAGATAGAGAACTTAATTGCGAACAATACGAACCCATAGAAAAAGGCAGTTTGCAAGATATAAGCAAAAATATGATGGAAACTGCCCCAGAAATTGCCCCATTTAGGCACAACAAAGATATCCACATAAAATGCCAAGCAAATTGCGTTTTTAACAAAGATTGCCACTGTGTTGCAAACGGCATTTTTGTAAACGGACAAACCCCAAAAGCAAATGAAAAGATAGAAAATTTAACAAAAAATGATGAAGCAAGTTTTAAAGATAAAGCAAAAAACAAACATAAGCAAAATAAATTTTTAAGCGAAAATAAAAACATAAGTGAATGTTCAATCAACTGCGACTGCGATTGCCAAAGTTTAAATGATTGCGTTTGCGAAAGCGATTGTGATTGTGAAAGCGAAAGCACTTGCAACTGCGATTGCGGTTGTGATTGTGAAAAGACAATCAAGTGCGATTGTAACAATGAAAGTGGCAAAGCAAAATGCTTCACCTTTGCAAATAAATAAATGAAATAGATTAAAAAATTAAATTGATAAAATAAATCAATAAAAATCAATTTTTAAAAATCTTTAAAGTGCAAAGAAAAAAGCGGTTGAATTGAGTGGTGGACTGGTTCAACTGCTTTTTAAGTTGATTATCTTATCTTAAATCGTTATTGTAATCAAATGGAATGGAAAAGGTTTTGCTGTTTAAATAGAAAAGTGGAGAAGATTGGGCAAAGTTAAATTTTAGCGTTGATGCTTGCAAAAGTTGCTTAGATTTTTTGTGGTGTCGGTTTGCCATTTTATCGCCATATTTGCCGTCCCCCAAAATGTAAATTTTATGGTGGGCAAGTTGGGCACGAATTTGGTGCGTTCGCCCTGTTAAAAGCGAAATGCTAAGGTGATAAAGCGGATAGGGGTTTAATTGATTGTTTTGCT
>DJPS01000039.1 GCA_002438625.1 Christensenella sp. UBA6406
CCAATAGATGTGATTGAAGGCGTTTTCTACATAAAGGCACCCAACAATATGACAAAAAAAATTTGTAATGAAAGTTATTCATTTTTGATTTCTCAAGCGGTTTCAAAAGTGTTAAATGTTGATGAATTTGAAATATTTGGCGTTGAAGAATACGCAGAATTTAGCAAGCATAACATAGAGAAGGAAATAAAAACGGAGCATAAGGAATGCCCATTCAATCAAAAATTCACCTTTGAAAACTTTGTTGTTGGAAAGAGCAATCAGTTTGTTTATTCCGCTGCCAAATCTGTTGCGGAGAACCCAGGCACAAGATTTAATCCGCTTTTCATTTACGGCGGTGTTGGGCTTGGAAAAACGCACTTACTCCATTCTATTGGCAATTACATTTGGAAAAATAATCCACGCTTAAACATTCTTTATGTTACGTGCGAAAAATTTACAAACGATTATTTAGAGTGCTTACATAACAAAAATAAAGACATTTCAAAGTTTAGGGAAAAATACAGAAACTTAGATGTGTTGATGATTGATGACATACAATTCATATCAAACAAAGAAAGCACGCAGTTAGAATTTTTCAACACTTTTAATGACTTACACCAAAACAACAAGCACATTATCATAACCTCTGATAGGCCACCTAACGAGATTTCAACGCTTAGCGACAGAATGGTGTCTAGATTCAGTATGGGATTGATTCAAGACATTCAAGCACCAGATTTTGAAACTAGATATGTAATTTTGCAAAAGAAAGCACAGTTAGAAAACAATGAGATAGATAACGAAGCGTTGGTTTACATTGCTGAGAAAGTTACGACAAACATAAGAGAGTTGGAAGGTGTTTTAGCTAAAACAGTTTTCCTTGCAAGTTTGCTTGGCAAATCTAGGGCGACAATAAACGAAGCAATGGAAGCGTTGCAAACGAACAAGGAAGAAGCACAAGAACAATTAACTCCAAACATAATCATTGAATTGGTTGCCAAATATTATCGCTTGGACAGGCAAACAATACTTGGGACAAAACGTACAAAAGACATTGCAGACGCAAGACACATTTGTATTTATTTAATTTGCGAACTGCTTAATTTACCTATGGCGACTGTTGGAAGGGAAATTTTCAACAGAGACCACACAACCATAATGCACGCAAGGAATAAAGTTGCGGATGCGTATGGAAAGAACGATAAAATAACAAGAGAAGTTAATGATTTAAAATCCTTAATTCTTCAAAGATAGCAAAAGAAAAATGCTATTAATAAAACTAAAAAAAATACAATCACTTTAACTTAGTGATTTAATGCTCAAACGAAAACAATGAGAAAATATGAATGTGTATAAATTTTAATCAAATGTGCATAATGTGGAAAACTTATGCGAACTTATCAACATAAAAATTTATCAAAATTGTTAGATTTTATAAGGGATTTAAAAAGTTATCCACATTTTCCACAGCGCTTATTATTAATAATATTATTAAAATTAAAAATTATATATAATATATATATATTAATTAACTGAGCAAACTGTGCAAAAGTTAAATTTTAAAAGACAAAGACATAAAGTTTTCCACATTTAATGCTAACTTAGTTGTATAAGTGTAGAAAATAGTTATAAAAATAAACACAACAAATTAAAGGAGAAATAAATAACAATGGAAATTATTTGTGATGGATTAGATTTATCCGATGCAGTTGTAACTGTACTTAAAGCGACAAGCAATAAAACGACAAACCCAATTTTGGAAGGAATAAAGTTAAAGGCGTATAACAGTATGCTTGAATTATCTGCGACAGATTCAGAATTAAGCATAATTAAAAGAATTAAAGCGGAAGTTTTAAAAGATGGCGAGATTGTTGTTCCTGGAAATTTTTTTAGCAACTACATTAAGAGATTGACAAACGAGCAACTTAGATTAACTGTAACTGATGGAAAGTTGTTAAAAATATCTTACACGGACTCAGAAGGATTTATACAGTGCTATAATGCGGATGAGTTCCCTGCAATAAAGAAGATTGAAGATGAAAATTATTTTGAAATGAAACAAAGTGATTTTAAAACACTTATAACAAGAAGTATTTTTGCCGTAGCGATTGATGATAGCAGACCAATTTTAAAAGGTGTGCTTTTGGAAGTGAATGATAACAAGATAACAGCTGTTGCCCTAGATGGTTACAGACTTGCCCTTGTTAAAAAGAATTTAAGTAGTTCAAATTTGAATAGTTCAATAATTGTGCCAAGCAGGTCATTATCTGAAATTTCAAAACTACTTAATGATAGCGATGATTTAGTTAAAGTTTTTGTTAAAGAAAACACTTTAATGATAAACTTAGATAATGTGGAAATTTTATCAAGATTGTTGGAAGGTGATTTTATAAACTACAAACAAATTATTCCAACAGAGTTCCAAACAGAATGTGTTATAAATAAAGTTCAATTTGCTGACACTTTGGACAGGGCTTCTCTTCTTGCTAAATTTGATAAAAACAATCTAGTTAAATTTGAAATGAAAGAAAACAATATTTTGATTACTTCAAACTCTGAAATTGGTAACATAAGAGAAAACTTGCCAGTGAACCTAAAAGGAAACGATATCTCAATAGCATTTAATGCAAGATATCTATCAGACATTCTAAAAGTTGTCAACGAAGAATTTGTAAAACTTAAATTAAACAATTCTTATGCCCCTTGCATTATAGAAGCATTGGACAATAGTGAATATTTATTCTTAGTTTTACCTGTAAGAATTGCTAATTAAACCAAATTTCAAGGTGTAAAGTTGCTAAAAAATGCGATTTTACACCTTTTTTCTACAATTTTTAACAAAATAAGCAATTTTAAATGTATAAATATATTTTATAATGTATAAAAATACATAACAAAATGTATAAATTTGAAGCACATTTAAAATGTTGAGTTAGTTATGTAAATATTTTGCATATTGCTCTATCTTTATTATATATATAATATATATAGAAAAGGAAAATTATAAATTTAGGTTAAAAAACTTAAAAAATGCGTTAAAAAAGTGGTTTTAAAGTGTGAAAATGTGTTTTTGCAATTATTGGTAAAAAAACTTGATAAATCTAACAGATAATTAAGGATATACATTAATTTGCATTTATTTTTGTTAAGCATTCTTGTGAAACATTTTGTGGAACAATATTAAAGGATAATTGATAACCGCTTGCTTTTTTATGCAAAATGTTGTAAAATATAAGTATGATAAATATTAAAGAAGTTTTTAGCAAAAATGGAATTGTATTGACTGATTTTCAAGTTGAGCAATTTAACAAATATTATGAAATTTTAATTGAATACAATAATGTAATGAATTTAACTGCAATTACAGAATTTGATGAAGTTGTGATAAAGCATTTTTTAGATAGTATTTTGCCTTATATATATATAGAAAGGGATTCTAATGTAATTGACATAGGAACGGGAGCGGGCTTTCCATCTATTCCACTTAAAATTGTAAGGGATGATTTGCGTCTTACTTTGGTGGATAGTTTGAACAAAAGAATTAATTTTTTAAATGCTGTTATAGCAAAGTTAAATTTGCAAAATATTGTGGCATTGCATTCTAGAAGTGAAGATTTAGCAAAAGATGTGAAATATAGAGAGCGTTTTGATTTTTGTGTTTCACGGGCAGTTGCTAAACTCCCTACCCTACTTGAACTGTGCACACCATTTGTAAAAGTGGGCGGAACATTTTTAGCATATAAAGGCAGTGGCTTTAAAGAAGAAATTGATTTAAGTTGTAATGCTTTAAATTTATTAAATTGTCAAATTGAAAAAATTGAAAGTTATACATTACCTGAAAATTTTGGTTCAAGAACTGTAATTTTTGTTAAAAAAGTTAAAAAAACTGATAAAATTTATCCAAGAAAGAATAATCTTCCAAAAAATAAACCATTATAAAGAAAAAATTAAGCGTAAAAGGAGTTAAAGAAAGAATGAGTAAAGTGGTAGCATTTGCCAATCAAAAAGGCGGTGTAGGAAAAACAACGACTTGCGTGAATATGTCTGCATATTTAGCATATATGGGAAAGAAAGTATTGCTAATTGATATGGACCCGCAAGGCAACGCATCTAGTGGAATAGGTGTAGATAAGAACGAAGATATAAAAACATTGTATGATATTATAGATAATGAATGTACAGTTGATGATTTGATTTTAAAGACAAAAGTTCCAAATTTAGATATTATTCCAGCAACAGTTGATTTGGCTGGCGCTGAAATAAGTTTGGTAAAGATAAACAAGCGTGAAGAAATATTAAAAAATGCATTAAAGCAATTAAGTGATAAATATGATTATGTTTGCATTGATTGCCCACCATCATTAGGGCTTTTAACAATTAATGCATTAACTGCTTGCAATTCGGTTGTTATACCAATTCAATGCGAGTTTTATGCCCTAGAAGGTTTGGCACAATTAATGAACACAATAAAATTAATTAAGAAGCATTTAAATGACAACATTAATGTTGAAGGTGTTGTGCTTACAATGAAAGATAACAGAAGCAATTTAGTTGCAGAAGTTAGTGCGGAAATACATAAGTTCTTTGGTAAAAAGGTTTATCAAACAAACATTCCAAGGAATGTGAGACTAGCGGAAGCTCCAAGCCACGGAGAGCCAATAATGATATATGATAGACTTTCTAAGGGTGCGATTGCGTATCAGCAATTAACTGAGGAATTTCTATCAAGAAACGGCGACACATTTATAAGAATAACAAATAAAACAAAATTTTAAATTAGGAGTAAATAAACAATATGAAGAAAGGATTAGGTAGAGGGTTATCTTCCCTATTGTCAGCGTTTGAAGATGAAGGCGAAGATTTAGCATATGATTTAGATAATGATGTTAAAGAAGAAAAAGTAGTTAAACCTAAAAAGACTGCTCAATCACAAATAAAAAAAGAAAATGTAGTGAATGAAACAATGTTAAATGCTGATGTGGAAAGTATGGATAACTCAAATATAGAAACGAACATAAACAGAGCATCAGTTGGCGATTTAAGCAAATTTGATGGTAAAATGGTTATAGAGTTAGACATTGAAGATGTAATTCCAAATGTAAACCAACCAAGAAAGCAATTTAATGAAACCGCTTTAAAAGAACTTGCTGATTCAATTAAAATTCACGGAGTAATTCAACCTATTGTTGTAAATAGACAAGAAGATGGTAAATATATGATTGTTGCGGGTGAACGTAGGTGGAGAGCAAGCAAACTTGCTAGAAGAAAATCTATTCCAGCAATAATTGAAAATTTCACAGATAAACAAATTGCAGAAGTTTCATTAATTGAAAACTTGCAAAGAGAAGATTTGAACCCTATTGAAGAAGCAAGAGCAATAAAGAAATTAATGCAAGAATATGGCTTTACTCAAGAAACAGTTGCTGATAGAATTGGTAAATCTCGTTCAGTTATAGCAAACACATTAAGATTGTTAAATCTGTATCCAGAAGTTATAAAAATGGTTGAGAATAACGAGTTAAGTGTTGGACACGCAAAATGTTTGGTTGTAGTTGATGATGTTAATATGCAATTAAAGTTTGCCAACTCTGCAAAGAACAACAAAATGACTGTGCGTGATTTGGAAAAAGCAGTTAAGGAATATTTAAACCCTAAGCAAAAAGTTGTAAAAACACAAAGTTTAGAACTAAGAGAAATGGTGAGTGAAATGTCTAAGTTATTTTCTACAAAGGTAAGCATTTTAGGTAATGACAACAAAGGGCGTATCTTTATAGATTATTACACTAAGGATGATTTAGATAGAATATTTGAGTTGTTAGAACTTGCAAAAGAAAAGACTTTAACATTGAAAGATTTGCAAAATATTAATTTAAGAAATAAAAAATAGATAGCAATATCTATTTTTTTCGTCTTTAAACAATTTTAAGTTGTGTTTGATTTAATATAAATAATGTTTCACGTGAAACAATGCTTTCAAAACAACTTGATAAAACTTTTAACATTAATATGTTTATAAAGCGATGATTTAATTAAAACTGTTTATAGCTTAGTCTCTATCCCACACACACCCGCACGCTTTTATATTCATTTTTACAAAACAAAACACAAATTTAATTTGTGAATAATTGCGTTTTTATTAATTTTAAGTATCAATTTTGTTTCACGTGAAACATTTAATGTGTTTTTTTGTTTATTTTTGTGAGTGCAAAACCGTTTTAAACCAACTTATATCAGAATTTAAATTGTTTTATTAAATAGTCGTTGACTTTATAAAAACTTATTGAATAAATCAAATTTTTATTAAGTGTAATGATAATGTTGCTGTGAGTGTGTTTTGTTAAATGATTGTGATTGTTTCACGTGAAACAATTAATCTTTTGTAATTGACATTATAAAGAAAATATGCTCTTATCATTAAATTGAAAATGTGTTGCATAATATGCTCGTTACATAACTATATTGGCTAGATTTAAAATGTTTCATGAGAAACAATTTTAAGCAGAAAAACTTTGCTTCACTCTTTTGTTTAGTTGGTAAAATAAATATAAAATTTTTTCCACAACCCTTTCTGTGTGAATAGTAATTAATGTTTTATTCAAAAATATTGCTGTAAAATGTTTCACGTGAAACAATTTTGCTTATTTGGTGCGGAAAATTGCTTATAAAAATTCGTAAGTAGAGAGGGGGTTGTGAAAGTGCTTTAAATTGATTTGTGTGCGATAATGTTTCACGTGAAACAAATTTTATTGTTATTTCTTGGAGCGGTTTGATAGTGTGATAAGAAAGTTATGTGTTGTGCTGAATGTTTTAAATTTATAATTTATTATAAAATAATGTTTGTGCTGGTTTAGTTTTGATAAGGCTTTTATGCTTTGTTGTCGATAAAAAAATTAATGTTTTACGTGAAACAATGGTTGAGCTTGGAGTTTATTGGTTAAATAATGTTATATTAATGTGCTGTTTGGGTTTTGGTGTGTATTTGTATTGTTTGCTTATTGGTTTTTTATTGGTTAAATTATGGTTGTTAATTGTGAAAATGTGGAAAACTTTATGTTTGTTGTGGTTTTATGGCGTTTTTATGTGTGGAAAAGTGGATAACTCTTTATAAATAAAACAAAGTTGTCCACTTTTTGGTTGTTTACAGGTTTGTTTTTTGGTATATAACATTTAATAAGTCTTTTATTGTCTTGTGTGCTTGGGTGGATTTTTAATTAAAGACTGATTTAATCGGTTTTTGAGTAAATTTTAAGTTGTGAGTTTGTTGCTTTAATTGTTTTAATTGTTTGATATGATTGCATTTCGGTCTTGCTTATTTTCTTGCTTATGTTTTGGGGTTTGTTTTGATGCTGTGTGTCGCTTGAAATTGTGGGTTGATTTTGGTATAGTGTTTTTGGATTTTGGCTTGTCTGGCAATTTAGTGGATTGTTTTATTTTGTGTGGTTTGGGGTTGGGTTTGTGGTTGTGGTTGTGGTTGTGAATGAAGTTTTATTTGTGTTGAACTGCTTTTTTTGATTAGGTTTTGTTGAGTGTTTTTTTGTTATTTTTTTGAGGGTGGTTTGAGTTGTTGATAAGTAAATGTGTATAATGTGGATAACTTAAAATTTTATTTAATAATTTTCCACTTTATCCACATAAATAAATTATCAAAACTCAATGAGTTATGCACACTTTTATGGCTTTAAATTTTTGCATGTTTTTCTTTTATAATTGTGCAATTTTGTTTGTATGGCGAGAGTTGACTGTTTTATCATTTTTTCGTTTTTGTATTGTTTTGTTTTTAAAATGTGTTGTAATTGTTTTGGGTATGTTGATTTGCTTTCTCTTTTTTAGTTTTTTTATTGCACGTTGACTTGTGTTTGTTGCTTATTAAATTGCTTAAAATAGAGTGTTTTATTTTGTGTTTTGTTTATGTTTGTTGTTGCTTTTATAAGTTGATTGTGCTTTTACTTTAAAGTTTTTTACATTTCTTTTGCTTTTGTTGGCTTTAAGTTTTTATGCTTAATGTGCTTAAATTAAATTGCTTTCCACTTTTTTATCATATTGTTTTTGCAAATTGTTTGGCTTTTAAAGGAATGTGTTGATTAGGGTGGGGGAGAATGGTGTGTGAATTTTAATTGTGCAGTGCTTTTAGACTTTATGGGTTATGTTATGTGCGTTGCGTTTTATTTTCTGATATATGTAAGTTTATTTTGTATGTTTATCAAACATTTGTTTAAATTGTATAAAAAAGCAACTATATAAATTTAATTATATAATTGCCTTTTATTAATATATATAAGTCTTTTTTTAATTTTGTTTTAATTATTTGCTATTTTTTTATGCTGTTTCTGTATCTGTTTTTGTTTCTGGTTTAAAGATGTTGTTTATAATTTCGTTCCAATCTTGTTCTACAATAAGTTTATTAACTTGCTCATCTACAAGAGCGTAAGTTGGTTTAACTACATGTGTTTCATTAATCACTGGAGTTGCAGTGTTTGATATGAAAGGAATGTAAGATAGGAGTGAACAAGCAATGTAAATTACAGTTACAGCGACTAAGCCTTTTGCTGTGCCTAAGATTAAACCTAGTGTTCTATCCATACCACTCTTTCCGCCTCTTTCAACATCTTTGCTTTCAAATAGTCTAGCAAGAAGGAAAACGACAAGTTTAATAACTAAATAAATTAAAACTGCAACAACAACGACTGAGATAATGTAGCCGATTGGGGCACTGACAACATTGCCGACTGTTTGGCCTACATCTGCTTTTTCAACTAAGTCAATCATAAACTTCTTTAAAACTGAAAACACTTCTGCTCCTTGCAATGAATTTATAATTGTTTCTCTGTTTGTTTCTGTTATAACTTCATTAAAGACTTCGCTTTGAGCGGTAAAGGCGCTTAGAACCATATTGGCGAATACATTAGAAATGTTCCATACACCATTGATTAAGTTTAGCAAGGGTTTTGCACCGAAAATTGCGGCGGCTGCTGCACCGATTGTGCCGATGAACCTTAGTAAGGTCTCGTAAAATCCTTTTGAGATACCAGCAAGGGCGTAAGCGATTAGGATGCCAATAATAGCCAAATCTACAATGACGCCCAATGTTTCGCTTGACATACACAATAATGATATATCCATAAATAAATCACTCCTTTTTGTGATAATGATTTGTATCTACATCAATTATATCAAATAAATTTTAATTTGTCTATATCTCAGCATTATTTAATTAAAATTTTTATTAAAAATTATTTTTGTTTGCCGTTTTATTCTGTATTTAATTGGGAAAAATTAGGTAATGTAAAGCGTGTTGGGGGTGTGGGGTTTTTAAAATGAATGAAAGAATTATAAATAGATGTAGGAATAAAAGTAATGATGGGCAACGGGTTGGGAGCAAGGCAAAATATGCTGTTAATAATTTGGCTTTTAAATTGTTGTCGTATTTAAAGTGTGATTTAGATTTTATTGTTTTGTGTGTTGGGTCTAGCAAGTGTGTTGGGGACAGTTTAGGGTGTGTGGTTGGGAGTCTATTGAAATATAAATATAAAATTCCTAATTTTTGTTATGGAGATTTTGAGTGTAATGTGAGCGGGGCAAATATTGAGCATTATTTAGATATAATAAATAAATATCATTTTGGAAAAAAAGTTGTAGTGATTGACAGTGCGGTTGGTTCAAGTGTGGATGTGGGCGGTGTCAAGGTGAGGTATGGCGGGATTATGCCCCGTTCTGCCATTGACAATTCTTATGATGTTGTTGGTGATGTTGCTATAACGGGGGTTGTGTCTTGTGGCTTAAATGTGGGGGCGGAGTTGCTAAGTGTGAAGCGTTGCGACATAATGGAAATGGCTGAAATGATAGCGGGGGCGATTTGTGAATATAGGTGTTTGGTTAAAAATTTAAATTATGTAAAATCAATTTAGATTGTGTTGTTTTATATTTTGCAATAAATAAAGAAGATTAAGGTTTTTAAAATTGTAATTTTTTAATGTGTAAAATGTCTTTCAAAAGAATATTTTAAATTTTAAAAGTATTTTTGCTTAAAATGCTTGTAAATATTTTGAAAAACATATATAATGTAATGTGACCCTTTTTAGTTTAGTGTTTTAGACTTTGGGTTTTATGGCAGAAATAACAATGATTGCATTTTGCTTATATAGCATTTTTAAGGTTTAAAGTAGTTTAGCGAATTTGCGAGTTTGTTGGCTTTTTAGCGGTTAAAATCGTTTAAGATGTATAGGTATTTAAATAAATTAATTTATGCTATTTAAGCAATATATGTAATTAATGATTATGGATGAATAATAAAATATAGAAGGAGAGAAATCTTGCAAAAAGATAACAATAATCAAAATAATAATAAGAATAATAGCAATATGAATGGAAACAGCAATCTTAATGGCAATGGGAATAGGAATAAGTCTAAGAATTGGATTTTTCTAATTTTGTTATTGGTTGTAATTTCAATAATGCTTATATTCAGTACAACAAATTCTTCGCTTAAAAAGTTAGAGAAGAATGAGTTGATAGAGATGTTAAACAACAACGAAATTGTTGCTGTTTACACACAAAACGGGAATGAAAGGGGTAGGGTTCTTTTAAGGGAGAACGCTAGCAAGATAGATGATTTCCCTTCAAAAAGTGCGGACTATTGGTTCGTGTATGATGCGACAGTAAAGGACATTTTACAGCAATATATGATGGATGAGACAAATCCACCACCTGCTGATTTTGTGTGGAAGACAGATGCAAGTCCTGTAAATTGGTCTGCATTTATAATGCCTGCATTATATATAATTTTCTTCATTTTGATAATCTACTTCATCTACAAGATGCTTGGCAAGGCGGGTGGAAAATTTATGGGATTTGGTAAGAACAAAATGCGTTCTGACCAAAAAGTAAATGTTAAGTTTGAGAATGTTGCAGGAATAAAGGAAGAAAAGGAAGAACTTGTTGAAATTGTGGATTATTTGAAAAATCCTAAGAAATATGTTTCAATGGGTGCGAGAATTCCTAAGGGCGTTTTGCTTGTGGGAGAGCCTGGAACGGGAAAGACTTTGCTTGCTAAGGCGATTGCGGGCGAGAGTGGCGTGCCATTTTTCAGCATAAGCGGTTCGGACTTTGTTGAGATGTATGTTGGTGTTGGTGCGTCTAGGGTGCGTGAGTTGTTTGAGGAAGCGAAGAAGAACTTACCGTGCATTGTGTTTATAGATGAGATTGATGCCGTTGGAAGAATGCGTGGCGTTGGTTTAGGCGGTGGCAATGATGAGAGAGAGCAAACGCTTAATCAGTTGCTTGTTGAAATGGACGGTTTTGAAATGAACGAAGGGTTGATTGTAATAGCGGCAACGAATAGGGTTGACATTCTTGACCCAGCACTTACGAGACCTGGGCGTTTTGATAGGCGTATCCATGTTTATCCACCTGATGTCAAGGGGCGTGAAGAGATTTTGGCAGTTTACGCTAAGAACAAACCGTTGGCTGATGATGTGGATATGAAGAAACTTGCAAGAGTTACGGGTGGCTTTACGGGGGCAGACATAGAAAATTTATTAAATGAATCCGCTTTATTTGCTGCAAGGGAAAACAAACCGCAAATAGAAATGGAAGACATTTTAAATTGTGTGAATAAGGTAAGACTTGGGCTTGCTAAGACTAGCAGGGCGGTTACCGAAAAGACTAAGTTAAGAACGGCTTATCACGAATCTGGGCACGCAATTCTTTGCAAACTTTTGGACTGTGGAGATTTGCAAGAAGTTTCAATCACGCCTCGTGGTTTTGCGGGCGGTTATACGGCACACATTTCTAAGGATGAAAGTGCTTTATACACTAAGAATCAACTTAACGATTTGATTGCTCAGGCGATGGGCGGAAGGATTGCTGAGTTTATTCAATTTACTGATGTGTCAGTTGGTGCGGAAAACGACATAAGGCAAGCGACTAAAATTGCTAGAAATATGGTTACCGATTGGGGAATGAGCGAGAAACTTGGTTTTATTGCTTACAACAATGAGAATGATATGTTTGAAGATTCTAGGGTGCCAAACTCTAACAAATTTAGTGAGAGCATAACGAGTGAAATTGATAATGAAGTTAGAAATATAATCAATTATAACTATGATAGGGCTTTAAAGATTTTGCAAGAAAACAAACCTTTGCTTAATGAAATGGCAGAACTTTTGATGGATAGGGAAACCATTTATGATTATGAAGTTGATGAATTGATAAGTGGAAAAACTGCAAAAGAAGTGCTTAAAGAAATTGAAGAAAAAGAAGTTGAGAAAAAGAAGCAACAAAGATTTAACACAATGGTTATGAAAGTTAGGAATTTAATGGTTGAAAGGGACACAAAGATTGACGGCATAAAATATTTGCTTAATGAAGATAAATCTAATGAAAACGAAGTAAATCAGGTTATTGAGTTGCTTAAAGGTGAATATCAATCTATGATTCAGCAAGTTAAGGAAGAATGCCAAAAAGAAGATATGGATTTTGATGCAATTTATAAAAAAGCTGAAGAAAAAATTGCAGAGTCTAAAAAAAAGGCTGAGCAGGCTTGGCAAGAATTGATTGAGGCTGTAAGTGAAAATGCGGATGAAACAACCGCTGAAAATGCCGAAAAAGCGGATGAAACGCAAGAGGGAGAGTTGGCTGGCGAGACTGAGAAAGACAAAGTGGCTGATAATTTGGCGGGCGATGAGAAGGCTGAAAGTGGCAAGAAGGCAAAGAATGGCGATGCCGATGATGCTGATAAGGCTGATAAATAAATTTAATTTATTCAATTTGAACAATGAAAAAAAGTTATCCTTAAATGAGAAAAGTGGAGGGATGACTTTTTTTGTTGTGTTTGATTTTTGTTTTTGTGGTGCGGTTGCCTTTTTAGGTTTATATTGTGATTGTGATTTGATTTTGATTGTAATTTGGTTGTGCTTGATAAAGATTTTTTATTTTTTCTGTGTTGAATGGTGGAGTGTGAAAACTTTGGTTAAATTATTATTTTATTCATAAAATAGTTGCAATTTGATTAAAATAAATATGATAGATTATTTATTCTATTTTATATGTTTGTTTTTAGTTTAAGGAGTTTTTTGATAAATGTTTAAAAGGCAAAAGCAGGTTGTTTATAAAAGTGTGGATGTGGAAGAAAAGTTGAAAAAAGAGTTGCCGTTTAAATTGCTTGTGGGGGCCAGTTGTGCGGTTTGTGTGGCGGTGGCAATTTTATTGTATTTAATTTTTCCGCTTTATGATAAAGTGGAGTTGCCTGCATTTTATTTAAAGACTTATGTGTGGGTTGTCATTCTTTCGTCCATTTTGGTAACGGGCGGAATCAGTTTAATGTTTGTGGCAAATCAAGGTGCGAATAAAAAAGTGTTTTTGTACTTTTTGCTTTGCGGGATTTTGATTGTTGCAAATTTGGTTTGTGCACATATTTTTTACTTGTTTTATGTTTCTTTATTTTTAAGTGCAATTTTGCTTTACGTTGCGTTTTTAACTTTCCACGAGTTAAGGAAAACTAATTTTACGGCTTATTATCTTTTTATTCCTTTTGTGTGTTTTTCTATTTATAATGTGGTGATTTATTATTTTATTGCAATGTTAAATTAGGCTGGTTTTGTGGCAGAAAATGGCGAAATTTTGCCAAAAAAATTGCAAATTTATAAAAAATATGGTATAATGACCTTATGTATAAGTGCTAAAGGGGGTTGTGAATGCTTTGGATAAATTTATAAATGAAATTGAAAATCATCATTATTTTAAATTTATTTTTTCATCTCCTTTTGATAAAAGTGGCTTTAAAAAGGTTGTTTTTAGGGCGGTTGGCGATTGTGAAAACTTGGATAAGAGTGAGTGGCTTTGCGAGAGTTTTACGGAAACGCAAGTGTTTCATAGAGGAGGCATAAGTGCGGATGACCTTAAAGGTGAGTTGGTGCGTGCGTTTGGGCAGTTTAAGCAGTGTTGTTTGATGAGCGAGTGTGAAACGATTACGGCATTTAACAACAAAGGCAAGTGTAGTTTGAAAAGGGTTAAGGCACAAAATAGGTGTGATAGCGGGCATAACAGGGCAAAAAAATATTTTATAAACGAAGGCGATGATGTTCCTGCAATGATTGAACTTGGGATTTTTACGAAAGACTTGAAGATTGTTGCATCAAAATATGATAAATTTAAGCAAATTAATAGATTTATAGAAATTATAAATGATAATTTGAAAGAATATAAGGGTAAGAGCATAAATATAATTGATTTTGGGTGTGGCAAATCTTATTTAACATTTGTGCTTTATTATTATTTTGAGAAGATTAGGGGCATAAAGGCGAACATAAGTGGCTATGATTTAAAGGAAGATGTTGTGGCTGATTGCAATAAATTGGCTGGCAAGTTTGGTTATGGCGGGTTAAGGTTTTATTGTGAAGATGTTGCGAATGTTAAGGGATTAGAGAATAATGTGGATATGCTTATAACTTTGCACGCTTGCGATGTGGCGACTGATTATGCATTAAATTTTGCAATTAAGAATAATGTTAGGTATGTGTTTAGCGTGCCTTGTTGTCAGCACGAGATTAATTTAAGCATTGCAAAGTGCGGTGGTGATTTTGATTTGCTTATGGATTATGGCATTGTAAAGGAGCGATTTTCTGCACTTTTGACAGAAGTAATAAGGGCGAAAGTGTTGGAGAGTTTTGGCTATAAGGTGGATGTGATGGAGTTTGTAGATTTTGCACATACGCCTAAAAATGTTATGATTAGGGCGGTTAAGGTGCGAAAGGGCAATGGATGCAAAGTGGTTGAAGATGATGCAGGCGATTTAAGTAATGAAAATAATAAATTAAATTCAAATTGTAAAAATGATTTTAATAAATCATTAAATCAACTTTTAAGTTTAAAGCAAAGATATGGTTTTAAGCAAAAATTATTGCAACTTTGCTTTGGTGAAGATAAGGAAAGTTAAGTTATTAAGAAATGTTAAAAGTCGTGGTTAGCAAATAAATTTAGGGAAAAGGGGGATTGTGAATTTTTGTGGAAAAAGAAAGTTATAAGTTTGAAATAAATTTGTTTGAAAAGTTTATAAACGAATCACAAAGCATTTTGGTAACGGCTCATTCGTTTCCAGATGCGGATGCCATATGTTCTGCACAAATAATGAAATCAATTTTAAAAAAGCGGTTTGGAAAAGATTGTGATGTTGCAATGGATGGAGAGATTGGAAGGCTTTTAAAACCATTTTGCAAGGACATTTTGGAGATTAAGGACATAAAAAGCGGATATGATTTGATTATTTGTTTAGATAGTGCATCTGTGGATAGGGTTGGCAAGGTTGGCGAGTTGATTGGGGCGAGCAAAAGAACGGTGAACATTGACCACCACGCAACAAACGAGCGATTTGCAATGCTTAATTATGTGGATGAAACGGCATCAAGCACTTGCGAGATAATTTATTCTATGTGTTTGGAGCATTACCCTGATATCATTAATCCGCAAATGGCAAGGTTCGCTTATGCGGGGATTATCACGGACACGAACGGATTGATGGCGAATAACATTCAATCTAAAACTTATCAGGTTGTGGCTGACATTGTAAATCAAGGGCTAAATGTTGATATAATTAAAAATTATTTTTTCAAATCTTATTCTAAGGCTAAGTTGCAACTGTTTGGTAAGGCACTGAACTCTATCAACTTTTATGCAAATAATAAAATTGCAGTGATTTCAATTTCTAAGGAAGATATGGATGAGTGCGAGGCAAATTTTGATGATACGCTAGGAATGGTGGATTATGCGTTAAATTGCTATTTGGTGGATATCGCTGTGGCAATTATAGAGCAAGAAAGTGGCAAGTTTTACATTAGTTTAAGAAGTAAGCACACAAATGTGGCTGACATTGCACAGTCGTTTGGTGGTGGTGGACATTCTAATGTGGCAGCGTTTCAATATGCGGGCAAATTAAGTGATGTGTTTGATAATTTAATCAATTCAAGTGCGTTAAAGTTGGCTGAAAAGGCATAAAGAGCGAAATTGTTTGAACTTTTATTAAGTGGGTTTGATTTGCTTTTAGTTGATTAGATTTAATTTTATTTGCTTTTGATTGATAAAAAAGCATTTCATATAATTTTAAAAAAGTTTTATAAATAAAATATTTTGCAATTTTAGTCAAACTTTTAAATGTAAAAAATGCAAAAGCTCTTGACATTTTGGAAAAATTATTGTATTATTTAATCTAAGCGAAAAAATGGTAGGGTTTTAACGCTTATAAATTATTAAAAAGATTTAAAATTTTAAATATTAAATATATATCTTTGCTATTTTGGTAACATAGTAAGATAAATATGCATAAAATAATTAAAATTTGGTTGCAATATTAAAGCAACTTAATTTTGTTTTTTTGCGTTGTTTTGCAAAATTGTTTAAAAGGTTAAGAGAAAATTTAAGAAATAAGCAAAAATAATAATTTGAAAACAAACTAAATTATAAAAGAAGAGAGGTTTTAAAAATATGGAAGATTTAGTTGTAACACAACAAGGTTTTGAGGAGTTAAAGAAGAAGTTAGAAAATTTAAAGACTGTTAAAAGGCAAGAAGTTATAGATAAGATTAACCTAGCAAGAGAGTTTGGTGATTT
The DNA here is from genome assembly GCA_002438625.1 of Christensenella sp. UBA6406. Classification (GTDB taxonomy): domain Bacteria; phylum Bacillota; class Clostridia; order Christensenellales; family UBA1242; genus UBA4647. The sequence continues at coordinate 16,581 of DJPS01000039.1, forward strand.
TAGCGAAAATGCGGAATATGATGCAGCGAAAGAAGAGCAAGCAAGGGTTGAGAAGGAGATTAGCGACTTAGAATATAAGATAAACAATGCAGTTATTGCAGATAGCAAGAGCATTAATGATAAGGAAGTGTGTGTTGGTTGTTATGTAAAATTATATGATGAAGAGTTTGAAGAAGAAGTTGTTTATCAAATTGTTGGTTCTTCTGAAAGCGACCCTGTAAACGGAATGATTTCTAATGTTAGTCCAGTGGGCAAGGCTTTAATTGGGCACGCAAAAGGTGATGAAGTTAAGGTTGATGTGCCAAATGGCATTATGAGTTTTAAGGTTTTAGCAATTTCTAAAAAGCCTTTTACAAAATAGTTTTAAAAATTAACAAAAGTTGAATGCAACCATTTTATTTTGCAAATCAACTTTTTTTATTCTATTAAAGTTGCAAAATATTTGACAAATGTATAATTGTAATTTTTCGCTTTTTGTGGCAAATTGCAAAAAATGTGCAATTTTGGAAGAAAAAAGTGTAAAAAATGTGTAATTTTTAATTTTTGTATGATTCAAATAAGATTATAAATTAATAAAAAATTGAAACTGAGTTATTGTCTTTCGGTTTCAATCTTTTTTTGTTTTCTTCAATTTAAATCTATTCTATTTTATCTTTTTGGCAAGGTTGTCTAAGATTGTGCAAAGATTTGAGAAATTGTTGTTTAAGAAATCTTCAACAATGTAAAGATATGATTTTCTTTCTGTACTTAAATCTTTTGCATATTCTTCTTTTGTCTTTCCGCTTGCAACATAATCGCGGTAACTTATCTTGTTTAGGGCGTTTTCAAAATATGAAAATTGTTTATCAAATGATTCTAACTGAGTTTGTAACACCATAATGTCTTTTTTCATATCTTCATCACCGTCTAATCTTTGGAAAGTTGTTGCAGGTTCTGTTGAAAGGGCAACTGCATCAGCGGTGATTTGAGATAAGTGCTTAGTGTATGTGTGGTTCGTAACGCTTTCTTCGTTTTCAATTTCAAAAGATGATTTGTTAGTGTTTAAGAAGTTGCATTTTAAGCCATCAACACGGAAAGCAACTTGTGAAAGTTTTGCTATTGATTGGTTGCATAGCATTTGGACATATAAGCCTTCAAGTGGTTTTGTTGTTTCAACCCTGTAATCTGTTGTGTTATAAATGCTATAATAAAGGTCTATAAATTCGTTGTTTAGTTTAAAACAATCGTCAATAACATTCCCATATTTTACTTTATATGTATCTAAAAGTGTGTAAACAAAACTTTTTCTGTCTTTATATGCACCTGTTTTAAATGACTCTTCATAATCATTTATGTTCTCTAGCATATTTTGGAATGTGCTTATAGTTTTCTTTAAATCATATAGCCTATCATATATTTTGCCTGCTTCTTCTTTTGTTATGCTAGATGATGAGTTTTTAAGCACGTTTAAGTTTGTTAAGTAAAAGTTTGTTGCAAGCCTTAGGGTTGGTTCGTAAACTGACTTTAATAAATAGAAATCGCTTTCTGGATTGCCAGTTTGTGTGTAAATGGTTTGCTCTAAGGCAAGTGCTTTTTCAATTTCGGGTTTGTAGTTTATTTTAATGTCTACGCTAACAACGCCCGTTTCTTCGTTTGTTGAGACTGTGAAAATGTTGTCTGATTTGTTTGCGTATGAAACAAAATCATCATAAACTTCTTTTGCTTCCATTTTTGTTGCACATCCAAACAATAGGATGCTTAAAAGTAGCAAAATTATAGGGATTAAACTTAATTTAAACTTATTCTTTGTCATTTTTTTATTCTTTCTCCTTATCTTTCTTTTATTTCATCCTATTTTGTTATGCTAAAATTGTTGATTCTATGCAATTTTTAACTTGCGTTGCTTTTTCGACGTTTGCGGTGTCAAGTGAAGAAATGTAATCTTTGTTTGTTATAACTTTATATAAATTAACCTTTTTGCAATTAAATAGCATTGTGTTAAAGTCTACATTTGTGCTTAAATATGCAATTACATTTGTGCTGTTTAATGCATCTGCAACTGTTTTATATTTTTTCACATCCGCATCACTGTTTGTTGTAATTACATTTTGTGCAAGTGCGACTTTAATGTAACTTAGGGCAATCACTGTATCATAACTGTTTTTATAATAATAATCAATTAAATATTCAATAAGAGATTGATTTAAATCCTTTAAACTTACCATTGAATCTCTTAGGTGAGAGCCTAAGTCTTGCACCATTTTTTTCTTTAAATCGCCATCCGCTTGCGTTTTCTTTATGTTATCAAGTTTTTTATTTGATTTATCTAAACTGCTTTCTAATGCTTTAAGAGATTTTAGCATTGAATCTGTTTTCTTATCACTATTTTGCTCTGTTGCCATTATCTTTGTGTAAAGGTCTGCAAGCGTGTCAATTTCATTGCTTATAACCAAAACTATGTTAGAGAATTGCGTTTTAACTTCTTCATCATCTAGCATTTCGCTAAGTTTTGTAATTTGACCGCTTGTTGAAAGAGATTTTGCAATTTCGTTGTGCGTTTCTATTGATGCATCTGCCTTAAAAACTGTGTTTAGTAAAACTACAACAATAATTGCCAAAATTACGCCTGCAACCAGCAATCTTAAAAATACTTTTTTCATTCTTTCTTTGCTCCTTTCCTTTTAGGTTGTCTTTTTGTGTTTTTATTTGTAGATTTTAAATATTTGCTTATTTAATTTAATTTTAGCAAAAACAAACAAAAAAGTCAATAAGGATTAAGATTAATTGATAAGATTATTTTGCGTTTTTGCCTTAACATAGCCGTTTATGCCATCAAACATAATTATGCTTAAATCTTTTGCCAATTCTTCGGGGTTTTCAAATGTGTTGGTTATGTATTGTTGCGTGTACGTGCTTAAAAGCCCTGAAAAACAATAGGCGGAAATGAAATCGGCGGATTTTTTATCTAAATTAAGTTGATTTAAATATGTTTCTTCAACTTTTTTCTTTAATATTTTAATTATTTTGCTTATTAAATCTGCACTGCCATTTAGTTTTAAAAGTTGGGTGAAGAATGTGATGTCTTCGTTTAAAACTTGGGTTATCCTTTCAAAAATTTGGTGCGGTATGTCTGTTGTGTTGGTGAAATCTAGGTCGCTGAACATTGTGTCTAGGGCTTCCACAATCTCGTTTTCTATTTCATCAACCACTTCATAAACACCTTCATAATAATAGTAAAATGTTTTGCGGTTTATGTCCGCTTTGTCCGCTATGTCCTTTACGCTTATCTCGTTAATCTCCTTTTGTGCAAGTAGGGCGGTGAATGCAGTGCGGATTGCGTTTTTTGTGCGTAAAACTCTGCGGTCAACTTTCTTCATTTCCTTTTCTTCCACTTTTAACTTTGGTTGTGTGGCTGTGCCTTTGGTTTGAATGTTTTCCATTTTATAAATCTTCTCCTTTTCGTTTGTTTTGGTTTTATTTTGCCTTTTAAATTGCTTTGCATTTAATTTGCTTTTAATTTATTTTTATTCATTATAATTTTAACATTTTTTATGCAATTTTACTCACTTTTTTGTAACTTTGTGGCATTTTTACCACTTTTTTTAAAAAATGTATCATATTTTGCAAATCTTTTTTGCTAAAACACTTTAAGTTTTAGGACAATTAGAGTATAATAAACATATGTTACAAAGTCAACAGTTGTAGATAAATATTTTAAATTTTTTCAACTTTGATTTTTGTGGCAGAAAAATACATAAATTAAGTTAAAAAATTTATAAATTGAAAATGATTAAATATGTTAATTCAATGGATTAAATAAAATAGATTATCAATTTAATAAAATTAATAAAAATTAAATAAAATCATTTTTAGAAATTAAGATAAAATTATTGAGATAAGCGGAGGAAAAGAAAAAATGAATAAAGTTCAAATTATAACTGATTCTTGTGCGGATTTAGCAAAAGATTTAAGGGATAAGTATGGAATAGATTATGTTAAAATGAATGTGATTCACAACGAAAAGGAGCAACAGGCGAATTTAGATTGGGAGAACATAAGCGTAAAAGAGTTTTATGACGAGATAAGAAAGGGCGAAAGGTTCTTAACAACGCAAGTGCCAGTGCAAGAATTTGAAAGTGTTTTCACAAAATATTTGGAAATGGGTTGCGATGTGGTTTATGTTGGTTGTTCGCTTAAACTTTCTGCATCTGTTAGCGTGGGCAAAAAAGTTGCAGAGCAATTAAAGGAAAAATATCCAAATAATGAAATTTATTGCGTGGACAGTTGCAATTCCTGTATGGGTGAAGGCTTGCTTGCAATTAAGGCGACAGAATTTAGAGATATGGGGCTAAGTGCGAAAGAGATTAGCGAAAAGGTTTATAGCAT
>DJPS01000025.1 GCA_002438625.1 Christensenella sp. UBA6406
GGAGCAAATGCTTCTGGTAAAACATCTTTTATAGAATCTATTGATTTTATTAAAACTTTTGCTTTTTTATCAAATATGTTAGTGGATGGAGCCCCTATTCCTGTTTATCCGTACGCTTTCGCAGACACACCACAAAATGAGGCAATAAGTGAATTTAGCATTACCTTTATTAAAGATGAAATTAAATACAATTACAGTTTTTCTTGTAGCAATGAAAAAGTTATAAATGAAAAATTAGATATTTACAAATCATCTAAGCCAACAAACATTTTTACAAGGACAAATACAAATGATTATAAATTTACAACGGATGCTAAAATACTTAATGATATAAAAACAAAGAACACGAAAAACAAGCTATTTTTGCTCACCGCAGGCACGTGGAATTATGAGAAAGTTAAGCCCGTTATAGATTTCATTCTTAATGATTTAGTTGTTGTTTACAACATTCAAGAGCCTAATAAATATAATTTAACTTACGTAATTGAGCATAATGATTTTGAAGAATTTAAAAAGTTTTGTTTAGATTTTTTAAATGATGCAGACATTAGCATTAATGATTTTGAAATAAATGAAATAAAGATGAAAGATTTAAAGATACCAGACATCTTGCTAAAAGAAATGTTCGGATTAAAAAATGAAGATATAGAAGACATTGCAATACTTAATAAAATAAACAATAAAGACACTTATAAGGTTACAGCAATTCACAATATTGAATGTAACAACAAAAGAAAGTCTTATCCATTAGAATTAGAAAAGGAATCACTAGGAACTTTGCAATTATGGAGACTTGCCCCAATTTTATTTTACACATTTAAAGAAGGCAAAACATTATTTATAGATGAAATAGATAAAAGCCTACATCCTATTTTAGTTGAACATATAATTAAAAAGTTTTACAATGAAGAAATAAACAAACATAATGCACAATTAATTTGCAACACACATGAAACAAATTTACTAAATTTAGACATTTTTAGGCGTGATGAAATTATGTTTACGGAAAAAGAAAACAAAACTGGAATATCAACACTATATTCTCTTGCAGAATTTTCGCCAAGAAAAGATGAAAATATTGAAAAAGCATATTTGCTAGGTCGTTTTGGTGCTATACCATTTATAATGGGGGAATAAGCATATGCAAAAAGAACAAAAGAGTAACAAAAATAAGTACGCAAGAGAACGCAAACCACTTATTGTTTTAGTTTGTGAAGGGCGAAACAAAACTGAAACCATTTATTTTAATCATTTTAATAAAAGAGACAATCCTTATAATTTAAAGATTTACCCTAGCGAAGCCACAGACCCTAAAAGTATGCACTTAAAGGCAAAAAACATTATAAACGAATTACAGTTAGATAATTCAATAGGTGATAGAATTTTCTGTTTAGTTGACATAGATTTAAACCAAAACCAAGCAAATAAAATTATAGAACTTAGAAAACTTAATTCCAAACAAAAATGCAAAATAGAATTTATAGTTTCTAACCCATGTTTTGAAATTTGGCTTCTTTATTACTTTACAAAGCACCCCAAAATTGAAAATTCTTCCCAAAATGTTAAAAAGCAATTAAAAAAGTACGATTCAAATTATAGTGAAAATTATGATATAATTTCAAAAAACAATTTAAATGAGAATTATTTGATAGCACTTAACAACGCTGACTTAAAAAACAATTCTATAAACAAAAATATTCCACTTGAAGATAAGAATCCATACACGGAAATCGTTGACCTAATTAATTTATTAACAAACTACAAAAAATAAAACTTAAAACTAAAACGACAAAAAGACATTAGAATTTAAATTGAAATTTTAATGTCTTTTTGTTTTTTAGGGAAACTTATTTTAAATTTTAATTATTATTTGCTTTTCATTTAATTACACAAATTACGGTTGCATTGCCTTTTACAGCATTTTCTTGTGTAAAAAGGTTGGCAACAATTTGAGTTGCAATTAGAAAATATAACACATTTAAAATAATTGTTTTTGTTAAATTTATTTTTTCTATTTAGACAGTTAGAGTTTTTACAGTGGCAAAAAAGGTTTTGACAATCGCATTCAATGTCATTTTTTAATAGATTATCTAAGTTATTTAACATTGATAAGTTTTCATTTTGATTTTGATTATAATCAATTAATTTATTGCATTTTAATGATAAACTATTGCTATAAAAGGCTTCTTTTGTAATTGAATCATAAACCAATGCTTTTGACACAATAAAATCTCTTCCCATCCTTATCTCCCAAATTTTATTTCTTTTTTATTGTTTTTCAGTTTTATTAGTCTACCGTAACATCAAATGTAACAGTGATAGATTGCCCTACATCCAAATCATCTAAGGCAAAGCCCGTTGCAGGATTGTAATCTGGTTTAGATTCGTTATTAACTTTGACAGAACCTTCAACAAATTTCGTTCCCGCTGGAATTGGGTCAACAAAATTAAGATTAGTGTTCTTTTCGTTACCCTTGTTCGTAATGACATTTTGGAACATTAATGTTTGCCCTGAAATTACAGCAGATAAATTAGATGTCTTTTCAATAGTGATTAGATTACTTACCAAACTAATCGTTGATTCGTTTGTTTGCTCATTTAAGCCTGTAATTTCATTTACACTATAATAAATCGTTCCCACATCTGTCGCATCGGCAGTTGCATCGGCTTTTAATTTAATTTTGTAAATTATGGTTGCTTCACCGCCTTCTTTTGTTACATCATCAGGCAAATTAAAGCCCGCCATAGCATCGTAATTTTGATATTCTACATTGTTAATTTTAACTGAACCAGCAACAAAGTCCGCATTTTGCGTTTTACATTGATAAGTTACATCCGTAACATCGTATTGACTGTTGTTTGTTAGTTTTACAGTTTCTTCAATTTCATCGTTTGCTTTACCATATTCTGGATTAGACTTCAATTCCTTCAATAAACTAAGCGTCATATTCTCAGTTTCTGAAAGATTACTTTGTGTTTGAACTTCCTCTTCCGTTTGGTCGGGTAAAGTTATCTTTGATGTTAAAGTAGATTGATTTGTAATTTTCATTTGTTATTCTCCTCCCTTCAATCATTCTATTGCATTACACACCAAATTGTGCAAACAAACTGAAAATTTTTTATAAAAAAGGCAAATCAATCATTTATATTTAAACATTATTCTAATTGATTTGCATTTTATTTTATGAAAAATCATTTTGCTATTTAATTTATTGTTTTATTTCCAACCTATTTTCCTTTAAAAATCTTTTAAGCAAAAAGGTTAAGAAATATGGAAAAGTATAAAATTTACCATTGAAACCAATATTTTTATTGCATAGTTTAATGCCATAATTTATATCCTTGTATTTTTCATTTTCAATTAACTTACTTAAAGATAAAGTTGCACCATCATTTGCCTTAACTTCAACAGGAATCAAATTATTAAAATCACGCACAAAAAAATCCATTTCCAATGTGCCTTTATCATTCTTGTAATAATACAATTTATAACCTTGCTTTACAAGCATATCCGCAACAATATTTTCATATATTGCACCCTTATATGTGTTAAAATTTTTATTTTGCCTTAAATCTTCTTGACTTTCTTCATCTAGTGATGCAATCAAAAGTCCCGTATCTTTAAAGTAAATTTTATAATTGTCAGGGTCATAATTTCCTGACAATGGCAAAGACAAATCATTTAAGCAATAACATACATTTATTATTCCTGCACTATTTAGCCAATCTATTGTTCCTATATATTCCCTATTTCTCGCACCCTTTTCAACCTTAGAAATTTGAAATTTTTTATTTTCCTTACCCAAAAACACAGGAATTTTGCGATAAATATTTAATATTTTGCCCTTATCTAATCCATAAGCATATTTTGTTATATCCTCTTCATAATCAAGCAATATCTGCTTTTGCGTTTTAAGCGTACCACTAAAATTGTTATTTTCTATATATTCCTTTACAACTGCTGGCATTCCGCCCAGAACACAATAATCTTTAAAATTGTTCATCCACACCGAAAACTCTAAATCAGAAAAAGGTTTTAATGATATCATTTTATCATACATTTCATTAATTTGAATTTCACTATAACCTTTCGCCCACAAAAACTCTTCAAAGTCCAATGAGTGCATTTCATAATCTTCTTTATATCCAACACTATTTGATTCTATTTCAGCATAATTAATGCCCATAAGCGAACCAGAACAAATGACATCAAAACGACCATCAATTTTAAACGACTTTAACGCTGTTGCACAATTTGGGCACGCCTGCATTTCATCAAAAAATATAAGCGTTTCATTTGGAACAAATTGAATTGACGGATTGATAAATGTAATATTTTTTAAAATGCTATCAACTTCATAACCATCATCACAAATGCTTCTAAATTGTTTTTGAAGAATAAAATTGATTTCAACAATATTTTTATAATTTTTATTTGCAAATAAAATTATTGATTTTGTTTTTCCAACCTGCCTTGCCCCTTTAACAATAAGTGGCAATTTGTTTTCGTTTGCTTTCCATTCTTCTAAAAACTTATCTATCTTACGCTTTAAAACAACCATTTTAACTCCTTTTCAATTTATTTTATCACAAAATTCCTATAAAAATCAAGCAGTTTATCACAAAATTCCTGCAAATTTTAATGTAGTTTTCACAAATTTCCTAAGGTTTTAAGACTAAAAATCACAAAATTCCTAAATTTACAATTTTAGACAATATGATTATCAATTTATTAAAGATGAAAAAAGATGGCAAACTTGCCACCTTAAAAGTTTGTTAGTGCAATTTAATTTAGGGGATAATTAAATTTTACTGCATTTGGACACTAAAATAATTTACGGCATAAATTTAGTTATTTAGTTTCCAAATGCTTATGGGATAAGAACGTTGCACTTAAAAACTTAAAACTTACAAACAACCAAATAAAATTAAATTAATGTTCTTCAAACTTTTTTTAAACTAAATGACTAGTTGCAACCTTTTGTAACATTAGATGTTTTTGTTGCACTTGATTTAGTTTTCTTCTTGCCACCCTTATCACCGCCACAGCAACCGCCACCACAGTTTGTTGTTCTGTTAGTTGCTTTGCTTGTAGTCGATGATTTTCTGGCACTACAAGAAGTTTTTCTTGCACTGTTAGTTGCACGATTTGCAGTTTTGCTAGATGTTGCACTGTTTGAACAATTAGATGTTCTATTGGCAACTCTTGCAGAACTTGCTTTTCTTGCACTATTTTGTGCAGAATTAGAAGTTGTTCTAGGCATAAAATTTCCTCCTTTGCCTTTTCGCAAGACAACAACATACATATGCACCTTGCCACCTTGCAATAATATTATTTGACATAATTCGCAAAATATGCACAAAATTAAATTGTAAATTTTTGCTAATTACTTACGCTTTTAACCGCACTAAAAAAAATGCAAAAGGCTTTTATTTATTTTTCTTTCACATTTTATTTTTTTGTTTTCTTTCTTATGCCTATAAATTTTAATTTTCTAATTAATTATAAAGAATAATTTATTTAACTTTTTTCTTTAAACTGTTTTCTAATTCAACAAGCAAGTTTTTGTATTTTTCCAACTTTGCCTTTTCCGTTTCTATTAAACTTGCAGGTGCTTTTGCAACAAAGCCTTGATTTGAAAGAAGTCGCTCTCCCCTTTCAATCTCACCTTTTGTTTGCTCTATTTCTTTATTTATTCTTTCAATTTCTTTTTGCTCATCTATTAAATCATTTGAAGGCAAAAATACTTTTGCGACAATGGTGTCTATCTCTATGCATTCTTCCTTTACATCTTTTGCGTTTTCAATAATTTCAAACCCTTTACCAAATGCCAACTTTTCTAAATAGGTTGCACATTCATTTGAAAAGCCATTTTTAATAGGCAAAATAAACATTTTAGATTTTTTATTATCAGGGATTTTCATTTCTATTCTTGCATTTCTAATTGCTTTAATGCTTGCAATAATGTTTTCCATTTCTTCGCATTCGCCCTTATATACAACTTTTGCATTTAAAATATTTTCAGGCATTTTTTCAAATACAATCGTTTCCTTATTATTCAAACTCCTATAAATTTCTTCCGTAACAAAAGGAATGAATGGATGGAATAAGATAAGCATTTGATTTATTGCATAATTTAGAACGCTTGCAGTGTTGACCGCATCTTGTGCCAAATTTGGTTTGCAAAGTTCCAAATAGAAATCGCAAAAGCTTCCCCAGAAAAATTCTTGCAACATATTTGCACAAAGACCAAATTCGTATTTTTCCATTTGTGCATTAAAGTTTTCTACAAACTCATCCAACTTGCATAAGAACCATTTATCAGCCAAACTTAATTTACATTTTTCAATAGGCAAAATATTCTCTCTGCCAACCGTTTCAATCGCTTGCAAAACAAATTTGCTTGCATTCCACATTTTATTAATAAATTGACTTGCATTTTCCGCTTTTTCAACACCATAGCGAGAATCGCCACCAACGGTAACATTTGAAACAAGGGAAAGTCTTGTTGCATCCGTACCAAACTTATCAATTACATCAATAGGGTCAATTCCGTTGCCTAAACTCTTGCTCATTTTGCGACCTTGATTATCCCTAACAAGTCCGTGCATAAGTACATCTTTAAATGGCACTTTGCCCGTAAGTTCATAGCACATAAACACCATTCTAGCCACCCAGAAGAATATGATATCATAGGCAGTTATATTTATTGCACAAGGATAAAAATAATCAAAATCTTCCTTATTTTCACTTAAAACTGAAATCGGCCATAGTGCTGAACTGAACCAAGTGTCCAGAACATCACTCTCTTGCTCAAACATTTCATTTTCCGCTTTTGCATTCCCACCATTGCCTTCACAGCCACAGCAGTTGCAATGCGGACATTTATGTGGTGCATCTACACTTGCAAACATATGCCCACAATTCTTGCATGTATAAACAGGGATTTGATGCCCTGACCAAAGTTGCCTTGATATGCACCAATCTTTAATATTTGTTAGCCAATGATTATAAACTTTTACAACTCTTTCTGGGAAGAAATTCAAATCGCCTTTTTCAACCGCTTCAAGTGCTGGCTTAACAAGTCCGTCCATTTTAACAAACCATTGCTTAGAAATGATAGGTTCGCACACATTATGACATCTATAACAATGGCCCACATTATTTTTATAATCTTCAACTTTTGAAAGATATCCGCCCTTTTCTAAGGCTTCAACCAATTTTTTACGGCACTCCAACCTATCTAGCCCGCAAAACTCGCCTGCCTTATCGTTCATAGTGCCATCATCATTCATAACTTTGATAATTTCCAAATTGTGCCTTTGACCAACTTCAAAGTCATTAGGGTCGTGTGCTGGCGTTATCTTAACAAGCCCTGTTCCAAAATCTTTTTCAACATATTCATCAGCAACCAACTTAATCGCCCTACCACAAATAGGAATGATAACTTCTTTTCCTATTAAATGCTTATAACGCTCGTCTTCTGGATTTACTGCAACGGCTGTATCACCAAAAAGCGTTTCAGGTCTTGTTGTAGCAACAACAATAAATTCCTTTGGATTATCTTTAAGCGGATATTTTATGTGCCATAAATGTCCATTGTTTTCTTCATATTCCAACTCGGCATCACTGATAGCGGTTTTACAATGTGGACACCAATTTATAATTCTATCGCCTTTATAGATTAATCCTTTATCATAAAGTCTGACAAAGGTTTCACGCACTAATTTAGAGCATTTTTCATCCATTGTGAATGCCTTTCTATCCCAATCAGGGCTTATGCCCATATTGACAAATTGATTTAATATAACACCATTATATTTATCATACCATTCATTAATCTTTTTAGAAAACTCCTTGCGACCTATATCGTACTTTGTTTTCCCTTCTTCTTTCATAAGTTGTTCGCAAACTTTAACTTCTGTTGCAATCGCTGCGTGGTCTGTGCCTTGAACCCATAGGACTTCATAACCCTGCATTCTTTTATATCTAATTAAAATATCTTGCAATGTTAAATTAAATGCGTGCCCTACGTGCAATTTGCTTGTTACATTAGGTGGCGGACTAACAAGTGTAAATGGCTTTTTATCCTTATTCACTTGCGCTTTAAAATATTTTCGCTCTATCCATTCATTATAAATTTGCTTTTCAAAATCCTTAGGATTATAACTTTTGTTCATATATTCTCCTACACTTATATCTTTTTATTTGCTTTATTATCTTTAAAAAAATAGAAAATGCAATTTTAATATTTAAATTATAAAATGCATAATCTATTTAAATTACATAACGTATTTTAACATATTTTTAAAAAATTTGCAAGAAATTAAAATGCTTTCTATCAAATTTTCTTAAAATTAGCCAACTACATTAATTACAGCCAAAATTAAACCTAGCAAAATTAAAATAACGCCAAAAATAGAAATGAATACAAAAATCCTATCCTGATTATCAACTTCTTTTGCTTTTCTTGCAAATCTAGCGATATTTCTAGCAAGCAAAACCATTGCAAGCCCAATAGCAATCACACACATTGCAACGATTGCAAGTGGCTGAGAAAACCAGTCTTGCAAACTATTCAACATTAATCCAACATTAAACATATTTCAAACTCCTTTAAACTAATCAATTTAACGCAATTAAATGTAAATCAATTTTTATCTATATTTATTATATCATAAATTTTCAAAATATCAATACTTTGCCAAAACTTTTTACAAAAAAAATAGGCAAACTCAATATAATTGAATCTACCTACCACAGCGGAGTCTGTCTGCTTATAATGGTTAAACTTTAAATTACAAAACTTGACAATAACAATAACTAAACACTAAACAAAAGCGTTCCATAATTCTTCGTTTACTCGCAAACTTCCATAGACTGAAAGATATTTAAATAAATTAATCAAATTTAAATGCGTAACATAAAAGGCGTGCTTAAACATAAATAAACAATAACAATAACTAAACACTAAACAAAAACTATTTAAATTTAAACAAAAACTTTTAAGTTACTAAATACAAAGGCATAACATTTTATTCCAAAATAACAATAACAATAACTAAACACTAAACAAAAAAATTGAAACAAAATTACAATGCATTAATATTAATTTTTAAATAAGCAAAAATTTAATTAAATATTTGCATTTCCTTTATAAACAACAACAATAAGACAATAGTTAAAATTCCCACATCCTTATTCTTATTGTTTAACATTATCCGTGCTTTTAACTATTCCCAAAACCCTTAATTTGAAAATAGTTAGCACTCAGACTCTATTTCCAGCCATTGAATACTCACTCCATTTATTGATTTTTCATTCTTAAATAATTATATCATTATAAATTTTAAAAATCAAGCATTTTTAACAAATTTTTGCAAGATAATTATAATAAATAAAATTTGATTTAAAAGGAAAAATATTTACTTGCAAATATGGCAAAAATATTATATAATTAAATAAGATAAAGATTAACTTGACCTTACATTAAAAAAATAAGGAGTAAATATGATTCGCATATTTTTGATAAGGCACGGGGAAAGCATTCAAAATTCCAATGAAAACTATGATAACGCACCTAGCCACTTAGTTTCTTTAACTGAAAAGGGGAAAAAACAAGCGGAAGAATGCGGTAAGTTTTTAAAGGATTACACTAATCAAAATAATTTAAATATTGAAAAATCTATTTTATATGTTAGCCCCTTTGCAAGAACAAGAGAAACAGCAAAAATAATAAATAAGCATTTAAAAATCAATAACATTAAAGAAGATATCGCTTTGGTTGAACAGCAACACGGACTTTTTGAGAACATTCCATACGCTGAATGGGGAAAATTTGGAAAAGAATATGAACACTATCAAAACTATTACGAAAACAACGGCAAATTTTATGCAAAATTCCCACAAGGTGAAAGTCCATTTGATGTTGCAATAAGAATGAGACAATTCATAATTACAATGTTGAATGACATTGATGAAAACACAAAGAATATATTTATTGTCTCTCACGGGACAGCCATACGTATGTTTATTTTATCATATTTCAATCATCCCCCAGAATGGTTTGAAGCGGAAAGCAGTATGGAAAACTGTTCAGTTAGACTAATAGAACGCCAATCACACAATCACAGCATAGACAAAGATTATATTTACGGCAAGCGAAAGAAACCAAACAAAACAACCGCTAAAAACCTACAAAATGAATAAAAAATGATTTGAATTAAAATTAAATTATATATCTATTTTTTTACAAACAAAAAGCAAAGGCTGACAAAAAGGGCGACAAAACCGACAATGTTATAAGCGTATTGAATAAGGTTAGAAAAGCCAACAAATGAAAGCAAATAGCAAAGTAGAATTGTTAAGATAAAAATTAAAATAGGATAACGAAATGTTGTCTTTATTTTTTTGTAAAGACCAAAAGCACTAGACAAAAATGTTGTGAAAATTGTGCAAAATAAAATTAGAAGTGTGAATGCGGGAAAAAATCCACCAATTAAACTCGCTACATCTTTAAGTGGCATATGAATAGCACTAAATTGATAGTTATTTAAAATTGCCATTACAAACACAATCATAACCGACAAAACTGTGCAACCTAAAAAAGCGGAAAGCACAAGTTCTTTGCAGTTACACTTGTGAAGCACAACCAAAAGCGAGCCAAGCGAAATTAATTCATTTAATGCAATATAATAAAACACACCAAACACGCCCAAAAGTTGCCACCAACCAAACTCCACCCTAGGCACAAAGGTCGCCCCATTTATGTATAAAAGGAATAAATAGACAAAAATTAGCGGAATAATAAATTGATTTGCAATTAAAATTCCTCTCCTTTCTTTAATGCAAAGAACAAACCCAAGTGCAACCATAATCGCCACGCCCCAAAATCCTGCAACACTTTCCATTGCGGACACCATAACACTTGCAAAAATAAAAAAAGAAAGATAAATAATGTTATTAACAACAAAGGCGAACTTTTCACCAAACACTTTTTTTGATAATTCATCTAATGAACACGCTTGAAACTTATTCGCCAAATGCATTATTTTAAAAGTGAACGCAAACATTCCAACAAAAAACACGCCAACCAAAACATATCCAAAACTTCCAAAGCGGACAAAAAATTGATATATTTCATTCCCTGTTGCAAATCCCGCACCAACAATCGTGCCAACAAGAACAGAAACGACATCAAGCACATTTTTTAAGCAAACTTTCACTTTGTTACTTCACCCCCTTTTTAAGCATTAACCTAATCTATATAGCGAAATTTAAGTTGAAAAATAATCTTCAAATTCGCCTTCATAAATATATTTGATTGGCTTTAAATTATCATCTAAAACAACTAACACTAAATAATAATTTTGATTTATAAGCCTATAAATTTTTAGTTTGCTAATTTTCTTTGTTACTGCAAAATATTTTATTTTTAATGCACTTTTTTGCAAAAACTCCGCCTTTGAATAAGCAAAAAGTGATGAATATTGATAAGATTCATTTTTCTCAAATGCACCCATAAAGATAAAAATTGCGATAATGCCAAGACTTAAATTCATACTATAAAATAGACTAATCAAAAAGAAGCAAAATAAAGATATAGAAACGACAATATTTAAAATGTTCAAAATTTTATAACCAACCACCCGCTTCCCAAACCTATTTAGAACGGCAAGCAAAACCCTGCTTCCATCTAATGGCACAAGTGGCAACAAATTAAAAATTGCAATAATCAAATTTGCCTCTACAAACATTTCTGTATAAACATATGTAACGGGGAACAACCACCATAAGGCAATACAAAAAATTGCCAAAATGAAATTAATTAAAGGACCTGCTATAGCAATTAAAATTTCGTCTTTTGAATTGAAAATTGATTTAGATAAATTAAGTTGTGCACCATAGGGAAGCAAGCAAATATTTTTAAGTTTATAACCTAGCATTTTTGCCACAAAATAATGAGCATATTCGTGCAATAACACAACAATTAAAATAGTTATAAAATAAAGTCCCTTTCCTAGCAAAACAAAAAACACTGCTAAAATAAGAAAAAGCGGATGAATTATAAAACTGCCATCGCCCCCGCCCATAACCTTAAACCATTTCTTTTTCTCTCTTATTGCGTTTTTTTGCTTATTCTCAACCGCTTTCCCTTTAATCATCACATTTGCCCTTAACCTTTTTTAATTAATGCTTTTTATTTCTCCTATTCACTTATAACAATTTTCCCATTTTTAACCACAAGCCCTAACCGCTCGTTATTTTTTAAAACAAAAAAATAAAGTTTGCTTTCATTTTTAACTGAGCCTAAAACCTCTCCACACTTTACATTTTCCCCGACACTGACATTTACAGCATTTAAATTAAGAAAATAAATTTCAATATTTAATTCATTTGCATTTATTTTAATGCTTTTGCTTTTTTCGCCCAAAATTTCCACAACTTGCCCATTAACATTGCTAAAAACTTCACAATCACTGTGAACACTGAAAACTAGTCCAACATCTAAAACATTGCATTCAACTTGACTTTTTTCCCCTGTTTCCGCATTTTCGTAAGTTTCATTAATTGGATAATTTAATTCAATTTCATTTTTGAACTGCCCTTCACTATCAAATAAATTATAAAAATAATTGCCACTTTTTTCATTTACATCAAAACTTGAAAAAGTTTTTACAATGTTTTGCTTAAAATCTGTGCTAAGCATGCAAGCAAGTGAAATTACATTTACAAATATTAAAATAGACAAAATAATGCAAAAGCCACGCTTTAAAAAGCGATTGCCCGTTTTTTCCATATCTTTTTCCGCACTCCTAACCAACTAAAATAGGCAAAATAAATATTTTTCCTTATTAAAATACATATGCTAAGCAAGTCCAATTTACAACATAAATGCCAAAATAAAGCAAAAAATACACAACAAAAAAACGGGCAATGCTTTATTAGGCATAGCCCATTTTCAATTAAATTTAAATTTACAAAAACTTTTCATTAATCACTTTTGTATAATCATATTTTGACAACCTTAAACAACTAATTTTGCGGTTAGAGATTTTTGTTGTTAAAGATGAAACATTATCAAACGCAACATTTTCCCCATCAACAGAAAGAAGCAAATTATTTTTAGATTTTTCACACTTAATTTTTATTTCTCTATCTTCTGGAATGATTATAGAGTTGCGAAGTGATTTATAAACCTTGCTATAAAGCGGTGCAATAGGCGTAATTTGCAATGTATGTAAGCCATTATAAACAATGCTACCGCCAAAGCTAAGGTTATAAGCGGTTGACCCTGAAGAGGTTGAAATTAAAAGCCCATCACCAACAAACTTTTCAAGCAAAACATCATTAATTCTTATATTCAAAAATGCCGTGTTTAAATCTTTTTCCCTTATAACAATTTCATTTAAGGAATAAAATTTGCTAATTAAATCACTGCCATACGCAACCGTAGTTTCTTGAATGCCAACTTCTTCAATTTTATAGTTATTAGATTTTAATTTAGATACAAAATCTTTTATTTTATTTGGCTTAATCTCTTGCAAGAAACCTAGCGTTCCAGCATTTACGCCAACATAATAAATACGCTGATTAAATTTGCACTCCTTAACCATTCGCAAGAAAGAGCCATCTCCACCAATGGCAATGCCAAGTTCAAAAAAATCCGCATTTTCTATAAAACCATTTGCATTTAATTCACTTCTTAAATCTTCCGCAATTTTAACCGCACTTGCATCTCTATTTGAAAAGATTTTATACGTTTTTAACTCGCATTCGCTTTCTTGCTTTCTCATTCCTTTAACTCCTTATCCTTTCACATACCGATATAGAATAGATGGACGATGCCCACCCCCCGTTTGAACTTCATTCGTTTTTACAACCTTAGATGCAATAATTCGCCTAAAATTTGCATCTAGCAATTTTTTATTTAAAATCACTTCATACACTTGTTTAAGTTCGCCAAGAGTGAAAAGCGGTGGCATCATATTAAATATGATATCAGTATATTCAATTTTATTCTTTAATCTTTCAATGCCAGTGTAAATGATAAGCGGATGGTCAAATGAAAGAGAATCGTTTTCAATCACTTCAAAATTGAACCTGTCCGTTGTCATCTCTTTTAATGTCTTTTTAATTTTAAACTTTATTGTTTCATCATCACTTTTTAAAGTTATTCTAACAATGCTTTCATTTACATTTTCTATTTCTTTACCTTTACCATTCTCTTCTTCTATTTCAATATTGAACCACTTTGCATTAGGACAAACTTGTTGATTTAGCCTTTCTTTATCAATTAATGCCATAAAAGATGTGGAAACAACTCTCATCCTTGGGTCTCTATTCACCGCACCAAAAGTGTAAAGTTGCTCTAAATAAATTCCGTGCAAATTCGTTTCCTTTTCCAAAATTCGCCTTGCATTATCTTCCAAATCTTCATCTATGCCCAAAAAACCGCCAGGAACACACCATTTATCCTTAAAAGGAAATGTGTTTCTCTTTACAAGCAACACGCTAAAATATTTTTGACCCAACTTTCTATAATTTGAATTTTTACTATTTGAAACACTTAAAATTAAAATGTCCGTTGTCATTGAAAGCAAATCAAATGCATTTTTATCATATGCTTTTAAAAATTCTTCTTCCGTTTTATATTCCATAACTTTCCACATCTCCATATTTTAATCTTTACATTCCACGCACAAAACGCCAAGCAACATTTCAACAGCATTTCTTATAACAAATTCCTTATTTTCTACCCTTTTTTCAGCAAAAACATGAATTTGCCTGTTACAAAACGCATTTTTACACTTATCATAAACACTTATATAAACTAAATCATCTTTTCCACATTTATTGTGTGGGTCAACCCTTTTCAACTGCCCTGTTATGCCAACGCCATAGTCAGCACCACTAAATTGCACAATGCTTTTGCTCATTTCATTTGCCGTTTGCTCACTATAAACCGTAAACTTGTCTATAATTTCCGCATTTACGCCCATTTTAACTTTAAAATCGTTAGAATATGTTACAGCACCAAAATTAAACACTTCGCTTGAACCTGACACATTTGTTATAGCATTTGCAAGCCCACCGCCTGTGCAAGATTCCATTGTTGAAACCTTTTTACCATTCTCTGTCAATTTTTCAACAAGCATTTTAAGCAAATCTTCTAAGTTTAAATCATTTAATTTAATTTGATATTGATTTTCAATTTTATTATTTTTATTTTCAAATTTAACCACTGCTTTTACCCTTAACTTTCATAAATGTTGTTACTTTCTATATATTTTATCACATTTTTATCTAAAAAACGACTTTTTAAAGTTGATTTTTTATTATTTTTCAAAATACTTCTTATTTTGGTTGAAGATAAATCACATTCATCAAAATCCGCAACTTCACATTGTAGCCCAAATTTGCTTAACGCATTAATTTGTTTATTTACATCTTCACCATTTCTTTTTATAACAATAATATTATAATTATGCAAAATCTCTTTATAATTTTTCCAACTTTGCAACTGCATAAAGTTATCCGCACCGCAAATAAACACAATTTTGTCATTTGGGAAAGCCTTTTTAAAATGCCTTAGCGTTTGATATGTGAAAACCATTTCATTTCCACGCATTTCATAATTTGATGCATAAAATGCATTATTTTCATTAAAAATTGCCAAATTTAACATATTTAACCTATGTTTTGCACTGATTAATCCATCTTTGTCGTATTTATCGCCCGTTGGCACAAAAATAATTTTATCCACTTTTCCGCTTTTAATCAACTGCTTGCAAATTGCTAAATGCACTTTGTGCGGTGGATTAAAACTTCCGCCGAAAATCCCTATCTTCATTTCAATTTTTCCTTCAATTTGTTTTGTTTATAGTCTTTTTAACTTAAATAAATTAGCATAAATAATTTAATCATAATTTTAATAATAAAATATAAATTAAAATTAGTTTAAAATCAATCCATTTTTACAGTAAAATAAATTTAATAAATTAATCAAAATTAAATCAACTCATTTTTCCATAAATTGCCCACCACATCACTTGGCAAACGCAAATCGCTTCTAGGAGAAAGACTAACAGAGCCAATCTTCACACCATCTGGCAAACAAGAACGCTTAAATTGATTTGCAAAAAATCTTTTATAAAAACTATTTATTGCATCTATCGCTTCGCCCCCGCTTAATCCAAATGTGTGGCAAAGTAGCAATTTAATTTTAGTCTTCTTGCTTTTTCTTCTTAAAAAATGATAAAGAATAAAATCATTAATCACATAAGAGCCAACAACATCTTCCGTAACTTGCGTAATTTTATCATTTTCGCTTGGCAAAAGTTCGGGAGAAATTGGCGTTTGAATGATATCGGTAAGCACTTCATATAAATCAACATTATTCACATTTTTTACAACCACAGATTCCACCAAATACTTAACCAAAGTTTTTGGCACGCCACTATTCACGGCATAACTACTCATGTGGTCGCCATTATATGTGCACCAACCTAATGCCAACTCACTTAAATCGCCCGTGCCAACCACAAGTGCATTGTGAAGATTTGCAATATCAAATAAAATTTGCGTTCGCTCTCTCGCCTGAGCATTTTCAAATGTTAAACTTTCATATTTATTTGATTTATTAAATTCGTTTAAGCCAAGGTCTTTAAAGTGTTGTTCACACGCATTTTTTATGTTTATTTCTTTCTTTGTTACACCCATACAGTCAATTAATTTTAAGGCATTTTGATATGTCCGCCCCGTTGTTCCATAGCCAGGCATTGTAACCGCAATAACATTGCTTGGGTCTAGTCCCAAAGTTCTCATCGCTTTGTAGCAAATTAAAAGTGCAAGCGTGGAATCTAGCCCACCAGAAACGCCTATAACCAACTTTTCAGTGAACGCACTTTTCATTCTTTTCGCAAGTGCACAACTTTGCATATTTATAATCTCTTCACACCTTTTCACTCTTTCATTTTCATTTGGAACAAAAGGCAATTTTTTATAATTTCTTACAAGTTGATTTAAATTATTATTATTATTATTTTTTTTCCTTTTTTGATTTTGTCCGCAAATTTCATCTTTTTTCGCATTTTTAGCGGTTAAATTTATCTCTTTATCATCAAATAAATTGTTTTCTATAAAAATTTCTCTTGCCTTAAAACTTGGGACACAATCGGCAAATGATTTATTTGATAATCTTTCGCTATTTAAAAATTCATAATCTATATCATTATAAATTATGCTACTTTCAAAATAAAATCGTTCATTTTCGCTAAGCATTGAACCACTTTCGCAAATTGAGCAGTAGCCACCAAAAACTACATCTGTTGTGGTTTCGTTCACACCACAAGAACAATAAACATATGCACTTAAAGTTTTAGTAGATTGCATTTTTATTAAACTTCTTCTATATTCAGCTTTGCCAACAACTTCATTGCTTGCAGATAAATTTAAAATGATATTCGCACCATTTAATGCTAAGTTATCACTTGGAGGAGTTACAACCCATAAATCTTCGCATAATTCAACGCCAAAGCAAATATCATCGCTTAATCTAAAAACCAAATCATTTCCAAAAGGAATGGCTTCGCCAAATAGATTTATAAAATTACTTTTTGCATCTTTTGCTGAACAGAACCACCTTTTTTCGTAAAACTCGTTGTAATTTGGCAAAAAAGTTTTAGGGACAACCCCCAACACTTTGCCGCCATAGATAACAACCGCACAATTAAACAACTGGCCACAATTCGCAAGTGATGCACCAACGACAACCACACAATTTTTATCTTTACAAAAACCGCACAACTCATTTATTGCTTTTAATGTGTTCTTTTGCAAATCCGCATTTAAAAACATATCTCCGCAACTATAACCACTTATGCTAAGTTCTGGAAAAACTGCAATTTTTATGCCACAATTTACGCAATTTTCAATTAAAGATTTAATTTCTTCAACATTCCCATTTATATCAGCAACTTTTAATTTTGGCACAACCGCACCAACTCTAAGAAATCCGTTTATCATTTATAATTTTCCTTTAATTCCATTTTTAAGTTTTTTTAAACTTTTTCGCCCTTTTCTAAACTTTGCAATTTGCCTAAACTCCTTGCATAAGATTCAATGGCAATAATGCTAGGAGCATCGCAAATGTAACCACACCTTATAAGTTGCAACGCATCATTAATTGAGCATTCAAAAGTTGAAATATATTCATCTTTATCCAATTTTTGCCCACACACCTTTTTGCAACCTTTGGCAATAAAGACATAATTTATTGCACTTGAACAGCCCATATCTTGATAAAACTTATGCATTAACTTGATAGATTTACAAGAAAGCCCCGTTTCTTCTTTTAATTCTCTAACTGCACTCTTTATGGGTTGCTCTCCACTTTCAACATATCCAGCGGGAACAGCAAGCCCAACGCCACGCTTTGTAAAAACTCGTGGTTCACACACAAGCAAAATGTTTCCGCTGTCTTCTAAAATTGGCAAAATAAATGATGATGAGC
The DNA here is from genome assembly GCA_002438625.1 of Christensenella sp. UBA6406. GTDB lineage: Bacteria > Bacillota > Clostridia > Christensenellales > UBA1242 > UBA4647. The sequence goes on from DJPS01000025.1 coordinate 18,516, forward strand.
CATCTTTTCCGCCTTTAACCAACTTTTCTCTTACAACTTCTTCGCCACCTTTCAAAACAAACTTAGTCCTTTCAATTTGTAAAAACTTAGGTTTTTCATCCATTTTAACGGAATATTTTGTTTTATATTGACTTTCTAATTGTTGCAACTTCTCTAATATTGATTTATTTGAATTATTTTTCATTTAATCACAATCACTCCGCTTTTGTTTTCTCTTTGCTATTTTAACATTTTAACACAAATTTTAAAATGATTTTTTAATAAATTTTAAGATAAATTTGATTTTAATTTAATTAAAATACTTGCTTTGTCTAACCTTATTTTTTTATTAAATCATTTTGAATTACATTTTTATTTTCTTTCTCATTTATAATTTCATTTTTATTTAAATTTGCTTTTGCATTTAAGTTGCTTAAATCTATCAATTTACTTCTATTATTCCAAATTAAGGTTTGCTTTAATTCTAACAAATCCTTAGACAAATCTACATAATATTTATGCGGATTGTTTAGCCTTTTAATTTCATCCCAAAATGTTTGCATTTCTGCATCCACTTTTGCCCTTGTTTCATTAATGCTAGGTTTCTTATAAACCAACTTGCCACCAACAAAAATCGGCACTTGCAATTCTTTTACTGTGTAATTTTCTATTGTTAATCTTTTCCAATTTTCCTTTTCATCAAAAAGCGTGTAACAATCTTTTGGAATAACTTCATTTGCTAATGCAACCACATCGCCAAGTGCTTTGCCCGTTTCGTTATCGTAAAACCTATAAACCTTTTTATAGCCAGGATTGGTTATCTTTTCCACATTTTCGCTTATTTTAATCTTTGGCACAATTTGTCCGTTTTTCCCTTCTTCTGCAACCAATTTATAAACGCCACCAAACACGGGACAGTTTTTGCTTGTTATTAAATTTTCACCCACACCAAAACTATCTATCGGTGCATTTTGGGCAAGCAAGTCTTTTATTAGATATTCATCCAAAGAGTTAGAGACGCAAATTTGACAATCGTTCAAGCCCGCATCATCAAGCATTTGCCTTGCCTTTTTAGATAGATATGCTAAATCTCCGCTATCTAACCTAATGCCCTTTAACCTATAACCATTCGGCATTAAATAATCTTTTGCCACTGCTATCGCATTTTTCACACCACTTTTAAGAGTGTCAATCGTGTCCACCAAAAATATTGCATTGTTAGGATAAACCTTTGCATAAGCCAAAAATGCATCATATTCACTTGCATATTTCATTATATGACTATGTGCCATTGTTCCTAAAAGCGGAATATTATATTTTTTGCCCGTTTCATAGCAAGATGTGCCAACCGCACCAGCAATATAGGCATATTTTGCCCCAATCATTGCCCCATCTCCACCTTGTGCACGCCTTGCACCAAACTCCATAACGCCACGGCCTTTTGCTTCTTCCACAATTCGCCTTGACTTTGTGGCAATCATAGATGCGTGATTAAATTTATTTAAAAGGTCAGTTTCTAAAAGTTGTGCCTCTAAATTATTTGCTTTAACTGTTATGATAGGCTCGTTTGGAAAAATGACCGTTCCATCTTCAACTGCATAAATGTCCCCACTAAATTTAAAATTTGCTAAATATGATAAAAATTCTTCATCAAATTGCCCCGTTTTCCTTAAATGCTCTATATCCGCTTTATCAAAATGCAAATTTTGAATGTAATCAATTATTTCATCTAATCCGCCACTTATGTTATAACCACCATTATCTAAGTTTTTTCTAAAATACACATCAAAATAACTTGTTTCATCTCTTTTATCGTTCTTAAAATCACAATAAGCCATTGTTAGTTCGTAAAAATCTATCAACTTTTTGCTTTCCATTTCAAACACACCCCTTTAAATTTTCTGTTTTTTATTATTTATATAGATAAATTAATTCTATTTATCTTTTTTACCTATGCAACATTTATTTTTCATATTTATCAATAACTTCAATGCCCGCTTGTTTCATTAACTTAAAAGCAATTTGATTATATTCATCTCTCTTGTGCGTTTCACTATCGTAAGTTTCAACAACATTTTTAGGCACAACCATTTTAATTTTTTTATTGATTTCATCAAAATAATTTGCAAGTGGAATGGCAAGGTTAAGCACGCAAATGTCTGTGCAACACCCCATTAAAACAACTTCTTCTAAATTAATCATTTTAGCAACATCGCTTAAAAAGTCTTTTGCAAAAATTGCACTTGTGCTGTTCTTTTCGTAAACATTTTTGCCATCTTCATTTTCATAGCACTTTAATTCATCCACAATTTCCGCTTCAACGCTTCCCTTTATGCAATGCTTTGGAAACTTGGCAAACTCTGCACTTTCTTCCTTATGCCCTTCCTTAACAAAAATTAAATAATCATCTTCACTTTTACACCTTTCTATCAATTCAATTTGAGATTCAATAATTTTTGCTATCCCCTTATCAGCCATAGCCCCACAATTCATGAACCCATTAACCATATCTATATTTATTAAAAGCCTTTTGACTTTTTTCAAATCTTTCAACTGCACCACTCTTTAACCCCTTTTCTTTTATCAAAATGAAAAATTAAATTATTTTGTTATTATCATTTTGTTATTAACATTATATTCTTAACAAGTCCATTTGTCAAGAGTTTTTGCAAAAAAAATTAGTAATTTACATAAATTTTTAAATATTCGCAAAAATCCCCACATTTTACAACAAAAAAATAGCAAAAATTAATTTCTTAACTTTCGCCTTAAAATGCATTCTTTTTTAAACTTTTGCTTTAAATTTTGCTTAAAAACCTAAAATGCTTTTTATCTAAAAAACAAAACTTATTCTATATCTAAATCTTCATAGTCAAAATATTCACAATCAAAAAACTCTGCCATACTCATCCCAAAAGCCCTAATGATAAGCGCCATATTTTTGAAATTAGGAGTTTGATATTTACAGTGCAAAATGTCTGATAATGTGCTATGAAACAAGCCCGCTTGTAATGCTAATTTATATTGTGTCATCTTCTTTTCTTTTAATATTTCTTTAACTCTTAATGCAAATGCTTCATTTAGTTTCATAATTTTTCCCACCCATTTTTATTTAATCTTTTTCTTTATGTAAATTTAAGATTTTTTAATTTTCTAAATTTGATTAAAATTAATTTAAAATTATAAATCTTCTAAATTCTCTTCACTAAATAAAGGACTTTTAAAAAATTCATCTATTGAAAGCCCTAATGTTCTTATGATAACAATCAATGTTGTTAAATTTACACCGCTATATCTCGCATACATCAATGATGTCATTGTCCCTTTTGATAACCCCGACAACTTTTCTAATTTGTATTGCGACATATTTTTCTCTGCCAAAATCTCCCTTATTCTCATTGCGACCGCTTGCGACACTTTCATTTATCCAAAATCTCCAAAATTTAACTAAGCATAAATAATTTATTCTATGTCTAAATCTTCATAGTCAAAATATTCACAATCAAAAAATTCTGCCATACTCATCCCAAGCACCCTGATGATAAGTGCCATATTTTTAAAATTTGGAGTTTGATATTTACAGTGCATTATATCAGACAAAGTGCTAAGATAAATGCCCGCCTGCTGTGCCAATTTGTATTGTGTCATTTTCTTCTCTTTCAAGATATCTTTAACCCTTAAAGCAAATGCTTCATTTAATTTCATTGCTACCTCCTATATAATTATTAACTTTACACATTATTTTATAAAAAATTACGGAAAAAATGGTGGGGAAAAGTGTTAAAAGAGTTTTGTTTTTTATTAAAATATGTTATAATAGGTGGGGAAAACCAGAAATGTAAAAGGAGAAATTAAATGCCTAAGCAAAATTTAAACAAATTAGAAGGTGTAAAAAAAGAAATAAATATAATTATAGAGCAATTAAATTCTAAAACTTGCTGTTTTTCAGGGCATAGACCAAAAAGTTTGCCGTGGGGTTCTGATGAGCAAGATGAAAGATGCGTAAAAATGAAAGGCAAGTTAAAAGAAGAAATTATAAAAGCAATTAAAAGTGGTTATGACACTTTTTTGTGCGGTATGGCGTTGGGGTTTGATATGATTGTTGCAGAAATGATTTTAGAATTAAAAGAAAATGATTCATTTAAGCACATTAAATTGATTGGGGCATTGCCGTGCAAAAATCAAGAAAGACTTTGGAAAGAAGGCGAAAAATTTAGATATCATAATTTACTTGCCAAACTTGATGGCACTCGTTGTATTTATGACAATTATGTTGGTGCTAAATGTATGCTTGAAAGAAATAAATTTATGGTAAACAATTCATCCTTGCTTATTGCCCTATTTAATGGCACAAGCGGTGGCACAGAAAAAACTATAAAATATGCACAAAAGCAAGGCATTGACATTGTGATAATTGTCCCATAAATCAAAAAAAGAGAAAAAAATAAAACGATAAAAACGCTTTAAGACACAAAAAAGCAAAACATAAATTTAATGTCTTTCGCCTTTTATGAGATGCTATCCCCTAATTTATCCTTACTTTCTTATGAATTTTAATGCTTATAAAGTTTAAAAATTAAATTATTTGCAAATTATAAAATGTTAAAATTTAAACAAATAAAATCAATATTTTTAATTTTAGGCATTAAAACGCATCTCACATTTTTATTATAGTCAACAAAAAAGAAAAAAGCAAGCAAAATGAAGTGAACCCCAAAAGTTGGA
>DJPS01000048.1:0-5967 GCA_002438625.1 Christensenella sp. UBA6406
TTTTTTAAAAAAAATTAAAAAATTTTTTATTTTTCTTAAAAAATATACTCCTACGTAATATAAATTTAAATTTTCTTAAAACTAATTATTTAAAAACAACAATAAGCCACTAAAATAATTACACATAAAAAACTATGACAATTTAATGTCATAGTTTAAAATTGAATTCAATTTTTAATTAATTTTTAGCAGTGTAGCCAACTTTGATACCTGGACCCATAGTTGTTGAAACTGTGATACTCTTCAAATATTGACCCTTTGAAGATGCAGGTTTAGCCTTGATTAGGGCATTAATAATTGTGTCAAAGTTTTCTGCTAATTTTTCGCCACCGAAACTAGCCTTACCGATTGTAACGTGAACAATATTGTTTTTATCCAATCTGTATTCAACCTTACCAGCCTTAGCATCTGCAATCGCTTTTGCTACATCGTTAGTAACTGTACCGCTCTTAGGGTTAGGCATTAAGCCCTTAGGACCCAAAACTCTTGCAACTCTACCAACAACACCCATCATATCAGGTGTAGTGATACAAACATCAAAGTCTGTAAAACCGCCTAAAATCTTAGCAACCATTTCATCGCCACCAATAAAGTCTGCACCAGCCTTTTGAGCCTCGTCAACTTTATCCCCCTTAGCGATAACCAAAATTCTAACTGATTTACCTGTACCATTTGGAAGGATACAAGTTCCTCTTACTTGTTGGTCTGCTTGTCTACCATCAACACCCAATCTAACGTGAAGTTCAACAGTTTCATCAAATTTAGCCTTAGCAGTATCAACTGCCAATTTCATAGCATCTGCAACATCGTAAAGTTTAGTTCTATCAACTAATTTTGCTACTTCTTGATATCTTTTTCCTTGTTTCATATCTTACTCCTTAGCCTTCAACTAGAACGCCCATTGAGCGTGCTGTACCTTTAACCATACTCATAGCAGTTTCTAAACTTGCTGCATTTAAATCAGGCATTTTGATTTCTGCTATTTTCTTAACTTGTTCCATAGTTAAAGTTCCGACTTTTGCTGAGTTTGGTTTTGCTGAACCAGATTCTAATCCCAATTCCTTTTTAATAAGAACTGGAACAGGTGGAGTTTTAAGAACAAAATCAAAAGAACGGTCTTTATAAATTGTGATTACTACTGGAATAATCATACCTTCTTGTGATGCTGTCTTTTCATTAAACTCTTTTGTAAATCCACCAATATTAATTCCGTGAGGTCCAAGAGTTGAACCTACAGGTGGGCCTGCTGTTGCTTTACCAGCAGGTAATTGCAATTTAACAACTGCTGAAATAACTTTCTCTGCCATTTGTAAATACCTCCTAAATGTGGTGCGAATTGCTTTAAAATTTATCTGCACAATTAAACCAAAACTTAATTTTAATAAATAAACAATCCATTTTTACCAATTTTACCCGCTAAAAAGCAATAAAATTCAATAAAAATGATAAATATTTATTTAATTAAATCCAATTAAAATGCAAACATTTTTGCAACTCAACTAAATTATAATTATTTAGTTTTGCGATATGGCATTAGAAAATTTTACCATATCTTCCACTTATATTTAAACGCCACTGGCAAGTAGCGAATAAACCAAAATTATTAAAAACTATTCTATTTTTTATTTGCAATAATTAACTTAAACAATTAAAAGGAAAGCAAACAAATTTCCCATAATTTAAAACTAATTTAATGCAAATCAACTTGAAGTGCCTTTGTGCAAATTAATTTTTTACACCCGCTTATAGCAAAGATTAATAATTTAACCCTTAACACTTCTGGCTATAAGCTCAGACAATATTCATTAAATGCTTAACAATTTAAACAATATTAATAAGATATATCATCAACCTTTTTAAAGTCCGCAAAAGCAATTTCTGCATCCATTTCTTTACCAAAACCGCTTACACTTGCATTCACTGTCCTATTAGCATCATCAATGCTATTAATTACGCCCATTTGCCCCTTCATAGCACCATTTATAATTTCTATTTTATCGCCAACAGCAAACTTGTGGCTTCTATCTTCTTCTAGTGGCTTATAATCGCCAAAATCAACTTCCACATCTCGGTCTTGACCAAATAATTCCGCTTTAACCGTTATCTTCTTATTTTCTTCATCAACATTAGTTACAACGCCAACTTGACCTTCCAATGCACCATTCATTAATTCAACTTTATCACCAACATTAACTTTGTAAACAATTTTCTCTAGGTGCATTTTTTGAATTTCTTCATCAGTCAAAGGCAAAGGTCTACCTTTTGGGCCTGCAAATCCCGTTACACCACGAGTTCTTGTAATTGCGTGCCAAATATCATCGCCATAGTCCATTTTAATGAAAATATAAGAAGGTAAAATCTTTTTATTTACAACAACTTTCTTGCCTTTTGCATTCTCTTCAATAACATCTTGTGTTGGAATAACAATATCAAACACTCTATCGTGCAAATTAAAGTTTTCTATAACCAACATTAAATTTTCTTTTGCAACATTTTCATAACCAGAAAATGTGTGTAGCACATACCACTTTGCTTTACTTTCCATAAAAACTTTTCCTTTTTTTAGATAAACAATAATTTAAACAACTATCTTTTGCTTTTTAACCCAATCACCCCAGCACAAAAACTAAGGCAAAACATTTTTAATTATGCCAATGCATCAATTATAAGATTAAACAACCAGCCAAATAAACTATTTAAACCTAGCAAAATAACAATAAAGATTAAAACAAAACCAATAACTACGCCTGTTTGCTTAACTGTTTGACCAAATGTAGGCCAAGTAACTTTTTTAAGTTCTGACACAGTTGCCTTAGTTTTTTGTGCAAGAGTTCTCTTTTCTGCATTATTAGCATTTGCTTTCTTTTTGCCTTTTGCGTTTTTATTGTCTTTCTTTACATCACTCTTTAATCTTTGTTGCTCTTTGCTTTCTTTTTTAGAATCGCCAGATACTGCTTCGTTTGGAGATTGTTCCCCGCTTTCGTTTTCATTTATAACAACTTCTTCTTCAACTGAAACATTTTCTTCTACTTGAGCGTTTGTTGCATCTTCACTAACAACAGCATTCTCTTTAACCACTTCTTCTTTTACTGGCAATCCGTTTTTCAATTTCACGTTCTTATTCTTAGACATTTAACTCTCCTTAACCGCTATAATGTATCAACAAAAACTACTTAGTTTCTTTATGTAGAGTGTGCTTTTTGCAAAATTTGCAATATTTATTTAATTCTATTCTTTCTGTACCCTTTTCTTTCATTGTGTCATAATTTCTTTGTTTGCATTCAGTACATTCTAATGTAACTCTAGTTCTCACAGCATTAACCTCTTTTATTAAAAAATTACACTACCTTCAAGTCGTGCGTAACTAATTATAACATAAGCAGAAAATTATGTCAATAGATTTTTACACTTTTACAAAAATTTCTTAATCATTTTTTATTTTTAACTATAACAAAATGCATAATAAACCATTTTATAAATTTACTATAAATAATAAACAAAAAAACCAAAAAAGCCTTTGCATTATTTACACAAAGACCTCTTTATATTTTACATTTTAAATATTTAATTTGATTTTTATATAATGAATTTTATTCTATATAATTTATCAATTTAGAAATTAAATTTCTTCAACTTTTGTATGCTCATCTTTTAAAACACCAACAAGTTCAGTTTTATAACCCAAATCAGTTTCATCTGGCTTATCTTCTTCTGGTGGAAGTTTCTCGCTTAAATCAACTCTCTTTAAATACTTTTGAGATTCACCAGAATCACCAGTGTAAGTGTTGAAATAATAGATATATCCGCTTTCGCCAAAGTCTATATAATTTGTGTCCAATCCGCTTTCATCAAAAACTAATTCAACATTCTTTTCTAAATCTGATTCTTCCAAATCTATTCTATATAACTTTGTTCCGTCCAAATAATATGCATATTTGCCATCGCTATACTTAATCGTATATTCGGCATCGCTAACCAAAACAGATTGACTTGCAGGGTTCATTCCATCTTTAACCCATATAGTCTTTCCACCATAATTGACAATTACACCCAAATTCTTACCATCTACATTAGGCATAACAAATTCATTTGTGTATTTGCTAGTTGCTGTGATTTGAATATCTTCAATAGAGTTATCAAAATTATTTATTGCATATAAACATTTATTCTCATCAACAGTTTTATAAGCATAAATGTATGCACTTTCTACACTCTTTATCTCGTATGTTGTTATTCCATCAATTCTCTCTTTCTTGTTGTCCGCATTTGTCATAGATACACGACCCAAAACATTGCCCTTGCCACTTGTAGATACAAAATCATCTTCTGTTAAACTTCTAGTGTAATATGCAAAACCTTGCGTACCACTAGTTGCAACATCTTCGGCATATTCATAATCAGTTACCACTGGCAATGAAACACTTGCAACATCTTCAGCTAAAACAACCGCTTTTTTAGCATATTTACTTGTTATTTCAACTTGAACAATGTCCTTTCCATCAAATACAATTAGATATACACTGCCACCGATTTTGTAGTAACCATAAGTCGCACCCGTTGTGTATTGCTCAGTTGTATACAAAACTTCTATGTTTGTGCCATCTAACTTAGCCCTGCAAAATTCTATCAAATCCGTTCTTAACTTTCCATCTCTATCATTCTTCATATTTGGCGTGCCATAATAAATGTAATCATCAAATATATAAATGCTAGTGTTTTCAGTTCCAACAACTTTTGACACAACTAAATCATAAGAATTTAAATTACCTTTTTTATCTACATCTAATTTACCATCTTTTAATTTAGTCCTATAAAGTGCATTTGTTTTAACTTCACCTTGCTTGTTATCATTTTTGCCAAGTTCGCTATATGCAATGTAACTATCTACAAAATATACATATTCTCCCTTTGTAACCGCCAAACCGCCATTTCCTACAACTTTATCACTTGTCTTTGGCATTGAACCAAGCCCACTTGCTCCACATGATGCAAGAGCAAATGCAGTTATGCATAAACATACGCAAACCAAAATTTTTCTAAACTTTTTCATATTATCTCCATAAAATTATCTTTATAATTCTTTATTGCCATTTATATAAGTTTTAAAACACATAATGCTTTATTAATTAAATTTGCTTTTCTATTAATATAAAATAAAATTGAATTATAATGCAATTAATAAATAGCAAATTCCTCACTTAGTTAAACTTACAAAATTTTAATATAGATTTTTTATTAAGATTATTTCAAATTAAATTAATCTATCTCATTTAAAACAATCTTATAATTTTTCATTATCTTTTAAATGATAGCAAAAATCAATCTTTTAGTCAAGTATTTTAACCCACTTTACAAAATTAATTAATAAAAATTTAAAAAATATACAACTATACCGCACAAATCAACAACAAAAAGTAAATGCAACCACACTTACCTATGTCGTCGCATTTACTAAATCGCTTGAACTTAAAGTCACATCGTACGCTTTCCAACCTGTGGTAACCTCAAAAATCACACTTTTTAAAGCAGTGCAACCTGTAAAGCATTCATCACCTATTTTTGTTATAGTGCTTGAGATTGTTATTTCTGTTAAAGCAGTAGCCCCCGAAAATGTGCTGAAACCCAACTCTGTAACCCTGTACACATCCGCTTGACCTTCTTCACCTTCTTAATTATCAGTAGAAACATACAATACAGTTGAGCCATTTTCTTCCTTTTGCTTCATATAAGACGGAATAATAACTGCACTTGCATTTCTATCTGCACATCTTAACAATCTCACATAGCGATTTGTTGCATCTACCACAATAACATCTATAAAAGTTTTTGATACAAGAGATTCAACCCTGAAAGTACTTGCCCACATTTCGCACTTGCAACTGTGCTCGCAGTTGATGCTGTTGGTGTGATTGTAGTCGTTACACTATCACTTATTTTTACATTTGAACTATTTACCGCACCACTTGC
>DJPS01000048.1:5980-6921 GCA_002438625.1 Christensenella sp. UBA6406
TGCTTGTATTGCTTGAATTACTAAGTCAAATTGAACCGTTAATCCTTGAAAACTTGTTGGCACTAAATCTTCCGTTATTGTTATGGTTGAATTAAATGTATATGCATTGCTACTGCTCATCATCTTTCCATAATATAAACTATGTGATGTTAAAATTTAAGCAAGTTAAATTTTAAAGTTGCTTATAAATGCCTTTTTATCACTATTGCTTGGCTTTGTTGTTGTCTCTGTTGCTTTTGCTTTATCTGCATAATATTTAAAATTGTCTAACTTCATTCTTAAATAAGCACTTATTGAATTATCTTCTAATCCTACTGTCCCTTTAAAGTCTATGGTATCCCCAACTCCTAAAAGTCCATTATTTTCACTGCTAGCATTTCCAAATACAAATACTTTACTTGCGGTTGATGTCCCTGCATTACCATTTGCACTTACCACTAATTTACCAAAATTTAATGTGTTACCAACTTCTTTATGGTCTGTAAAATATGCAAACGATATCCCTGCTGTTACTCCAAATATGAATAGCATTATACATACAAAGCAAAACATTAAACTTTTCTTCCTTTGGTTATTATACCTTGCCATTTCTTTCCCTTTCTCCTATATCAATATTTATTCTTTTGTTGTGCTATTGTTGTTGATTGTATAATCTAATTCGTTCTTTTGCTCTTTTTACATTTTAGCAATTTTTATATAATTTAATTAAATAGATAAATTAATTAATGAATTTTATTAAGCGATAGCGTTCCCGCACCTATAACCTATTACTTCTTACTTATTACCTTAAATTTACGCCCGCATTGTTTTCGCAAGTTACTTTTCATTTAATTTTAAGTTATCCACATTTTGCCCGTTAGGGCATTTAGAGGTAAAACACTGTTAAAGTAACAATTAGTTATACACTATCTATTTTACCCCCCCCCGCCTTTTGTCAAGCA
>DJPS01000051.1:0-239 GCA_002438625.1 Christensenella sp. UBA6406
AGAAGGAGTAACAAGTATAGGAAGTGATGCATTTTATGGCTGTGAAAATATAAAAGAATTACATATAGAAAGTGTGGCAAGTTGGGTAAGTGTAAAATTTAATGGTCCGCAGTCTAATCCTCTATGTCATGCAAGTAATGCAAAGTTGTTTGTAGGAAATGAAGAAAAACAAGAAATAACTGCGAAAGATTTTGGTAACATAACAAGTATACTTGGATATGCATTTTATGGCTGTAGCA
>DJPS01000051.1:295-24148 GCA_002438625.1 Christensenella sp. UBA6406
TATACCTGAATATGCATTTAGAGACTGTAGCAATCTAACAAGAGTAACTATACCAAGCAGTGTAACAAGTATAGGAGAATGGGTATTTAGTGGTTGCTATAATATTAAGGAAGTAATTGTTAATGATTTGGGGGCGTGGTCTAAAATTAGTTTTAGTAAAGCAACTGACAACCCAATTTCTCAAACATTTAATAATTCTTCATCTTTTACAACTTGTGGTGCTAAATTGTATGTGCAAAAGACAAATGAAGATGGTACAATAACTAAAGAGTTAGTTACAAGAATAACAGAGCAAGATTTAGCAACTAATACAGCAAAGAAAATAGGTGACTGTGCATTTTGGGGGTATAGGTATTTAACTAGTGTTGTATTGCCTAGTGGTTTTAGCGTTGGGACAAGTGCGTTTAGGTTTTGCTATGCATTAGGGGAAGTGTATAACTTTACAGGGACAACTGTAACGGCAGGTAGCAGTTCATCAACGCTTGGTTATGTAGCACAATATGCTAAGTTTGTAAAAACTGAGTATGACAGAATGGATGGCGAAGTTGGTGTAATTGAAAGTAGTGTTGTTGTGGGCGGTGAAGATAGTAATGTGCTATATTATGTTGAAAGGAACGCAAGTGGCATTGTAACTAAGAAGGTGCTTTTAAAGGTGCTAAATAATGGCAATAGTGGGGTTGCTATTGATGTTGATTGTACAGAAATAAGTGGATATGCTTTTTACGATTGTGATAAGTTGGTGGATGTGTATTTCAGCGGAACAGAAGAACTGTATGGTAAGATTACAATCACCATAGCGAATAATTGTAATAAACCTTTGCAATTAGCAAAGAAACATTTTATGAATTTTGAGGGTTGGACAATTAATGAAGAGAAAAGTAAGGTATCAACTTGTACAGAAGAAGGATATATAGTGTACGAGAAGGAAGGGTGTGAAGATATAATAATCGCAACACCAAAGTTACCACACGATTGTGGGGCGGATAACATTTGTAAAAATTGTGGGGCGGAAATTCCACTAATCACTATTGAAGAAGTGGGTTCGCCATATACGTTTGTTGATTTAAGTGAAAATAGTTCGCTTGAAACCAAATATACTAATACAATGGGCACAAATAAAGATATTGGCGATTTTAAATTTATTTCAAATAATCAGGGTAAGAATAGTACAACTGCTACAATTACTATAAAGGCAAATAGAGATTGTGTGCTATATTGGGCTGTTAGTTCTGAGTCTAACTATGATAAGTTGACTATTATTGTTTATGATGCAGAAAATAAAGTAACAGCAAAAGTAGATGGTGTATCAGGTACGAAAAATGATAGTTTAGAAATAAGTGCTGGTGCGACAATTACTATAAAGTATTATAAAAATGGTTCTACTGACAAAAATCAAGATAGTGCTTGCTTTGCTATTGCTAGTGCTTCTTAAAAAGAAATAGATATAAATCTATTAAAAAAAATAAAATTATTCAATATATAAAAATTAAAAGTCTATAAGTGCTTTGTTGCTTGTAGATTTTTTATAAAATTAAATTTTGGCAAGGTACTTGAAATTTGGGAAATTTGTGGTATAATTTTGGGTAGAGAGGAAAAGTTAATGGAAAATTTAAAGGAAGTTTATGATAGGGCATTTAAGTTAAAAGATTATATTTTGTGTATGCAAATTGCACAGAAGGCACAAAATTTTAAGATTGATATAAGCGGGCTTGAAAAGGCTGTTATTGAAAGTGGTAATGCATTGTATGCTCTTCAATATGTTAGGGTGATGAGACCTAAGGACAAGAAGAAGTTTGAGGATGTAATTATAAAATATGGCAATGCAAATATTGCGTGCATTTATGCAAAGGAAAATGCGGGCGATTGCGATGTTAGGGCAATAGAGAATGTTGTTTTAAATTATGGTGATTCATTTGATAGTGCAAATTTAGTTTGCGAAGTTAAAGGGTGTGATGTTGAGAAACATAAAGAGAAAATTTTGGATGAAGGCGAGGCTTATGCTTGCTATTTATATGCTAAAAAGTTTCAACCAGTGGGTAAGGAGTTGAAGCAATTTGAAGATGCTGTTGTTGATAGCGAAGATGCGGAAGTGGCATATTTATTTGCTAGGGATGTTTATTTAGCGGACAAGAATAGGCTAGGGCGAGTTGTTTTGGAAAATGGGTCAACAGAGGATATAATTTGTTATGCATCTATGCTTGCGAATGAGAGTTTAAGCGATGTTAAGAGTTTTACTTCTAGCGATTTTGATTTGGTTGATTTAATCAATTTTATGAATGTTGCAACTGTTGGGACATATATGAAGTTGCAAGAAGATATGGAGCAGTACATTAAAACTTTTGGCACTTTTGAAGATGTTGCTGATTTTCTTTTGTTTGTGCAAGGGGCTGATGTTGTAGAGTTGCAAGAGATTATAGAAAATTCAGATAGGACAGATTTGAAGTTGGAGATAGCAAAAGAGAAAGATGTTGATTTACATTCTTTAACAAATAGCATTTTAAATGATAAAAAAGACAAGTTAAGTTTTAATGTTTCTATGCCTAGTGGGTGTATGGAAAGATAATAAAGTTTAATCATTTTAAATTGAAAATAGAAAAAGTTGATTAAGGCATTTACATTAAAAGTGTAAGTGCTTTTTTGTTTAAATTTAATTAATGTAATGCTTCTTTTTATTTTATTTAATAAATTTTAATCTTATAAAAAATGTACTTTTTTGCTATTTGTTGGTCGTTCTTAGTTGCTTATATAGTATTTTAAAGTCGTTTTAAACGGGTAAAAATAAAAAATTAGGACGATTAAGCAATTTTTTTTGTCTTTTAGTTGTTAAAATTGTTGTAAAGTGGTAAAATATGTTTAAGTATTGGAATACTGCGAAGAAATACCTTAGATTAGGAGTAAGATTAAATATGAAGAGAATTAGTAAATCAATTTTAATTTGTATGGTTTTATGTTTATCTGTAATGTTTTTTACAAGTTGCAGTTGCGGTAAGCAAACAAAGGTAGAGGACATTGCGTTTAACAGTCCTTTTGTTGATTTATTTTTAGGTGATGTATATGAAGCAAATGCTGTTATATTGCCTAGCAATGCGAGCAACAATAGAGTTGTGTATAGGGTGGAAAATCCTAAGCGAAGTGATGGTGGGCTTTTAACAGTATTAAGAAAGACAAGCGAGAACGAGTTTGTGGCGAATGCAGAAGGTGAAGCAATTTTATATGCAACATCTGTTGAATTAGGTGCAAAGAACACTGTGTCGCAAAAAGTTAGGGTTTTTTCTAAAAAAATAAAATTAGATACTCCTATTGGATTAAAATACGATGGTGAAAAGGTTGTATGGGATAAGGTCTCATATTCTCTTGCTGAAACAAAATATGATGCATTTGGGTATATTGTTAATTTAAATGGGGTTGATTTACCTATTAATGCTGAAAATACATTGCTTAATTTGGCTTGTGGCATAGAGAATAAGATTAAGGTTAAGGCAGTTAGTGATAGTGAGGCGATTGAAGCAAGTGATTATAGCAGTGAAATAAGCGTATATATTTTGCCAAGTCCTAAGAATTTACAAAGGCAAGGCAAAGTGATTTATTGGGATGAAGTTGAAAATGCGGGAAGTTACGACATTTATGTAAATGGCGAAAGATATGCAGAAAATATAACTGAATTAAGTTACGAGATAGATTTTGAGACAAGTGGCAATTATGCGGTAAGTGTGGTTGCTAATCCAGTTAAGGAAAGTCAATTTGTTTATTCTTCATATCCTAGTGAAACAATTTCAATAGTTAAGTTGGATAAGGTTGAGCAAGTTAGCATTGAAAATGGAATGGTAAGGTGGAATGAAGTTTTAAAGGCTTTGGAATATAAGGTTTTAATTGAAAATAATGAAAATCAATATTCTTTCAATACTGGCATTTATAATTCATTTGATTTGGCAAGCGAGATAGCGGGCATCAAGGGCGGTGATTATAACTTATATGTTGTTGCTGTATCAAATGAAACTAGCGGGATAAACAGCAATAAGAGCGAGGCGGTTGCAATTACAAAACTATTTGCACCAACTAATTTAAGGGTTGAAAATAATGCGTTAGTTTGGGATGAAGTTGAAAATGCTAGTAAGTATACTTTAGTTGTGGATAATGGCGATGAGCAAATTGTTGAAAAATCTTTCACTTTGCCGAGTGATAGCCGTGCAGGTGCGTATGTGTTTAAGATGAAAGCGTATGGCGATGGAGTGAGATATTTTGATAGTGATTTAACAAGCGAGCAAGATGCATTTGAGGCAATTAAGTTGCAAGCACCTGAATCAATTACGAATAGCAATAATGTTATTAATTCTAATGCTATTGAAAATGCTAGTGCATATAGATACTTTGATTATGCAGATGAGCAAAATGTTTTGTTGTTTGCAGATGAAGATGTAGAGAATTTGGGCGATAGCAGTTCAATGCATAGTGCAAAATTAGTTTTAAGGGATAAAATATCTATAAATGACATTATTTTGAGTGATACAAATAAAAAGTCTGACATAGAAATTAAGAGATTAAAATATGCAATATTGCAAGCACGATTAAATGAAAATTACTTTAAAATCAAAGTTCAAGCAGTTGCGGTAAGCGGACAAAATTATTTTGATTCAAGCATAAGTGAAAACTTTGTTGATTTTCATAAACTTTTTGCTCCTGTTTCATTTAATATAGTGCTTAGAGACGGAGCAACATGGGTATATGACTGCGGTATAAATGTGAGTGAGTTTGATAATCCAGAATCTTATAGATTATACAGTGAAGCGAATTTATTAGATGGCGTGTTAAGGACAAACATAAGGTTCCAACAAATGGAAAACGAAAAACTCGTGGATAGATTTGTTCATACAAGAGAGTCAGGACAAGATAGCATTGCTGAAGAAATGAAATTGGTGAAAGGCGGGAATGTCTATATGTCTTTGAGCTATGTTGGGAATGGAACAACTGTAATTGAAAGCGATTATTCTTATGCCCGCTTGGCTACAAAATGGGAGTATGGTCCAAATGGGTATATCGTTACTGAAGAAGCAGATTGCGAAAAAATTATTCCTAGAATGTATGAACCTACAAACTTGTATATCGATGGTATAAAATTAAACTTTTCTGTAATGGGCGATGATAATGAAGAATATGTCTTAGAATTAAAAAATGAAAAAGATGAATATGAAAAAGTTTATCAAGGCAAGTTGAATAGCATCGATTTGAGCAATATTGTTCGTAATATAGGAAAAAACGACTTTAATATTCGTACAGTTGCTAATGATAATTTTGATTTTACCAAAAATATAAAATCAACAGAAAAAGGGATTGAGGGAACGGCAACAATGGAAGACAAGTTTAGTTTTGCATCTAAAAATGTTGAGTTTTCAGTTACAAGATTAAATGCTCCTATTGTTTCATTAGAAAAAGGCTATATTGTTTGGGATGCAGTTGAAGGTGCAGATGGATATGCTATTTATGTTAATGGAATGGCTTTGGATAGACCTTTAATAGGTGAAGAAAATGGAAAATATTATTGGTATCCGCTTGAAGGTGTAACAAGTGCAGATAAAGTGCAAGTGGTTGCCAAAGCACCGCATAGTCATAATGCTGAATATGCCGAAATGGTTATGGATTCGCCTTTAAGTGATGCAGTTTCTTACGAAAGATTAATTGTTAAAGGTTTTACGATTGAAAATGATGTTTTAACGATTGACACGGATGAAGAAGATGTTAATGTTATACTTGAAGTTTTGAACTTAAAGACTAATGAGTCAGTTGCTTATGAATCAAAAGAACTTGCAATAAATTTAAGTTTTACTATTAAAAATAGTGGGGACTATCAAATTGCTTTCTATTTAACTAGAAAAGATGGCGTGGAGCAAAACAAATTAAATAGCAACATAATAGCAAACGATGTTGATGGAAAGTTAATTTACATTAAGGTGCTAGATAACCCAACACTTCAATACAATAAAGAAACTTTTGTGGCTAGTTGGACAAAGGTTGATGGAGCAACAGGTTATAAAGTTGCTTATAGAGTTGCTGGTAGCGAAGAAGTAAGTTGTTCAAATGTTATAAATGAAACTGAATGCGATTTGTCTTTGTTAGAAGATATAAATAGCGGAGTAGTTTATGATATCTCTGTAATTGCTGTTGGTAAGGCAGTTAAGGGGGAGACGGATTCAAATTATATTATTTCATCTTTTGCTAATTTTGAAGAAAATGCGGTTACGATTGAAAGGATGAAAGAAGTTTCTAATTTAAACGGCTTAGTTGACTTGGGTGTTTATAAATTAGAGTGGGATGCTGTTGAAAATGCGTCTTATAATGTATTTATGAATGGTAAGTTATTATCAAATGTAACAACAAATTCTTACGCCGTTCAGCTTGATGAAATGAGTGAAGTAGGTGAATACGAGTTTACTGTTAGAACTGTATCTAATGATAATTCTAAGTTGTCATCTCTTTATAGCGATGTTTGGAAAGTTACAAGGTTAGATAAGCCACAATTATCAATTAAAAATGGTGCAATTTATGTTGCAAATTATCAAGTTGAATGTGGTGATGCAACTTTAAGGATTTACAATGAAAGTAATGCATTAATTTATACTGGTAAATATGCTATGCAAGAAATAAGTGTAGATGACATAGTTGAACTTGGAACAAGCGGAAAATATAAATTTGTCGTAAATTTTGAAGGTAATTCAGTTAATAGTTTAGCAAGCGAGGCTAGCGAAATTGAAAACATTTCAAGGGTAAGTGCTGTAACTGGATTTGTGCTAAATAGTGCAACTCAAAGATTGGAATGGAATGCGGTTGAAGGCGTTTCTAAATATAAAGTTGTATATATAAATAAATCAACTTTAAGTGTGGTTGCTGAATATTTCACAACAACTTATGCGGTTATTTCTAGCGGTGTAAGTGAAGGCGAGTTTTCTGCAATGGTTTATGCTGTTGGTAATGATAGCAATTTAGTTAATTCAATTAAGAGTGAAATTGTTACATTTACAAAATTGGAAACAGTTAAAAATGTTGTAATAAATAATGGAATTTTAACATTTGATAAAAATGCAAATGCGGATAAATATACGGTAAAAATAGCGAAAAACGGGCAAGTTAAGTACGAAACATTTACATATAGTGAAAGCGGTCATTCAATGAATTTGGGTGCGGTTGGCACATATGAAATAAGCGTTCAAGCGGTTGGTGATTTTGTTAATTTTGTAAGTTCAAATTATTCAGATGTATTTAGTGTTGTTAATTTAGACACGATTGAAAATATTGAGATTATGAACAACACTATGAGTTGGGATGAAGTTGAAAATGCACTTAGTTATAAAGTTGTATTAAGCGGTGCAAGTGATTATGAAGTGGTTGTTGACACTAATTCATATGAAATTGAAAGAGATAAACTTGCGGGTGGTTTATATAATGTTCAAGTGATTGCTCTTGGTGATGGTAAGACTGTGCTTTCTAGCAGTAGTGCAATTATCACAAATGCTTTTGAAATTTTGGCAAAAGTACAAAATATTGGATTTAACGAATACAAGCAAATTGTTTGGGATGTTGTAAATAGGGCATCAAGTTATCACATTTTAATTACAGGCGAAAATGGATATAGTTTTGAAAAGGATTTAATTGCAAATGTAATTGATTTGCCACAAGATTTAGTGGGTGGTCAATATGTAATTAAAGTTATGGCTATTGGCGATAAGCATTTAATTGTTGACTCTGCTTATTCAAATGATTATGTGGCAACAAAATTTGAAGCACCTGAAAAGATTTCTCATAAGAGTGGCGTTTTAAGTGTCTCTCCTGTTAGTGGCGTAACTGATTATATGTTTGAGATTGAATTTGAAGATGGTTCTAAGGTCGTTTTGGATGCTGACACAAATTCTTATAGTGCAACATACGATTTTGCTAAGAGTGGGCTTTATACGATTAAGGCTTATAGCAAGGGCGATTATGTTCATACGGTAAATAGCGAGTTAAGTGAGCAAATTGAAGTTAGAAAATTGGATAGCGTGCTATTTGAGATTAACGGAGATTGGATAACTTGGGGCGGAAATGAGTATGTTGAAAATAACTCATTTGGATATAAAGTTGTTGTAAGCGATAATGAAGCAGGAGAAAATGCAAGCGAAGTTATTGTTTACGATACAAAATATAATTTATCTGCTTTAAATTTTGATAGTGGCGAAGTGTTCATTAAAGTTCAGTGTTTAGCTGGAAATGAAACAAGTTTCTTGCCAAGTGATTTTGCTAGTGGTTCAAGAACTTTTGCAAATGCTTTGGTTTTAGATGAAAAGTTTACGAATAACAACATAACTTGGAAGTTGGATGCTTATGGCAGTGCAATTAAAAATGCTATTTCAGGTTACGAGATAAAAGTTGTGGATAGTGCAAACAAAGCAACATTAGTTCAAATTAATGATGCAAACGAAACTAAATTTACATTAGGTGATGATTTTAATGCAGGTAAATATAAAGTTTCAGTTAGAATTTTAGGTAATGGAACGGCTTTATTAAATTCTAAATTTAGCGAAGAAAAAGAAGTTAGCAAACTTGCAAGTTCTGCTGTAACAATTAAAATGCAAAATGAATCAAATCCAACAAGCAATTATATTGCAACTTGGGATGTGGTTGAAAATGCATCATCTTATGTTGTTGTTTTGAACAATTTTAAAACTATTACGACTACAAATAATTATATAGTTTTAGATGCGATTGATACGCTAGAAATAGGCGAAAATAGCATAAGATTGAAAGTTAATGGTAATGATTCATATTATATGAGCAGTAAATTGAGTGATGTTTCAACATTTACAGTTTTAGATAATTCAGTGCTTAATTTAAGGATTGAAAATGGTGTAATTGTATGGGATAGTGCAAATACAAGCGACATTAAATTATATCAACTAAAACTAAATGAAGCAGTTATAGATTGTGGCACAAAGACAAGTTTTGAATTAAATAGCACTTATAAAAACGGGCTTTACAAAATTAGTATGAAGATAATTGCTAAGAGTAATAAAGGCAGTAATGGTGTAATTGTAAATTCTTATTATACAAGTGTAATTGAGGGCTATAAACTTCAAACTCCAGATGCTCCAAAGATTGTAAATGGTATGCTTAAAGTTGGTTCAGTTGATTATAAAAATATGGAAGAAGATTTGACAAATAGATTAAATTATCAAATTATTTACGGCAATTATGATGAAATTGTTGTATTTGATAAGTTGGGTAATTTAACAAAAGCAATCTATTCAGATAAGATTAACGAGCAAAGTGAAATTAAGTATAGAGCGATTGGAGACAGTTATAATTTAAATTCAGATTGGACAAACACTTTAAACAGGGTTGATGGTGTTCAATTAGATAACAGTAGCAGTGTATATATGAGAGATGGCGTGCTTTGCTGGAATGCTGTTCAAAACGCTACAAAGTATAAGTTGATTGCGAAAGTTGTTGATGAACTTGGCGAAATTGGTGAAAATCAATATGAATTATTTGTAAATTCAACTTCTATAGAAAAACCATTCTTCTATGATTTATTTAAAGAAACTGGTGTAACTTTTGCTGTTTCAGTTGTTTCAATAGGTACAGAAGATTCAATGCTTGCGAATATAAATTATACAAATTCAACAGGCACTGAAAATTACACAATTTGTTACTTGCCACAAGCCTTTGATATTATAAGTAAAGAAGGCACATTACTTTGGACTGGTACAAGTGTGAATGGCTACGACTTAGAAATTGATGGTAACATTAAGTTTGTTCAAGAAAGCTATTATAATTTTGAAAGTGAAAATGCAGGTAAGCACACAGTTAGAGTTCGCTTAAAAGGAAATAGCGAAGAAATTGTTGGCGGATTATGGTCTGATTATGCTGTTGTGTATAAGATTAGCACACCGACATATGTTGTAGATTCATTTATCAAAGATGGTATGGTTGCTTGGAACACTAGCGAAGAATTCTTAAAAGGTTATACGAATGCAGATATAGATGCATTAAATCTATTTAAGTATGTTCAAATTTTAGTTTCTAATGATAAGATTTCCGAAATATTATTAACTAAGGATAATATTATAACAACTTTATCTAATGGAAATTATTCAAGCATTTTAAATGATTATTTTGATAATTTAGATGCGGGAACATATGCGTTTAGAATTAAAAACTTGGGAACAACAGGTTCAACTGATTTAGATAGATTTATAAGCAGTGTGTTTGCAAATTCATTTATCGCAAGTATTTTGGAAGCGCCACAAGATGTGCGTGTAGAAAATGGCTTATTGCAATGGACTAATGTTGAAAATAACAATGGTTACATTGTAGAGATAGGTAAACAAGATGGAACAACAGAGATTTTGAAAGTTGGAAAGACACAAAATCAAGATGCTTGCTTTATAGATTTAAGCGATTATGCTGTTGGCAAGTATTCATTTAAGTTAAGAGCAATGGGAGATAGTGGCAGATATTTAACATCTAAATTAAGTGAAGAAGTTAAGGTTGAAGTGCTTTCTTGTCCAACCGATATAGGAATGGAAGAAGGAACGCTAACTTGGGACACTATTTTAGGTGCAAGCAATTACACTATTAAGGCAGTTAATGTTGTTAATAGTGCAGAGTTCGAGTTCGCTAATATTAGTGCTAAGACAGAAAACGGAAAGGATTATTTTGAATTGCCAGAAGATTTAGTTGCTGGAACATATGATGTTTATATTAAATCTATTGGTGATG
Source organism: Christensenella sp. UBA6406 (assembly GCA_002438625.1). Taxonomy (GTDB): domain Bacteria; phylum Bacillota; class Clostridia; order Christensenellales; family UBA1242; genus UBA4647. The sequence continues at coordinate 11,042 of DJPS01000051.1, forward strand.
GAATAGATTATATAAGTTCTAAATATATGGCAAATGCTAAGAGAATAATCAAACTTGCAGACATTGAAGGTTTTGGAAACACATTAGGTAAACTATCTTGGAATGAAAGCACTTTGGGTGATGGAACGAAAGCGTTAGGTTATAGGATAAGCATTGAATCTATAAATGCCGATTTAGATGGTAACACTAACTTTGAATTTAAAGCCTACAGAGTGCCTAAGAATGGTACATCTGCACAAATTAAAGTTGTTGATGGAGTTTGCTATTTTGAATTGCCTTCATACATTCCAATGGGTGATTTAACTATTAAAGTTAAGGCATTAGGAGATAATGATTCAACTGCAAGCAGTTCTTACACGGAACAAATAAGTGCAACAAAACTTGAAATTATTGAAAAGTTATATTTGGAAGATGGAGTAATTAAATGGACTTATGACACTCTTGGCAGAGAAGGTTTCTATCTAGTCGTTGGTGGTGGTGCGGTTTCTCAAATATATGAAGATAATTTAATTAAATCATATTCAACTGAATTCCCTAGCGAACTTCCTGCGGATAGTTATGATGTTTATTTGAAGGTTGTTGGAAACACTGTTGCAAATGGTTCAATGGATAAGCGTTATTTAAACAGTAATTTAAGCGAACCGCTTGAAATCGTTAAACTTGCACAAGTTAATGGCTTTACAGTTTACGATGGTGTGCTTGTATGGAACGAAGTTAGCGGTGCATCAAATTATGAATTAACATTCTATAAAGATGGACAAAGCGATATAGTTGCTAAATCATTTAGATATAATGGCGACATTAAGAAATATTATTTCTCTCCACAAGGATTGAATAACGATGGCACATTAAAATATGGTGATGGCAATTATAAGAGAATTACAATAAGAGCGTTAGGTGGTTCAAACTTCATTAACTCACAAGAAGTTGAAGTTACAAATATTTTGAAACTGGTAAGACCATCAAGCATTGATGTGGTGTCAGGTGATACGAATGCACAAGAATTGAAGTTAAAGTGGCAAATAGTTTCTTATACGATAAATGATGTTAAGATGTTTGTTAAGAAATATAGGTTGAAATTAGTTTCACAAAGTGGTCAAGAATTTGAAAAATATGTCTCTTACGATAATGGCGACATTAAAGCATCAACAACAACTTTGGAAGCATCAACATTCTTTGAGTGTGATATCAACTCTATGTTTGACATAGGTTCAGGAACTTACTTGCTTTCTATTCAGGCTTGCTCATTGCCTATGTATGGCGAAAGTGGGTATGAAGTATGGAATACAATTAATTCTGATTATAGTGTTAATGTTTCTGTTACAAAACCTGCTCCACCTGCAAACTTAATGTTTGATGATGAGTTAAAGGCATTTACATGGACAAAACCTCAACTAGATTCAACACTTGAAGTTTCTTATAATGTAACATATATTTATAAGACAAGCGATACAGTGGATAAATATGAAGTTGTAAGCGAAATAACAAACAATACATATTTCTATCCAAGAAAATTGGGTGTTTACTATGTCGCAGTTAAAGCGATTGTTTCAGGTAACTTAACAAGTGATTATGTTGGAAAGAATAACATTAATTTCCTAAGTATTAAGCAAGCAATAGGTGAAGGTTTGAGTGATAGTGAATGCTTAGAGAAGTTCTTAAAAGAATATGGCGCTAAGTGCGGACACGACTTGTTTGACAGTGGTGAAGGCACAGCAGATAAACCATATATAATTAAAACTGCTAAGCAATTAGAGAATTTGAATTATTATTGCTTAGAAGATATGTATTTTGAACTTGCAAATAGCATTAATTTTGCTGGAAGCAGTTTAAGTATTGGTAGCAAGGCTAGACCATTTGCTGGAACATTAAATGGAAATCAATGTTCAATTAGCAATGTTAATTTAAATGGAACAGCTGATTCCATTGGTATATTTGCTTATGTTCAAGGTGCAACAATAAGGAATTTAATTTTAAGCAATATTACATTAAGCATTTCAAGGCAAGAAAACACTTATGCAGGACTTCTTGTTGGTTATGCAGAAGATGTTGTAATTGAAAATGTTTTGGTTGGAGGTTCTATTTCTCAAACTGGTGCGGGCACAAATAGTTCAACATTCTATTTGGGTGGTGTGTTAGGTTACGGAAAAGGACAGAACACAAGCATTAACAAGGTAAGAAATATGGCAAGTATTTCATACACTGCAAAGAACACGGCACTTATTGTTTATAGTGCGGGTATAGCAGGATACTTTGAGGCAAGTGAAGGCGAAAATAGCGGAATCATTGCTTGTGGAAACGAAGGCAATATCCAAGGAACGATTGCTGGTGGTATTGTGGCTAATGGCGTTTGCCCAATTCTAAATTGTTACAATACAGGTAGCGTTAGTGCAACTGTTGCAACTTCTTCCGATGCGTATGCTGGCGGTATCGCAGGTAGATTTATGAACACGGATTTAAGCATTTCAAACACTTATAATGTGGGTGCGGTAACAGCAAGTTCTACAAACAATAAGAATTGCTATGCTGGTGGTTTAGTTGGTAGAGGCGCTTGTAGAATTAACTATTTCTATAATGGTGGAACAATTACAACAAGTAAATTAAATGCTTCTCAACAAACTGCTGGTTGGTTAGTTGGACAAAATGTAAGTTCTGGCATAGATGCTTATTATTGTTATAATATTTCTACTTCTACAACGCAAAACAGTGGTTCAGGACCTGTAAGTGAAGGTTGTGAAACATTAAGCGAAACAGAATTGATTAATGCTGTTCAAGTTTATTTGGGCAGTGCGTTCAGTTATTCAAGTGCTAAGAAGCGTGTAGTTTTAGTAATAGAATCTCAATTATTAGGCTAGTGTAGTTAATAAATAGATATATAAAAAAGACATTTAGCAAAATTTTATGCCAAATGTCTTTTTTGTTTATTTATTTGCTAATTTTGATATAAAGAGAAAGAACTTTTTAATAAAATTGCTATCAATTAAATTAAACAAATTATTTCATAGAAGGATAAATAAAGGCAAAAAAATAATGTTGATTAGAAAAATTTTTTAAGTATTTAATCATTTAAATATCATAAAAAGTAGATTAAAGAAATAAGAAATAAATTTAAACCTACAAAAACATACAAAAAGAATAAAAAACAGTCAAAGAAAGTTATCATAAGACAATAAAACACCATAAAAATAGGTAAAAATCAAATTTTTTTGTGATATAGTAGGAGTGTACTTAAAAGTAAAGGAGATTTTTAAAAAATGAAAAAAGTTTATATAATTGATGAAAGCAATGATTATTCAAAGGAGTTACAAAAAGAAATTAATGCTGAAGTTTGTTATTTTAATAGTAGTGAAACAGCACTAGAAGAAATGTTGAAGCATAGACCAGATGTTGTTATAACTGACTTGCTGCTTAGTAAAATGGATGGTTTTGAATTTATAGAAAAGATTAACACGTATTTTAAAGACCAAATTAAAATTGTTGTTTGCAGTGGCATATCACAAGATAAATTTGTGGCAAAGGCAATGGATTTAGGAGTTTATTATTATATGTTAAAACCAATCAATATTGCAAATTTGGCAAAAAGGGTTGAAGAGGCGTTAAATGAAGTTAAAGTTATGAGAGTAGTTTCTAATCCGCAAAATGCAACAAAAGCATTAGATGAAAAGATTAGTTATATATTTATGACGGTAGGCATTCCAGCACATATAAAGGGCTATAAATTTTTAAGGGAAGCAATTAAACTTAGCATTCAAGACCCTAACATAATAAATAGCATAACTAAAAAATTATATCCAAGCATTGCAGAACGCTTTGAAACAACATCAAGCAAAGTTGAAAGAGCTATAAGACACGCCATTGAAGTTGCGTGGAATAGGGGCAAAATTGAAAACATAAATGACTTGTTTGGTGTAACAGTTTATTCTAGCAATGAAAAACCAACAAATGGTGAATTTATTGCACTAGTGGCAGATAAGATGCTTATGGAAATGTAAAAAAATGAATGGTGCCTCATTAGTAATTTATTAATACTGAAATAAATTTGTATGCTAAATTTTGTTGCAAAATTAAAATATTTAATGTATAATATTCATTATTAGGAGAGACAAATTTATGGATTTAAAAAAATCAATTACTAAAAAAATGATTCTTGCATATATTTTAACTTTTGCATTTATTGCAGGCATCCCAAGCATAATCTTTGGTGCAACAAAGGGGTGGACATTATTGCTTATAGTTGGCATTATTTGCGTTGTTGCTGGTTTTTATGGTATGCCTATTGCGTGGATTTCATTTTCAGATAAAAAGAAACTATACAATATTTATCAATCTATTACAGTAGATAAAATTTATGACATAAAAACATTGGCGGGCAATTATAATATTGATGAGCAACAAATGCTAGGCTATGTCAATACATTATTGTCAAATCGCTATCTACAAGGCTTAAATTTGGCTGACCAAAAAGAATTGCAAGAAATAAAGAAAGCAAAGAAGAAAATGCAAGTTGTAAAATGTCCAAATTGCAATGCAAATATTGGAGACTTGGTTTCATCTGGTGAAGACACTGTGGAATGTCCGTATTGTAAAGCAACCATTACTCTTTAATTAAAGTTGTCAATTTTGACAACTTTTTTCTTATCGCTTTAATTGCTAATAGCAAAAAAACAAAAATAAGTTTGAATATAAACAAACTTTTATGCAATAAAACGCCATTTTTCGAGTTAAATAGTAAAAAAATATAAAAAATTAAAATAAATAAATATTTTTTGTAAAAAATAGTTGCTTTTTTATAAAATTTGTATTATAATTAAAGTACAAACTTAGAAGTAAATATAACTTCAATAATTATTTAAATTTTATTGCTTCGCTTTGCATTTAGTATTGTGAGAAAATTCAAATAATTAAAAAAATGTGGTTTATGTACTAGAATTCATTAAGTAAAAGTATTTAACAAATTAAGTTTGTAATAAAGTATTTAAATTTAAAAGGAGATTTGGGGATGATTAATATAATTACAAATAGCAAAATAGTTGAAATTGAGTTTGCGAAGAAGTGCAAAGCAAAAGGTTTGGAATTTAGAATAATAGAAAGGGTTGTGGAATTGTTTACATATTTTAAGGATGTTAAAGGGTCTACGGTTATAGTTGACTGCCGTAATTTAATGTTCAAGCAAATTGTAGACGAGTTGATAAAATCATCAGAATATATGAAAGAAGCAATTATTTTATGTGAAGATGGTTGTCAAGAATATGAACGCAATTTTAAGTCTAGTAAAATGGAAGATGTGTTTGCTGTTGCAATAGATAGAGAATTGAAAATCGTTAAATATCCAAGTGTTGGTGAAGTTGAATTGGAGCGAACAGCAAGAGCAGTGCTTGAAAATTACGAGTTTAGCAGTAAATACGAAGGTTATAAATATTTAAAAGCAATGTGTAAAAATAAAACAATGAAAAAGGAAACAAAATTTAATTGTAAGGAAGAGATGAAAAACATCGGCAAAGATTTGAATTTGGAGAATTGTAAAAATGTTGAAAGAAATATAAGATATATAATCCAAAAGAATAACAATAGCGAAATTGCAAAAATTAAAGGCAAAGGCAATGCTGTTTCAATAAAAGCTGTTGTAATGTTTCTAGCGGAGAAAATTGAAGAAGCTTTAAAAATTTAGTTGTGACATAATTACACAAAAAATTTTATAAATAATGCAATCATTAAATTAATATGATTGTTTTTTATTTTAATTTAAATATTGATATTAAAATTAATTAAATGCCCGTACCTTAAAGATTTAGTAAAATATTTTTCCTTTAAAAAATTTAAGAGAATTAAATTGCTTCTTTTTGGGATTTAAATTTGATTAAAATTCATTTAATAAAAGTGTTTAGTGATGATTAAATATAGAGTTGAAAAGTTTAAAATTAAAGGATTTGTTTTAAGTTGGAAAAAGTTAAATATTTGTGCGTATAAATTATAAGTTGTAAAAATTGGTGTAAAAAACATAAAAAAATTAGAAAAAAGTGCGTTTTTCATTAAATTTTTCAAATTTTTATAAAAACTTTTAATTTGGGGGTTGAAAAATAGAAATAATATGATATAATGTAGTATAAGATAAATAGGTACGAAATATTGCTTTTCAAATGTTTCTATTTGCCTTATAGTTAGGCGGTGTAAAATGCTTTAATGTTATTGTTATAGATTTTGCAGTGTTAAACAATTTAAACTAAATAGAAATTATAATCATATAATAAATAATTAGAATTAATGATGTGATTTAAATTTTTGTACTTAATTTATCTAAACCGCATCTTTGTCTAATTTTAAAAATATTGTTAAAATTAAAATTGGGGGGTGCGTATGAAAATAATTGCTAAAAATAAACGAGCATATTTTGATTACTTTATAGAAGATGAGTTTATGGCAGGAATTGTTTTAGTTGGCAGTGAAGTTAAGTCTATAAGACAAGGACATATTTCACTTGCAAATAGTTTTGTTAGCGTAATAAATAATGAAATCTATTTAAAAAATGCGTTTATAAAAACTTATGAAAATGCAACTAAGGCATTTATAGAAGATGAGTGTCGTGATAGAAAGTTGCTTTTAAATAGGAAAGAGATAGCAAAAATTGCAGAAAAAGTAAAAACCAAAGGTTACACAGTTGTGGCAACTAAGGTTGGCCTTGTTAATGGATTAGTTAAACTAGAAATCGCTCTTGCTAAGGGTAAGAGAAATTACGATAAAAAAGACTGCTTAAAACAAAAAGACATAAATAGAGATGCACAGAGGGAAATTAAATCAAAATTTGGCGTTTAAAGTGCGTTAGCTTTATATGGGGACGACTTGGTTTTGACGGATTTGAATAAATCATTACTTTGCAAGTAGGTGCGTGCCGACCTTGATAGGTGCAACAAAATAAATGCAGATAATGCAAACGGTGCAAAAGTGGTTAATTTTAACTCTTACAATGCACTTCCAATCGCTGCCTAATTATTTAGCGGTAGCACTGCTTTAAGACATTTGCTTTTAGTGGCTTAAAAGTGGTTCATATTATAAAAGCACACATTTGAAAGTGCCTAGGTTCAAAATGTGTTAAATTTAGGCTGGTTTGCAGGCAATTTGTTTGTTTGGGTGCTTGTGAATAAGATTATAAACAAACTAAACTTGTAGTAGGGTTTTGGTTTACATTTTCGGACGCGGGTTCAATTCCCGCCGTTTCCACCATTATTTGTTTTTACCTTTATGCCGTGTTTAATGTGTCATTATTTTAGATATTGGCGAAATTAATTGCGGTTTAGAGTTAAAATATAATGTGATAAGCATAAAAATTATGCAAATTTGCCTATTTTTAGTGGGTGAATGGTGATGATTTTGGTGTTTATAAAAATCAATAATTGCTTATTAAATTAAATATTTTGCCTTTTAAATGTGAATAATTTGATCTTAATGGAGTTTTTAGGGGTTTTTATGTTCCACAGACCTTCTGCTATAATATTTTAAAGTTTGATTGTTAAATTTTCAAATAATAGAAATATTGCGGAAGTAAATTAAAATTTAGAATAAAATAATTATATAGGAGATATGGGTATGTTAAATTTAGGTGTATCAAGTGTTTTGGCTGCAGGCATAGCAGATGCAGTGCTAAATGTTTTAGCAATTATTGGTATCGTATGTCTTGGTGCATTTATAATTGTTTTCATATGCGATTTAATTTTGTCAATTTCAGGCAATAAAAATGGCATATTCTTTAAGAGAAAGGAAACAATTTATGATAAAGAACACGACAAAGAAGAAGAAAAAAATTACAATAAGGAAGAAGAAAATTCATTCTATGATGAAAGAATTTCTGCATTAGAAGCAAAACAAAATGCTATTGATGAAGAAAAGGCTTTACAAGAAGAAAGAGAATTAAGAGAAAAACTTGCATTAAATAGGCAAGAAGAGACTGATAGTCAATCTAGCAAGGAACAAGAGCAAGATGAAAGAATTGCAGACCTTGAAACAAAGAATGCTGAATTGTTAAAACTTTTGGAAGAAAAGGATGAAACAGTTAGCGAAGATGAAGAAAAAGAAGAAGAAAAATCTAATTTCCTTGAAGATGCAATGGATGAAGAAGATGATTATGATGATATCATTGCAGCAATTAACAAGATGAGAGAGGAAGAAGAAAAAGCTTCTCAAAATAATGATTTAATTGATGAAGATGAAGTTGAAGAAGAAACTATAATTGCCGATAAAAATGGCGAAGATAGCGAAACTGAATCTTTGGATGTTCAAGCAAGCGAAGATGACATTGTTCAACCATCAGTTGAAGAAACTGTTGTTGCTGGTGAAATCAAAGATGATGAATATTACAAGACACTTAGCAATGAAATTGAAGAATTAAAGAAAGAACTTGAAGAACAAAAACGCATAATGGAAAATGATAAGGTTGAAGCACAAGAGAGAGAAGAAGCATTAAGAAAAGAAAATGCTCTACTTGCTGAAGAACTTGAAGGTGCTAAGCAAATTCAAGAGACAACTGAAAATGAAGTTACTCCAATTATGCTAACAGAGCAAGAATATAACGATAGGCTTGAAATTTTAAGAGAAAGATTAAAAGAAAATGAAAAGCAATTAAGAAAGATTAAGAAAGAATATAAGCCACTTGAAAGAGTTGCTAAGACGCTTGAAAGAGACAGAGAGAAGTTAAGAAGGCGTGAAGCGATTGTTGCTAAGCAAAAAATTGTTCTTTATGGTGTTAATAACTACATAGATATTGATGAAGAAAAGGCACAAAAACTTGCCGAAGACCTAGATTTGCTTGACGGATTAAGATTGTCTGTTCAACATTGTGAAGAAGTTATGGAAGCAAATAAAGATAGGTATCCTATTTTGGAACAAACTTATAACATTTTGGTAAACAATAGCGAGCAAATAAGCAGTGATATCAAGCAAGTTGAAGAAGATTTGGCTAAGTTAAAGGCTAGCGAAAGCAATGGCGATGAAGATGTTCATCAAGAAATGAATGAAATTGATGATGCTATGAATGTTGTTGCTGATGAAGTTGAAGATGCGACAGAAACAAGTGAAGTTGCACAAGAAGAAACAAATGAAATTGCAGATATTGAAAGTGAAGTTATGGGTGAAGTAAGCGAAAATGACAATGCCATAGAGAATAATGATAATGTTGTTGAAGAAGAGATTGTTCAAAAAGATGCTGAAAATGTAGAAAATATTGAAATCGCTAATGAAAATGCTGAAAATGGCGAGTTGGAATTGAACAATGGCGAAAATGTTGTTTTGCAAGACCAAATTTCATTTGATGACATTCAAGAAGAAGTTGCAAATACTGTAAACGAAAATGAAGATGAAGTTGAAGTTAAATTTGATGATGAAACTGATTCTAATGAAAATAAATAATTAAATTTTTTGCAAATTTAAAAGTTTAAAGGCTGTAAACAAAGTTATGTTTGCGGTCTTTTGCTTTTGATATTTAATGCTGATTAAAATTAAAGACTTTTAGTTGACTTTAAAGGCTCTTTATGGTAGCATTTAGAGTGAAAATAAGAGTGTGTAAGAAAAATAACAGAGAATAAAGAGAAAAATATAAAAGAATAAGAGAAAAAGGAAAAATAAAATGGAAAATAAAGTGGAGAAAAAGCAAACTCAGGTTTACAAAATTATTTTAAGAGTTTTATGCATTTTAATTGGTACATTTGTTATGGGTTGTGCCTATAATTTGTTTTATGCACAACAAAACATTGTGCTTAGCGGTTTTGGTGGTTTGGCTATGATAATTGCCGATTGGCTTTCTGTGGCAAACATAAATATCAATATGAATATAATTTATTTTACATTAAATATTGTGTTTTATATTTTTGCAGTCAAACTGCTTGGCAAGTCATTTGCATTTTACACTTTAATTGGGATTTCAAGTTATGCAGTGTTTTTAAGAACAAACACTTTTGTTACAAGCATTGCCGTGCCAGATGATTTGCTACTTTGCTGCATTTATGGTGGTGTGCTTATTGGCGTTGGTATAGGTGTTGTTGTCCGTGCGGGAGGTTCAACGGGCGGTGGCGACTTAATTGGATGCATTGCTAACCATTATTCACATAAGTTGACTGTGGGCAATGTAAGTATGGCAATAAACTTTATGGTTATTGTGTTATCAGTGTTCACTTATGGTTTAGAATTGGCATTATATGCGATAATTGCAATTTACATAAGCGGAATTTTAACAGATTTAGTTGTTGAAGGACCTAAGTCGGTTAAAGCTTATTATATAATTTCTAAAAATTATGTTGAAATTTCGGATGCGATTATGAAACAACTTGGGCGTGGTGTAACCGCTTTATATGCGGAAGGAATGTACACGGGTAACGACCAAAGGGTTTTGCTTTGCATTGTTTATAGGCATCAAATTGCAAGATTAAAAAATTTAATTTATTCCATAGATAACAAAGCCTTTGTTTATTCCGTTTCAGTCAATGACGCAATGGGGAAAGGATTTTCAACACTTTCTCCGACGCAAACAATATTGCAAAAATTAACGCTAAAAAACAGCAAAAAGGCTAAAAAAGCACAAAATATAAACGAAACATTTACATCCGCTTCAACTTGCTCAGTTTATGGCGGGATAAATGTGTTTGATACAGATTTTAAAGAGGACTTAAATCAAAATGTGGTTGATGAAGATAAAAATCAAGTTAGTGAGCAAAAAGAAGTTGCTAAAAAGCCTAAATCTTCAAGCGGAAAAACTAAAAAGTTAGTGGAAAAGCAGAAAATAAACAAAAACAAAAAAAGAAAATAATTTAACTGAAAATTAAAATCACAATAAAAGCATAAAAATTTTGCAAAAAATATAAAAAAACGGCATTTTTGCCGTTTTTTGTAATATAAAACCCCCAGATAGTCTGGGGGTTCATTTTAGGTTTACCGATGATTTTTTTACTCCTTTGTGTTACAATTAATTTGTAACCAAACAAAAATAAAAAAACACAAAGGAGTAAAACATGAAAGTAAACAATAATAGTTTAGCACATACTACTTGGAATTGCAAGTATCATATAGTTTTTGCACCAAAATATAGAAGAAAAGTCTTTTTCGGACAAAAGCGTTTAGAAATTGGAGCAATTCTAAGGAGTTTGTGCGAGTGGAAAGAAGTTGAAATAGTTGAGGCAGAAGTTTGTCCAGACCATGTTCATATGTTGGTGTCAATACCACCCAAATTGAGCGTGAGCGGATTCATGGGATATTTAAAAGGGAAAAGTAGTTTTGATATATCAAAAATATTTAAATATGAAATTTAAATATAGAAATAGGGAGTTCTGGTGTCGTGGGTATTATGTAGACACTGTGGGCAAAAACAAAAAGGCAATACAAGAATATATTGCAAATCAATTGAAAGAAGATAAAGAAATGGAGCAGATGACAATATTTGAAATGAACGATGCTTTTAAAAAATAACGGTAGGATTTGCAATAAGGCATAGTTAGGCTACGCACGATTTCGTGCTGCCTTTGAAGTAGGGTTTTACCCGTTATATGAAAAACCACCAGGTATACTGGTGGATTTTTATTGTTGTGTTTTAATGTTTTATGCAATTTTTTGTGCTTACTTATTTTGCTATTTTACTATATTTATTTTTAGTCTAAATCTAAATCATCACTTTCAAATTCGGGGCTATCAAAAAATTCCGCAACTGTCATTCCTAATGTTCTTATAATTATAATCAAAGTTTTAATATTGCAACTTTCTCGCTTTGCATTCATTATGCTCATCATTGTTGCGTGTGAGATGCCCGCATTTAATTCTAATCTATAAGCTGAAATTTCTTTTTGCTTTAAAATCTCGGTTAGTCTGTTTGATATCGCTCTAAGGAAGGGTTTTAAAATGTGTTTTAATGAAGAAATAAATAATTTAAAAATAGAGTGTGATAAGGAGAATGATATGTTAAAAAACCAAACGTGTTGCATTACAGGGCACAGGAGTCAAAAATTGCCGTAGGGTGAAAATGAAGCGAATGAAAGATGCGAAGAAATGAAAAGGACTTTAAGGGAAGGGTTCGTAAATGCGATAAAGCGTGGATATATTTATTTTATCTCAGGAATGGCATTGGGGTTTGACATAATAAATGTAAAAACAGTTTTAAGTTTAAAACAAGATTACCCGTAAATAAAATTAATCGTTGCATTGTCTTGCAAAAATCAAAGTGCAAAATGGAAGAAGTGGTAAATAGAAAAATATAATAAGGTGTTATCTCAATACGATAGTGTGCGTTGTTTATATGATAATTATAATGAAAAATGTATGTTAGAGCGGAATGATTATATGATAATATAGGAAGTTTATGCAAGCACAAAAACTTGTTTTGGTTTTTGATATAAACGACACTTACATTATATTTTCATTATAAAAACAAAAGCATTTAATAAAATATAGTTTCCTTATTTATATTACATTTAAATTATACAGTGATTGTATCCTAATGACTTTTAACTTTAGGGAACATTTAGTAATAGTTTAAAAGAAAGCATAACTTTGAGTTTCTGCTTTCCTAAAAAATTTTTACAACATTTAAAACTAAACGATCAGTTGGTTTCTCTAGTCATAATTGGTAAAAAAATAACTGTCAATTTAGGCAGTCATTTAAATTGTCTGATAAATTTCTTTATTTTCTTTTTTGTAATGTCTCTAAAATATTTATCTAATAATGTCTTTGAGTTAAATAGATTATCATCACAAATTTAATTAAAGTTAGTTTTTTATCTAACTTATATTATTAAAAAGCTAATATTTAGATAGTTGTGCTAAATTTAAGTTTGCATGTAATTTTGGATAATTTCCCAATAATTTAATTCAATTTTTTATTTATTATATTTTCATCAATATAAAAAACTCAATTTACCCTCCTATGCCACAAATAATGTGCTTATTTCAAATATTGGAAATATTGTAGTATTTGCAGTCATACAAGACAAGAACGCCTTGCAAGCGAAGTTGGCGGAAAGTGAAACAACACTTACTACCCTAACAAAGGAAAAGGCAGAACTACAAACAAAACTAGATGCAGTCAGTGCTAGGTTAGTAACAGCAACAACCGAGCGAGACAACTTGCAAGCACAAGTT
>DJPS01000054.1:0-50016 GCA_002438625.1 Christensenella sp. UBA6406
AAGGAGCAGTTTGGTGGCGTTTTAGATGAAGAGATTGAAAGTGCAATAAAACGCAAATTGCTCGATGATGATTTAATAAAAAAATTTGATTCTTTCCTATTTTAAAATTAAAAAATTAAATATTTTGCTATTTATAAATTGCTTTGCCTTTTATTCATTAAAGAAAAAATGTGCTTAAAACAGCGAAAAAATGTCAAAATTTCATAGTTTTTTCATAATTTTTGCATATTTTTCACTTTTAATTGCTTTCAATGTTTGTTTTAATTGAAATGTAAAGGAGTGAAAAGAATATGAATCAAATTAAAAATTTATGTGTTGCCTTTTGTTTGTTGTGCGTTGTGTTTTTTGCAACTTCTTGCTATAATGGCTCGCTTTGTTGGGCGGACAATTCGGTTACGCAAACAAACAATATAGATGTTAAAGTTGAAGATAGTTCAAAAAAAGCATTTACCTATGGGGTTGATAGCGATAAACGCATAGCAAAATATGGCGAACTTGGCGAACTTACGCAAATCAACATTAAAATTTCGGGCGAAACAAGTTTAGATAAATTAAAGCAAACAACCACAGGAGTTGATGAAAGTGGGCAGGCGACAAGCGATGAAAGTAAAATTTCTTATTTTACTGATTGGGTTAAAATTAAAATTAGGTTGCCAAAAGGTTATGCGAAATATAACATTTTAGATGGAAAGGGCAATGTTAAGATAGACAAGACAAAGCAAGTTGAAGATGATTATTTTAAATTCAATTTTGAATGGGTGCGTTTAGATAAAGACAAGACAAGTGCGAATTTAGTCGTTGATGATGGTGAAACGGACAAATATTTATTTTATGAGTTTTGTGATAAAGATGACAAAGTTTTAGAGCATTATTTTGTGCGGATTGTTTACGATGTAAAAATAAATAGCATCAAAATAAATTAGATTAAATAAATCTAACTCAAATTTAAGTAAAATTAAAATTTAATCTAATCTTGCAAGAGTAAAGCAAAATTGATTAAAATTTAATAAAATCAACAAAAAAATCGCCAAACAGTTAATGAAAATTGTTTAAGCGTTTTTTGTTCGTAATTTAAATAGATATTTATTCATTATTCTAAATTCATAGATAAGTTATCAATTTTAGTGTAGTCATAATAAGCGTTAAGTTCATCTATGCAAAATTTTGCATTAATTGCAGAAGAAATAAAATAGTAATCAAATTTATCGCCATATCCAAAACTTGCAATGATAATGCCGTCATTTAGGTAAAGTTCGCCACTTTTCATAAGGCGTTTTGTTTTTGGGGCATCAAGGAAATTAAATAAATCTGTTAATGCAATTTTTGCAATTTTTTTGTTATAGAATGGGCTAAATGAGTTAAATGTTGTTTCTTCTAATTTATTTGCAATTCTATTTTTTACATTTGTTGTTTTTTGATTAAATTCAACTTCATTTAGGGGTGTCCGTTCGTTTTCTAAAACTGTAAAGCATAAATTGGTAGGCGAATAATTTGGATTTTCTTTTATTTTGCATTCTGTAAATTTTCTCATTAATTCTTTTTCCATATTTTCAAAAGCGTATGGGTCAAGGTTTTCTAGGTTTTTGTAGATTAAGTTGTAATTTAATGTGTAATTATATGTGTTTAAAAACTTTTCTAATTGTGGACAACTGAAAAGTTGTTGAACATAAAATATTATGTATTCATCTTGAATTGACCTGCTAATTCTATGGAAACGCTCTAATGCTATGCTAAGTTGCTTTTGCATATGACTTTTATTGTAGCCTATAAAGTTTTTTGTTTTAATGAAATATGAGTTTTGTGGTGCGTTTTCAATAAATGGAAACTCTAAAATTAGAGGTTCTTCGCTTATTTTATCTGTTACAACATTAAAAATTTGTTTAAAATCTGCATTCATATCTGCAATAATGTTGTTTTTATTCATTTTTACTGCCGTTTTTAGTTTTTCAAAGTCAGTTTTTATAAATTTCTTTTTAAGGCAAAAAAACACATTATCTTTATTTAAATATGAAAATATATCCACTTTTTGTGGGTGGTTTGAATCTTTTACGGTGTGCATTAAGTCTTGTATTTTATAAACTATGTCTTTTTCATTTGTGGCATCATCTGTAATGCTTAAATATTTTCCTTGATATTTTACATCTTTGTTAAATGTGTACATATTTAAATATTTCCTTTGTTTTTATAATTATTTTGCTATTTAAATCAATTTTAGCACATTTATTTGCGTTTGTAAAGGGGTGAATGCAGTGTTAAGGATTGAAGAAGTAAGAATATATAAAAGTATTAAATTAATTATTTCACCATTTTTATTTAATTTTGCTATTGACTTTAAGGGGTAAATGTTGTATAATGTAAGTAAAGAAAATTTGGGTGTGGTTATCTGCTTGTTTTGTGCCATTTGCAAATTTTGCGGATAACAATCAAATAAATTTAAGGAGAACAATTATAATGAAAAAGTTTTTGGTATTTTGTGTGGCAATTATTGTAACTGTATCATTAGGTTTTATGGTTTACTATTTCACATTAAATAATGAAGGCGTTACAGTGCCTGAAACGGTGTATAGATTGAATGTTGGCGACACTGTATCATTTGAAATTACACATATAAATCCTAAGAAGGACACAAAGATTTCTTTTGCCTACGAAAAGGAAGGCATTGTTGAATTTGATGCGGAAAATCAAAGCATTAAAGCACTTGCCGAAGGTAGCACAAAAGTAACATTACAAACAAGCAATAAGGACATTCCAACAACAACGATTGATGTGTATGTTGGTGGTGGTTCTAAGGAAAATCCATTCTTCATTAAGAAGCAAGATGATTTAGTGAGAATTGGAAAGGTTGAAGATGTTTTCAAACTAAGCAGTAATTATAAGTTAATTAATGATATTGCTTTAAATTTAGAGAACTGGGAACCTATTGGTGGAAACGGGGCAAGTGCTCCAACTGAAAGTTTTTCAGGCACATTTAATGGTGATGGGCATACAATTTCAAATATTAAAGTAAATACATCACTTTATGCAGGTTTATTTGCTAAAATTGGTGCGACTGGCGTTGTAAGTCATTTAAATTTATCAAATGTTACAATTTTAGGTGCTTGCGATTATGCAGGTGCGATTGCGGGAATGAACTGCGGAACAATTAGAAATTGTGCGGTTGCATCTCAAAGTAGCATTACATCTGCTAATTCTAATGCAAAAGTTGGCGGAGTTGCAGGCGAAAATAGAAGCGAAACAAGCATTGCAAACATATATAAATGCAGTTCAAATGCAACTGTTAGTGGCAATGGTTCTATTGGCGGAATTGCAGGTGCGAACAATGGTGCGGAAGTGGCATATTGTTACACTGATTTAGATACGACTATAAACGGCACAGGCGTTGCGGGTGGTATCGTTGGAACAAATGGCTATGGTGCATCTTATGCAAGCGTGGTTGCGGGCTGTTATGTTTTAGGTAAAGTTGAAGGCTCAACTGCAAACAAGGTTGGTGCGGTTGTTGGCTTTAATGAATATAATGAATCTATTTCAATTAATGAAAAGACAAACAAGATTTATGGTAATTATTATGTTTCAACTGCATTTGCTAAGGGTATAGGTAATTATGCAGATGAAGAAAATGCATCATCTGACCCTGCTGGCATAGATTATGGTGTCTATGGCGTTGAAGGCAAAACATATGATGATTTAACTAAGAAAGATACATTTAAGTTGCTTAGAAATGCTACAACTGATGATGTCATTGCTTGGGATTTCAGCAATGTTTGGATTATGCCAAATCAAGGCACACCAAAACTAAATGTTGAAGGTGCTTATGTTGGAAACAAGAGAAGCGAATTGATTGAGGCTGGACAAATCAACACGGCTAACAAATTAAGAAACATTAAGAGCGGAGATGTTGTTGAGATTAGTCAAGATATTGATTTAGGTGGCATTGAATGGACACCACTTGATGTTGTTAATGTAACTCTTCAAGGTAGCGAAGAATTTAAGCAAGCAAACGGAAGATATCCTAAGATTTATAACTTTAAACTTGTAAATGGTGAAAAGGTTGGTTTCTTTAAGAGTTTAGATAATTCTATTATTAAAAACATCAATTTTGAACAAGTTTCAAATGTAAGCAATGTATTTAATGCAAGCGAAGTTGCAATGGGCATCCTTGCGGGCGAGATTAAAGAGAATGCAGAAGTTGAAAATGTTGGTTTAAGTTATGAAAGTTTAGCAATTAATATTAATGATAAGTTAAACGGAAAGAATATTTACATTGGTTCAGTTGCTGGACAAAATTATGGAACAATTAAGAATGTTAGGGTAAACGGCGGAAATGTTAAGATAACTTGCGATGCAGAAGTGGTTGCAACAACTTATGTTGGTGGTATCGCTGGTGCATTGCTTGGAAATAACAATGCGGTTGAAAGTTGCGAAGTTAGTGCATTTAAGGTTGATAATGCAAATATTAACGATGGAGCAGTTGGTGGCGTTGTTGGTTTAATGACAAACAGCACAAGAGTTGAAAATTGTTATGTTGCATCTTCTAACATTTCATCTGCTATGATTTATGGCAAGAAGAGTAATGATAATTTAATTGGTCATTATGAAGGTGCGATTGTGGGTCAAGCGGATATGAGTGCTAAGGAATCAGTTGTCAAAAACAGCACAGCAAATAAGGTTAGTGTTACAGGCTTTGTTGTTGGTGGTGTGGTTGGTTCTACAACTGGCGTGGTTGAAAGTTGCTATGTAAATGGCGATTTGACAGGCTTTAAGGTCGGTGGCGTTGCTGGATATCAAATCAATTCTTCTAAGATTAACAATGTTAGAGTTGATGGAGAGTTGAAGAACACAGATGTGTCATTTGGTCTAGGTCAAGTTCATAGTTCTAAGGCACAAAAAGCGGGTGTTGCATGCATATCTTATGGTAATCAAAATGAAATTCCTAAGTTCTCTAATGTATTTGTAAACTGCAAATTTAATGCGGACGGTAAGGATAGTTATAAGACAACTGCAACAATTAAAGATAATAGCTTTATGAATAGGTTGGGTGTCAAGTGGATTTTCTCTGGTGAAGAAAAGAATATTGTTGTAAATAAGGATAAGGCTGGAAATGCTAAGACAAATGAAAAGGCTGATTCATTTATTAATGCTGTTGGTAATTTCATCGCACCTACAACTTTCAGTATTTACGAAACAAATGAAGGTGCTATGAATAAAGGTGATTTTGATGTGTTCACTTCACACGGCTATTCAATAGATAACTGGACATTTATAAGCGGTTATGCTCCACTTGTAAAAAATGCAGTAAATGCAGAAGTTCAAAAAGCGTAAATTTAATTAAATAATGTTAAGAAAAATGCAAGAGTTTAAATAAATGCTCTTGCGTTTTTTTTGTGTGCGCATAGAAATATTTAAAAATTGATTTTATTCTATTTTGTTATTAATGAAATAAGATTATTAAGGCATTTTAATTTTATTGATTATTCATTTGCAGGTTTAAGAACTGAATTAATGTGAATTATGATTTGCTTTTGGTTGCGACAGTAAAAGACATTTTAATTTTGAATAAGTAGATAAATTTTGACAATAATCTAATTGCATTCATATAATGAAGTAAGAAGTTAATTAAATTAATTATTTATGCTATTTTTTAATTAAAGATAATATGGAGGCAAATAAAGAAGAAAGGGAAAGGCAAAGAAGAAAAAATGGAAATTAAAAGAGGCGAAGTTTATATGGCAGATTTAAGTCCTGTGTTTGGCTCTGAGCAAGGTGGCGTTAGACCAGTGCTTGTGGTTCAAAACGATATAGGCAATAAGTTTAGCCCAACTGTTATAGTTGTTGCAATAACATCAAAATTACATAAGGCAAAGTTGCCCACGCACATAGAATTAAAAGAGCATATGGCGAATTTAGAAAAAGACAGCATTTTATTGTGCGAGCAAATTAGAACGCTAGATAAACTTAGGTTAAAAGAAAAAGTTGGCACATTAAATGCGGAGTTTATGAAAAATGTGGATAGGGCAATAGCAATAAGTTTGGCATTAAATTATGCTATTTAATTTATGCCTCTTTTTTTGTGGCTT
Organism: Christensenella sp. UBA6406; assembly: GCA_002438625.1. Taxonomy (GTDB): domain Bacteria; phylum Bacillota; class Clostridia; order Christensenellales; family UBA1242; genus UBA4647. Next base: position 6,075 of record DJPS01000054.1, read on the forward strand.
AATGTTTTAAATTTATTTGGGAATTTGCATAAAAAGTCAAATATTGACAAAATAATATTTGACAATTTTTGCTTTATATTATATACTTAAATAGAGTAAAAATTTATGCTTGCTTAAAATAAAGAAAAGCGAAAGAAGAAAAGGTTAAAAGGAAAAATAGATATAATGTACATAGATGGCAGGGGTTTTGAATTATTTGGCTACTTTGTTAATTGGTATGGAGTTATAATTGCCTTTGGTATGGCACTTGGCGTTTTGCTTGCACTTAAACTTGCCAAAAAGCAGGGTTTAAAAGCGGAAAACATTATAGATTTAGCACTTATTTGCATTCCTTGTGCGATTGTTGGGGCTAGATTATATTATGTAATTTTTTATGAGCACGATTATTCTTTTTGGGAAATTTTTAAAATTTGGGAAGGTGGTTTAGCTATTTATGGCGGTGTCATTGGTGGCGTGATTGGGCTTGCAATTTATTGCTATGTTAAAAAACTAAATTTTTTAAAAGTTGCCGATTGTTTAGTGCCTTGTCTAATTTTGGGGCAAGCAATAGGAAGGTGGGGCAACTTCACCAACCACGAAGCGTATGGCAGGCTTATAACTGACAGCAGTTTGCAGTTTTTCCCGTTTGGGGTTTTAATAGAAAGCAACAATTTTACAAACGAGGCAAGAGAAGCGGTTTTAAATGCGTTTGGTTCTGTTCCTAGCGAAGCGTGGTTTATGGCAACTTTCTTTTACGAAAGTTTGTGGAATTTTATGGTGCTTGGTTTGCTTTTGGTGCTTTTCTATCGCAGTAATGTGAAAGGGCTAACAATGTGCGGTTATTTTGTGCTTTATGGCTTGGGCAGAGTTTGGATAGAAGGTTTGCGAATGGACAGTTTATATTTCTTAGGGATGAAGGTGTCTCAATGGCTAAGTTTAATTTTGGTTGTTGTGTTTGCTTGTTTTGCTGTTTATTTAATTTACAAAGCAAGGAAGAACAACCAGCAAATTTTTGTGCCACGAAAAGCAAAAGCGGGCGTGGTTAGCGGAAATTTGAATGCTAGTCAAATTATAAATGACAATCAAATTGATAAGACAAACGAAGCGGAAGAAAATGAAAAAATGGAAGAACAAAGCAAAGTTGAAGATAAAAAAGAAAGCAAGTTAGAGAAATTGATTAAGGAAAAAGGCAAGAAAAAATCTAAAAATAATGCAAATAAAAATGCAAAAAGCAATGTTTTAAAAACGCAAGATTTGGGAAAGATTAATGCGGAAGGCGGGCAAGAAACGCTGAAAAAGGGCGGTAAAGATGCGAGAGAAAAAAGTGAAAATAAAGCAAAAACAACCGCTAAAAATGCCAAAAAATAGATAAAAACGAAAATGAAAAAAGAAAGAAACAAAAATGAAAAATTGTTAAAATTAAATTGAAAAATAAATAAAAATCAATTTTTAAAAAGCGGAAAAATTAAGATTTAGAAAATAGAGAAAAACGAGAGGCGAGTGAAAGGTTATGCAATTTAAAGTTGTAAAAAATGGTTATGATGTAAATGAAGTGAATAAATATATCAAAAATACAGAAATGAGTTATTCATTGCAATGTGATAAGCAAAAAGAAAGGATAAAGCAACTTTCTACGGAAAATGAAAAATTAAAGGCGAAACTTGCGGAATACATTTCAAAGGAAGCGAACATATCTAATGCGTTGCTTGTTGCGGTGGATAAGGCAAAGCAAATTGAAGAAGGAAGCAAAAAAATTTACGAACTTGAAATTCAAAAGTTAAGGCTTTTATTTAACAAATATAAAGTGTTTTTAGATGATTTGATTAAAAGTCATAGCGATGCAAGTAGCATAAAAACCACAAAGACATTAATTGAGGAGTTTAAAAAATCAATCAACACAACTTTAAGCAACAATTTTAGTGGCAGTGTGAAAACTGTTTCCGCTTACGACCCTATGCGTGCCCTTTTGAATAAAATGAACAACTACATTGCTAAGCGAAATTTAGATGCATCAAAAGTGATTGATGGTGTGGCACAAGAAGATTTTGAGAACATTGAAAACAGCCACATTTACGAAAAGCCAAATTTGAAACCTATTGCAGATGTTGAACTTAAAGATAGCGACAATTTTGAAAATATTGTAGATAAGTTTTTGGAAGTGGGGGATGAGGAAGCGAACGCACTTGCTAAGCAAATTTTAAACGGCAATGAAGATTATAAAAACAATGGTTTTGATTTAAAGGAAGCAGTGAACCCAACAGAAAGTTTGGAAGAGATTATGAAAGATTTTGACTTTTACAAAAGTGATGATGATAAATAAAAACAATTTAATTTGCAGACATACATTGATTATGCTCTGCAATTTTTTTGTTTGTTTAAATCCTTTTTATTTATGTTAATTTTATTATATCAATTAATTGCCTTTTTAAAATTTTATTAAAATCTTATTTAAGGATAATGATTGAATTATAAGGGATTTATAAATATTTTTAAATTTTTTTTAAAAAAAGTTGCAAAAAATGGCACAGTGGTGTTCGGATTTTGAAATTGTGTGGTAAAATATATGTGAGAGAGTGAGAAAAGTGGATCATTCTTTCCATTTTGCGTAAGATAAAATTAAAAATTAAAGAAAAAATTGTAAAAATTATTTAGGAGGATTTTATTATGAAAGTACAAGGATTAAATTTTTTTCCATTTCCAGCAAGGCTTGATGACAAAGTGAACCTTATAACATTGGAATATGGTGCAAAAGGCTTGGGTGTTTACACGATGATTATGTCGCAAATTTTTGGAGGATGTGGTTATTATATGCCAGTTGAAAAATATTCAATACTTTTGATAAAGAGAAGACTTGGTTTAGATGTTACAGATGATATAGTTAAAAATGTTATTGAACAGTGCATAAAAAATGGCATATTTGATAGGGAAAAGTTTGAAAAGTACAAAATTTTAACAAGCGTGGACATTCTAAAAGATTACCTTATTGCAATTAAAAGAAGAAAGGATATGGAGATAATCTTTGAATATATTGTTGAATCTGGAATGTCTGAGTTGCACGAATACTTAAAACCCACAGCGAAAAACAGATTACAAATTATAAGCTTAAATGGCAAATGCGTGCAAAATTAGTAAAAATGTATGCATTTTTCAATAGACTAGACTAGACTATACGGAGAGTATAGGATAGTATAGAAAAGAATAGAAGAAAATAGTAAAGAATATTATAGTAAAGTACACAAGAGAGAGAGAAGATTATATAAATGCGTGTGCACGCATATAAGAGAAGAGTAGATGTAAAAAGAATATAAGAGCATATAAGAGTATAAATAAATAAATTTAAATCTCTCTCTAAAAAACTTTTAAATTAAAAAATTATACAAACAAATAAAAATTAAATAAGTTAAGATTAAGTTTTATTTGTTGTGTTGTTTGTTTAGTTTGTTATAAATTAAAACAACTAGCAAATAAATTTCAATTTTATAAATATAATTCAATGTAGAGTTTAGTTTTCTATTTTAGTTTTTTTATTTTTTCTCTCTCTGTGTGTGTAAATAAAAATAAAAGTTTTAAAATTTTTATATAAATTAAATAAAATTCATTGTTTATTTAAGTTTAATATTGCTGTTGTTTTTATTTGTTAGTTTGTTAAATACTAAACAATTATAACAAAATAAAAAAATACAACCATAGTGAATTTATTTTATAGTTGTATTTTAAAACTTAACTTTAAGTTATTTGATTTATTTAAACTTTTGTAATCAATTATTAAATTTTTATGCTTAATTGTTATGCAAGTTTAATTTTTAAGTTTATTCAAATTGCTTTTATAAATTTTAAGTTTAAACATTAAAGTTAATCTAACTGCTTTAACCCACTTTAAGCAATTAGGTTAGATTTAATTGTTAAATAATTTAACTAAAAACTTTGGCTAAATTAAGGCATTTAAGAATTTAGAAGCCTAACCAGCGTGCGAAACCATCAATGGCACCTTTAACAGAATCTTTAATTGTGTCATAAGCATCTTCAAGTGTGTTCTTCACTTTACCTGGAATGCTTGTGATTGTATCTGTAATTTTTTCAGTTGTAGATTTTTGTTCTTCTTTCTTTGGTTCTTGTTTTTTAATTTTTTTAAAGAAGTCATCAAGGCTTATTATAAATTCTTCATCAACTAAGTTGCCAATAACTTTATATTTTTCGCCAACTCTTGCGTTTGGGATAACAAAGTATTCATCATTGCCTTTAAATGTGCCAACTTGTGTCCATTCGCTGTTTGTGTATTTAAATAGGGTGTAAGTGTCGTTTGCTTGACCATCTGTTATGCAAACCCTTGCGTATGCAGTTTTGTCGGCGTAAAGTTTTATACTTTTATCTCCTGGATTAACAATAATAGGGGCGTAAATTAAAGATGTGTTTGGTGCAACGACTGTAAGTGTAGAATTTGCTCTTACATTCTCAATTATAAATACACCTTTACTGCTTGTGGTTGTTGCCTTGATGCCATTTATGTAAATGTCTGCATTTGGAAGTATTACGCCTGATTTTTTATAAACTTTACCTGCAACATAATTTGGGTTTTCTTCATAATTTTTAAAATCAAAAGAAAGTGTGCCTGATGAATTATCAACAGTTATGTTTTCAATTACATAATTTGCAACTGTTTTATCATCGTAAAATAAGTATGCATTAGAATCTATTAAACTGCCTATTGAACCTGTGGAGTAACTTGCGTATGTGCAATAAGTTGAATCTCTGTATCTGTACAAATATATTTCAAAGTCTTTATATGATGTTGCCTGCAAATTACCTTGTAGTTTTTTGTTTTCATTAACTCTGTAAACGATTAAACCATTGCTAATTCTACTATCTATTCTATTCGACAAGCCTTTTCTATATTCTGCCATAAAATAGATTTTTTCATCACCTTTCTTCATCCCAAACTTATATGCACGGGTGCCATTTGTTGAGGATGTAGGATATAGAGTGTATGTTCCATTTTGAGTTATTGTTTCAATTTCAGTTTGCTTACCATCTTCATAATTTGAAACATCAACCCAACCCAAGTTTAATTTGTTATACATTAAGTTGTTTGAGAAATTATAACCACCAGTTGCGGAAGTGTCCCAATAGCCAACAGGTGTTTTTAATGATGTGTTGTAAGTGTAAAGATCGCTTAAACCAAACGTGTGCAAAATTTCGTGGCATAATGTTCCAACATCGGCGTGTCCATAAGTTAAAGAAACAAAAGTTGCTTGCGTATAGGCGTGTGCCCACAATCTTGTATTGTTATCTTTTGGTTGTTCACTTGAAAAGATTAACATAGAGGCATTGCCTTCGCCGTAATTGTTGTAAATTGATTTAGATTTTATTTTTGCCCTTTGATAAGTTGCAAATTCAAGAGGAAAAAGTTCTGTTGATTGTGGCTCATAATATGATTTTGGTTTATCATCTTTATAAAGATATATGTTTGCATTTATTTCAACTTGTCCATATGAAAGGTCTTTAAAATATTCGTTTACACTATAACCTTTGTTGCTTAAATCGTATTCATTAAATCTTGTGTTTAATGCGTTTATTTTATTATCTGTAAAATATCCTTTATAGTCTGAAAATTCAAATAGTACAATATCATAAACTATTTTTGTTCTGCCTGCATTGTTTGTTTTTTCGCTTATGTCGGCATCTAATTCTTCTTTTTCTTCAACTGTAAGTTCTTGATATGAAGTGATTTCGGTTTTTATTTGTCTATTTTCACCATCAAATCCGTTTGCATTTAAAATTATGCTTGAAATGCCTGAAAAGGCAATTAAAAATACAATGCAATATAAAAATTTCTTCATTTTAAATTAATCTCCTTTTCTGCTTTTATCTTAAATTTGTGTTTTCCATTTCTTCGCAAGGGTGGGCATTAACTGGGACTTCTTCTGGTTCATTAACGTATGGATTGATAACCGCCCCGCTTTCTTTTAATGCTTTTGCATTTGCATAGCGGGTTGCCATTTTATTTACGAACTTTTCAGTTATAGATTCTTTGTGTGTGCCTAAAAGTTCGTTTGCTTGAACTGAATAAAAATCACTTTTCCTAATTAAAGTATTAGATAATAGAGAGGGAATTGCAACTGTAAATGCTCTTGCAAATGATTCTACAAGGTTAGAAAATCCATATTCTAAACTTTCTGCGATTGTTAGGGCGAAGTTATCTATAATTCCGTAAGAAAAATTCAAAAAGTCATCTCCCATAATCACTTGACCATTGTAAATTGCTGTTGCTATAGCAATTCCTGTGCAACCCAAGCCTAAATATAGGGTATATTTTGATTGCCCAGATAAATAATTATATTTTTGCTTATCTTCTTCGCTTAACTTATCATAAGGGTTGTCGCTTGCAAGGCGTTCTTTTAAACTTCTTAAAAACTTGCCCTTTTTCTTTGTTGCAAATGTTGATTTTGAATTTATTTCATTTTCCGTTATATCGTCATAACCATAATCAATTTGGTTTGTTTCGTGATTTCTTTTTATCCTTGTTATTGGCATTTTTATTCCTTTTCCTTTTATGTTTTTTAAATAAAAATTCATTTAATTACCTTAATTATAACATAGTTCAATATTTTTGTCAAGGTTGAATTGGGTTTTAAGGACATAGAAAAAAGCGGAAGAATTTAATTTAATTATAAAAATCAAATTTCCGCTTAAATTTCTAATTATTTTTTCCGCTTTTAAAAGATAAAATTAATTTGCATCATTTAAAATTTATCCTTTTATCTTTTCTTTTTAGGGAATTTAAATTGCTTTGGCTTTTTCCTTTCTTCCAATGCTTTCCGCATAGCTAATGCAAGATTAGCAAGTTTACTAAGTGTAAATTGAACAGGGAACAGGCTTGCAAGCACAACGATTAGCAAAACGACCGCTTCGTGGCTAAGTTGCGTAAGTCCCAAATAGTTGTATAGGAATGTCCCGCCAAAGATTGCCATACCTGCAACATTTGAAATGAGAAGGAAAGCGACAACGGAAAGCACAACCATAGAGAGCGAAACGGCAAGTCTAAATGCGTTATAAGGATAAGCAATTCTTAAAAGCACAACAAGTGAATTTGCCGTAACAATTAGCACGATAAGCGTTTCCACAATTTCTGGTTCAAATCCTTTGTCCCAAACAAGCAAATATAGAGGTAAAACGAAAAGGAGTGCCGTAAGAGCTTGCGTGAAGGATTTGATAAGCACAGAGTCGAGGAAATGCCCTTTAACAAGGTTTTTGTTAGGTTGAAGGGCAAAGAAGAAACCTGGCAAACCTATGCCGAACATTTCTAGAACCATAAGTTGGTTAGGGCTGAATGGATAGTTATTTGCCGTAAGGATGCAAAAGATAGATAAAATAATTGCAATAAATGTCTTCGTTAAGAACATTGTGCTTGTGCATTGCAAATTATTTATGCATCTTCTTCCTTCTCCAACAACATTTTTCATATGCGAGAAGTTGCTATCAACAAGGATAAGGTGCGACACATTTTTAGCAGATTCACTGCCCGCACCAATGGCAACAGAGCAGTCCGCTTCACGCAAGGCTAGAATGTCATTAACACCATCTCCAACCATTGCAACTGTGTGTCCGTTATGCTTCATTGACTTGATTAAAAGTTCTTTTTGCTGTGGAGAAACACGCCCAAATACATTATATTCATTTGCACACGCAACAACTTCTTCATCTGTCTTGTCTTGCAATGATATGCATTTCTCCGCACCTTTAAGCCCTGCACGCTTTGCAATTTCGCTGACTGTAACTTCATTATCTCCGCTTATAACTTTAAGGTCAACATTGTTTTCTTTAAAGTAGGCGATTGTTTCAATGGCATCTTGCCTTATGTTGTCCATTAAAGAGATTAAATAAAGCGGACGGCTTAAAGATTTATTAAAATCCTTTTCATCTTCATAACCCGCACCTTCGCATAAAAGCAAAACACGCTCGCCCTTATGTGCATATTTATCAATGTCCTTTTGAATTGATTTATATTTATTTAAATCACAAACATATTCAGGGGCACCCAAAAAGTAGGTTGGTGCGTTTTCAAATTCTACTGCGAAAAATTTTGTGTCGCTTGAAAATGCGTGATATCTTTGCATTTTTAGGGTAGAGCATAAGGCAAAATGATTTTTAAGGGCAATGCTGGTTGGATTGTCTTCTGTAACAAAGGATAGCATATTGCCAATTATTTCATTAATTTCATTCAAATTGATTTTATTAATATTTTTGCCTTTTTTATTCTTTGGTGCGGGGGCGTTTGCGGTTGCCGTTGTTGTTGCGACCGTTGTATTTAAAGTTGAATTTGAATTAGATAAATTCACTTTTTCATTTGCAAGTGATGATGATTTTATTTTGGTTATCTCGCTAACTTTCATTGTGCCGTCTGTTATTGTGCCTGTTTTGTCCATTGCAAGGGTGTCAACACGGGCAAGCATTTCAATGCAATAAAGTTCTTGCACAAGGGTGGCGTTTTTAGAAAGCCTTATAACAGAAACGGCAAGGGCGATTGTTGTTAGCAAAAACATACCGCTTGGAATCATTCCTATAATTGCACCCGCTGTTTTAACCACTTCGTGCGTGCGGGAGTAAAGGAAAATTGCAATAGGGATGATTGCTATGCCTATAATTTGAATAATTGAATTTAATGCATTCAATATTTCGCTCTTTGGGCGTTTGTAACGCTTTGCTTGTGCTGTTAGCGTTTGAACATAACTTTCTGCACCAACGCTTATGGCACGGGCATAAACTGTACCGCTGGTAACAAAACTGCCCGCATAAAGTTTGTCGCTTTCATTTTTCTTTATTGGCAAACTTTCGCCTGTTAGCATACTTTCGTTTACTTTGCATTCGCCATCTAAAACAATGCAATCCGCACTTATTTGGTCGCCAAGAGAAAACTTGATAATGTCATCCCGCACAATCTCATCCGTTGGCACTTCTGTCTCTTTGCAATCTCTCACAACTTTTGCATTAGAGCGGACAAGAAGGGAAAGGCGTTCAACCGTGCGTTTAGACTTAATTTGCTGAATTATACTTATAAGCGTGTTTGGGATGATTACGCCTAAAAAGGTAAGTTGAATATATGCGCCAACATAGATTAAGATTGCGGTTAAAATCATATATATCATATTGAAATATGTAAATATTTCTTTAAAGATTATGCCCGCAATGCTACGTGAACTGCCCGTTTTTGTTTTATTTATTAAACCTGTCTTTTTCCTTATTTCAACTTCTTCAGCACTTAAACCTTGCTCTTTTGCCGTTTCTTTTACGGCAACAACAATTTTATGTTTATTGCTTTTTCGCTTGCTGTTTTGATTTTCTTCAACATTGTCGCAATTTTGTTTTCCTATTTTAAATAAATTCTTTATCTTTTTTATTATTTTCCAATCTTTTAGCATTTTTCTCTTTTTCAACTTTTCCCTATTTTTTCTATTTTGATTTATATGTTTAATTTATATGTTAGTGCCTTTAAAAATTATTTCATTTTTATTTTAACATATAAGAAAAAATTTAGCAAATAGATTTAAAAAGTTTTTATCAATTTTTATGCAAATTTATGTTAAATTTATTGTAAATTCATTTTTAAATGTGTGTCAAATTTAAAACAACCGCTAAAAATGCGGGAAAAAGCAGAAAAAGTGTCAAAATGTGGGCGGGTGAGTTAAGGGGGTGGACAAGCATAAATATTGTTAAACTCCGCTTTATTGACCTTTTGGTTTTGGCTGGTGTCCTTTTAAGTCAATTAGCGGAGTTTAACGCTTAAAATATATTGGAGGATTTCTTAGAAAACCTGGGTGCATTCCTAAAACGCAACCGAAACGGAATGGCAAGAATTTAATTTATTTAATTAATCTTCTTTGTTTTTAACAAACAATTTTAGAAATGCACCTATAAATTTAGGAACTTTAATAACAATAAATTTCATATTATGTATGTTTCCCTTTGTTTTTCGTAAGTCAAATTTAATAAGAACAAATTTAAGTTTAAGTTGATTTATAATCAGTTATTAACTAAATTTAAATTAATCTATTAAATCCGCTTACATTATATTATATGGTAATTTTTTAAAAGTGTTACAAAAGGCGAAAAATTTTTTAAAGAACTTAAAAATTTTTGTTTAAAATGCTTGATATATTTTTCGTTTTATTGTATAATTATGTTGTAATGGCTAAGATAATGTGCCATTGCCGAAATTATCTTAATGGATATAGATATAAATTTATGTTGGGCATTATGCATTTACATATGAATAATTGAGAATGAGATTAAGTTGTAAAATGTTGCTATGTGGCGGTTAGATTTGTTATCAACAATCTTTAAGTAGGCAAAACTTTGGGTTTAGATTAAAAGTAAATTCCAAAATGGAAAGACATTGAAATTAATTTATTCCGCATTGATTTTGTTGATTGTTGCCATATGTCCAAATTTAAGGCTTTGGGGCGGGCTTAAACATTTATCAATAATTTTGCATTTTTAAAATAAATAGATAAAGCAAATTATGATAGAGTTGGTTTGGGCTTTCGTGTTTTCCAAATTTTCATTAAATTGATTTCAAAATAAAAAATAATTTTGCATTAGCATTTGAATTGGAGATTAATTTAGTAAAAAGAAATGGATGTTTGCCGTATCTTTGCCGTGAAGGTGGGGGCTGTAAAGATTTTTTGATAGGCGTTGTTTGAATTTGATATGAAAAATGAAAAGATTTGTGGGACAGCATAGCGAAAGTTATGTAAATTGGAGTAATTTTTTATTGATTAGGAGAGCGGGGCTTGGATAGGGAGATTTATGGCAACTGTTTTTGCGAATTTGGTGCAGTAGATTGAAGTGGTGATTTTGCTGGTTGGTTTTTGGTTTAGGTGGCTAATTGCGGAAGCGTGGCTTGTTTTGGGGCTGGTTTGGTGCTTAGGCGGAAAAGGGGCTTTGGGTTTGAACTTGCATAGGTTTTAAATCAGTAAGTTTGTGTAAATTTGATTTTTGCACTTTGGGAGATTGTTAAGATTTGTTTTAGTGGCTAGATTTGCTTTTGGTGCGTGCTATGGTTGGTTTGCAATTATTAAACTGCTTCAATAGATAGCATTTTAGAGATAACGGACAGTGGGCGAATGCAGGGATTTGCTTGTGTCTTCAATTTCTTATGCTGTTTGATTGTGAGGGTTTTCTGTTGCTTGCCAGTTGTGGTGTGCGTTGACTGTGGATTGAGTTAATAATTTTGGCAAATAATGATTTGTTGCTATTGGTGATTTGTTTTGTTTTTTTAAGGCAGTTTAATTTAATTTTATTCCTTTTGATTGTGCTTAGATAAGTGGCAAGCAAGGGCGGGTTTGATTAAGTTTTGTGCCTAATTAATTTAACTTTTCTTTCCTTTGCTTTCATTTTGTTATGTTGCTGGGTTGTTTGTCTATTGAAATAAGTTTTTTCCGTTTCCGCTTATTGTGTCTTTATTGCGTTAAGATTTTTTTGTGCATTTGGTGCGGTTTTTAGCAAAAGGGAAAAAGAATAAATTATTTCAATTTTATTGTTGTTATGCTAATTTGGTTTATTATGATTTTTTGGGAGTTGTGTTGATGATTAAAGGAAGAAGAAAAGGAAAAATTTTTATTTTATCAATTTTAATTATAATGCTATTCTTTATTGCGTTTGCTTTTTGCGGTTGCGAGAAAAGGGCGAAAACGATAGGCACGGATGAGGCTCTTGGGGTTTTGAGCAAAATTGATTTATCAAGCAAAAGTTTTAGTGCAGAAGTAAGTTTAAAAAATAATGAAATAAATAAAATTAATGCAACTTATTTGATTAATGGCGAAAATGAAAAGTTTTATCTAAGGAAAGAAAAGGGGCAAGGAGATTTTGTAGAGCAAACGCTTTATAAGGTTGGTGGTGAGTTTTATTTATATGAAAATTCTAATGATAGGCTTTTAAAACTTGCAAGTTATGAATATAGTGCAGTCAAGGCAGAGTTTATGGCATATGTTTATAATAAAGATGCAATAATTTTAAATGATTCATATGAGCAAATGCAAATTTATGATTTTTATGGCTTTGCCGAAAGTTTGTCGCTTGTGGGCGGTTCAAAAAAGGGGGATGAGATAACGATTAACTTATCTTGTCCAACAATTATAAATGATTTGCTATTTTACAAAGAGAGCAAGTTGAGTTTTAATGGTGGCGATTTTCTTAGCATTGAGACAAATGAAAATGTGGAGCAAACTTATTTAAGCGGTGCAGTGCGTGAAGAGGTGGCTTTGGCTTGCAAGAGTTGGGTTGCAGAGTTTGATTATGGCGTAAGTGCGGGCGAGATTAAGCTGCCAAGTGGCGAGCAGGTTGAACAGAGAAAAGATGATGTAGTAATAATTTATGATATTTCTCCGCTTAAAATTGGCGGGGTGAGCGAGTTCGCTGTTGTTACAAGTTTTGATGAGAGCGGATTGAGTTTAAGCGGGGTTGATGAAGTTTTGGGGCTGATTGATAGCAGTTTCAATTTTGCAACTTTTGGTTATGAGTTTGGCGGTTGGTTTAGCGATGTGGCTAAGCAAAAGTTGGTTGGCAATGGTGGAGATAAAATTGTTTATCCGCAAATTGATAAGATAAGGCTTTATGGCAAGTTTGAAAAGAAGCAAAATGCATTAAAAGCAACTTTAAATTATGCTGGTGCGGTTTGTTTGGATGAAAATGCGGACAGCGTTTGGTTTGAAAGCGGGAGCAGTTTGGCAGATGTTGTAAAGTTGGTTAATGTTAAGGGTTTTTATGAGTTAGGTTATCATTTTGATGGCGTTTATAGTGATAGGGCGTTTAAGAACAGGGTTGATGATGGTGCAGTTGGCGGTGCGGAAAGTGTTTTAAATGAAAATGTAACTCTATATTTAAAATTTAGCAAAAATGTTAAGATTGTTGTGGATGGAAGCGGAATAACAAATCAACTTTTTAGAAAATATTATATAAATAAATCATTGCTTTATAGCGAAAGGGTTATGCCTTATAAAAGTGATAGCGAGCCATTTGTAGATTATTATTTAGAAAAAGACTTTAAAACGCCTTTAAGTTCTTTAACAGATGAGCAAATTGCATTAAAGGGCGAATTTACAGTTTATCCTAAATTTGGTGAGTAATCAATTAAATTGCAATTCAATATTGTTGCAATTTTTTTGCTTTTTAATCGTATAAATAGATGTGTGGTTGAAAGTGATTGAATATAATTTTTCATTAGAAAAGAAGTTTTAAATTTTTTTAGAAAATGGTGTATAATTATTGAAAAATTTTTAAAAATGTGGTAAAGTAGAAATAAGTAAGAAATTAAAGGAGGTAAAGATGTAAAATGACAGTTGAAGACCAAAAGAGTTTAATTTGGAATGTTATTGCATTTACGCTTGCGGTTATAGCATTTTTGTTTATAATTTTTTGTGCTGTTTTGTCTTTATTTTTCCCTAAGATTTATGGGGATATGTTGTTTGGCGTTGGGCTTAAAAATGCAAGTTTGTCAGCATATGAATATAATTATCAAAATAGCAAAGATATAAACGACCTTTATCTTCTTTTAAATAAGAGCATTGTTGCTAAGAACAGCGAATATGTTGTTAAATCTTATGAAACACTTGAAAGGCGAAGTGAATATGATGATTTTATAAAGTTTGTTGAAAATAGAAACATAGATAATTGCTCATCAACGCTTGAAATGCTTTATTTAAGTAATGAAGATAATTATTTAAAGGGCAAATATGTTTTGGCATTAAAGAAGTTTAAGGGGGCGGATGTCGCACTTAAATATGCCTATGAAGATTTAGCGAAAAGGGAAGTTAAAACAAGCGGAGATAGGGTTAATTTTGTGCTTGGTTATTTCATTAGCAGTTTAAAAGATAAGGATGAGTTTAACATTTTAACCGTAGAAATAAAGACTGATATATATAATTATTTTAATCAACTTTATGATATATATCAAACTGAAATTGTCAATTTGAAAATAAAAACGGATGAAGGCACATTTAACGAAACTTATTTGTTAGATAAATTTAATCTACTTAAATTAAATTATAGGCTTACCGACATATTTTATGCTATGAACACGGTTGATTTAGCAGTTGGAATGGGCGTTGATTTAACGGAAGCGAAAGAGCGAGTTGAAGTTTTAAGCAAAGATTTTCCAAATCTACTTTAAATAAATTTATTGGTCAATTAAAAAAACGAAGTTAAGGCAAATTTATAAAGTGGAGGTAGAGAGATGAAGAAAGATAAATTGATAGAAACGGCAGAGAAAAGGCAACAAGCGGTTTTGGTTGGAGCGAGTGGGCTTGGCGTAGAAAAGATAGAAAAGTCGCTTGAAGAACTGAAAAGACTTGCAGAAACGGCAAACATAGACAGTGTGGGGACTTTTTATCAGGTTATAAAAGAGATTACAAAGGCAACCTACATAGGTAGTGGAAAGGCTTTGGAGTTAAGAGATTTTGTTAAAGAAAATAATGCAGATTTAATCATTTTTGATGAAGAGTTAAGCGGTTATCAACTTAACAATTTAGAGGACATTTGCGGGGTTAAAGTTATAGATAGGTCAATGCTAATTTTAGACATTTTTGCGGGGCGAGCAAAGACAAGCGAAGGAAAGTTGCAAGTTAAACTTGCACAGTTAAAATACACTTTGCCACGCAGTTTAGCAATGGGCAATTCATACGGCAGGTTTGGTGGCGGTGTTGGAATGCGTGGACCAGGAGAAAGCGAGTTAGAGTTACAAAAAAGGATAATTAAAGAAGAAATTTTAGACACGCAAAGAAAGATTAAAGAGTTAGAGGCTCACCGCAACATTTTAAGGAAGAAAAGAAACGAAATGCAAGAAAAGTTGGTTGCCATTGTGGGTTACACAAATGCGGGCAAAAGCACACTTTTAAACACAATGACAAAAGCGGATGTTTATGCGGATGATAAGTTGTTTGCAACGTTAGACACAACAACAAGAAAGATTTTTGTTGACTATAAAAAGAAGTTTTTGATAACGGACACAGTTGGCTTTGTTTCTAAATTGCCACACGAATTTATAGAGGCATTTAAAGCAACGCTTGAAGAAGCGAGCGATGCAGATTTAATTTTGAATGTTGTGGATGCCAGCGATAAAGAATATAAAAGCCACATTGGGGTTACAAACGAAGTGCTTTCTAAAATTGGTGCAGGTGACATTCCTAAGATTGTGGTTTACAATAAAATTGATAAATGCACTGATGAGCAAATTTTAAATGATAATTCTGCTATAAAAATTTCTGCAAAGAAAAATGTGGGCATAGATGAGTTAAAACAAAAAATTGTGGACACATTGTTTGGTAAAGAAGATGCTTAACAATTAAATAAAAGTGATAAATAAAATAAAAAAATTAAATAAGATTAAATTTAATTAAAATGGTTTAATGGAATGTTAAAAGCAAATGATTAAAAATAATTAAGAATAAAATAAAAATCAACTTAAATTTTTGAGTTTAGGTTGATTTTTTAAAGTTGAATGTTAAAGTATTAAATTAAACTTAATTCATTATTAATTTAATCATTTTTTATTTTTAATAAATTTATTTTGCTATTTAGATTATTTTTTCTATCTTAACTTTTTAATGATTATAGAAACGGCAGGGCAAGCAAAATAAGAAGAAGTTGTTGTCTCTTCAATGTTGCCACCACACAATAAAAGCGGTTTCTTTTGCAAATTTACAAGTTCATAAGGGTCAGCAATCGTGGCAATTTGCACAATGCCAAAGCCAACCGTGCTTTGCGGTAAGTTTTCAAACGACCACGAATTGGCACCCACATAAACATTGCCAGAATCAACTGCACGGAAGCCAACGCTAACAAAGTCGGTGTCGGGGTTAAAGCCTTGCGTGGTTGCTTTCATATATGCATTTATGCTGAAAAGCACTTCATATGTGCCTGGTGCGTTAAATTGAATTGTGCTGTCGGTTGAATCTAACACGCAAAAATTGCCCGTGTCTATCTCTGCACGCTTTATGGGTAGCCTGCCGTTCGATGCAATTTCAATGCCCTCACTTGGAATAGGGAAGGATGGATCGTTGAGCGTAACCATATTGCAAGCCTTTATAACTTCGGGTCCTGTCGCTCCACGCTCGCCTTGCTCTCCTTTTTCGCCCCTTATGCCTCGCTCGCCCGTTGCCCCAGTCGCTCCTGTTGAACCCGTCGCTCCTGTTGCCCCCGCAACGCCTTGCAAGCCCATTTCGCCCTTGTCTCCTTTTTCTCCTGTTTCGCCTTTGTCGCCCTTATCTCCTTTGGATTGAATGCCCGTGTCAAATTCGCCTATAAACCAATTTCCATTCATTCCAATTTGTGGGGTTATGCCGTCATCACCTCTGTCACCTTTATCTCCCTTGTCGCCTTTTGCCCACGCAACATTTTGCACCTGTGTTTTTGTGCCGTCATAGGCGGTTATGTTTAAAATTATGTCGCTATTGCTTTGGCAACTGCTTTTTCTAAATCTATTGCAATTCATTTGTTTTTCTATCTCCATTTATTTTATTTTTTCTATTTAAATTTGTTGCTTCTTTTCTTTTGCATTTTATGAAGAAAAATAAAATTATGTGCAAAAAGATAAGAAAAAATAGAGTAAAATTAATGATGCTATAAATTTCTAATTTTTAAAATTTCTTATTTAAATTTCAATCTTTTAAATTTTAAGTTTTATTATTTAAATGTTTTGCAATGTTTTTGTTTTTATTTGTTTTTAATCAATTTGCAACTTAGGGCAAGAATTAAAAGGATAGATGCGGAAACATAATAATAAATTTTATGCGGAACAATGATAGATGCAAAAATTAAAATTATCGCACTAAAAAAATAACCTTTTGCGTTTTGTGGGCGTAAAAACATAAGCATAAATGTTTTAAATGTAATTATTGCATTTTGCTTATAAACAATTTTGGGGTTGTTGGCAAATTCATCACTATTTAATTTGTCGCCATAAAATTTGGTTGCAATTTCGTTTAAGTTTAAAATTCCAAAATGAATGTTTGCAATGTTTTTTGCAAAATTGGCTGTTTCCGCTTCAATGCTTGTGCATAAAATTGTTATGCTTTCAATTTTGTGCGTGTCAATCTTTTGAATTAATGCAATAATGTCATCTTTACACACGGGTTTTTCTTTGTTAAAAAGTGCGTAAATGCCATTTTTATGGTATAGAAGATTGTCCGCTATAAAATCTCCATTAATTTGCAATTTTATTTCATTTAAAATTATTAATTTGTTTGTAAACAAAAAATATTGCCTAAAATTTTCTAGTTTTTTGTTAGATATCTTAATTAAATTAGATTTTTCTGCCTTAACCTTGTTTTTGCGTGCAATTATAAACGCAACTGCTAAGGTAAGGGCTATGGCTAAAATTATAGATAAAGTTAAATTATCAATAAAATAGCGTGTCCAAATAAACGCAAATAGCAAAATTATTAATGTTTCAAATGCAAAGTCTAAACCTTTTAAAAATGTTCTATATTTATTCATATTTCAAATTCCTTAATTTAATTATTGCTAATTTAAAGTTAATATATACAAATTTGCTTAAAATGTTTGTGATTTTTTTCAATTTATGGTAAAATATAAGTATGAAGTTATGTGATGAAAAAATAAAAAAAGAAAAGGCTATATATAAATCAAATTCACCAGATGCAACAATGCAAATTGCAAAAGAGTTTGCCAAAACTTTAAAAGGTGGCGAAGTGCTTTTGCTTAAAGGAGATTTAGGTGCGGGCAAAACTGCCTTTACAAAAGGGTTGGCGGTTGCTTTTGGCGTTGAAGAAATTGTAACAAGTCCAACATTCACAATCTTAAACGAGCATTATGGCACAAAATTAAATCTTTATCATTTTGATATGTATAGAATAGAAGATGAAAGCGAGTTAAAAGAACTTGGGTTTGATGATTATATTGGAAAAAGCGATGGCGTTTGTGCAATAGAGTGGTTTGAAAAAACTATGTCAATTTTGCCTTCTTTATGCTTCTTAATTGAAATAAATAAAATTAGCGATGAAGAGCGAGAGATTTGCATTTCAGTTGTAAATAAAGAAGATTTTTAATTTATGTGGCAAAATTAAAATTATTTTGCAATTTTAAATAATTATTTTATAATGCTATTTTAATTATAACAACAAAATTAAAATTAAATTAAGCTTGAAAGAAGTGAGGGAGAATTTTAGCATATGAACATATTGATTATAAACACAGCATTTGACAATGCGGATTACATTGTTGTAAAAGGCTATGAAAAAGAAAATGGAAGTTTAATGCAGATTTTTAGTGAAAAGGCGGATAGCAATGCAAAGCACAGCGAAACTTCACTTGTTTTTGTGGATAATGCCTTAAACGAAGCGGGGTTAAAAATTGGCGATATAGATGTGGTTGCAGTCAATTTGGGTCCAGGCTCATTCACGGGCATAAGGATTGGTGTTGCCCTTGCAAAAGGCTTTTTGTGTGCAAATGAAAACTTGCGTGCGATAGGGCTAAACAGTTTTGAACCTATTCTTTGTAGACTTTACGAAAAAAAGAATAAATTAAATAATAAATGCATTTTATTTGATAATCTTGAATTAAAAAGAATTGAAGAGTTAAAAGCAAAAACGGGCAATCATTCATATAATTTTGATGAAAGCAAATTTATTGATATGTGCGAAAGCGGAAAAAACGAAGAAAAAAGCAGTGAAAGTGAAAGACCTTTGGAGATTTACGGAAAAGTGTGCATTCCTAGCGGAAAAGCGGATTTCTATGTTTGCGAAGTTGAGGGCAGTCGCATAAATTATGGCGTTTTAAGCGATGCGGAAGTGGATGAAAGGGAAAATTGCGTTATATTTGATTGTGATTATACGGTTAGCGAGTTGGTTGACTGTGTGATAGGAAAGATTGATGCGGGAGAGTTTTGTAGCATATCTAAATTAGAACCAATCTATTTAAAGTTAAGTCAGGCGGAAGAAGAATTGAAAAAGAAGCAAGAAAATAAAGATTAATCATAAGATTGTAGGACAAAAATTGAATTAGTGCTTAAAAATATTTATTAAATAAAATTAAATTATGATTAAATTAAAATCATATAAATATACGCAAATTTACAATTACAATAAGGAAAAGTTAAAAGGATTAAGTGGCAATAAATGGGAAAGACAAAAACATATAATGTTATAATAGATTTTGCAAATGAAAATGATATAGATTCAATAGTTAGAATAGAAGGGGAATGCTTTTGCGGTGAAGCGTGGAGCAGGGAGATGATTGAATCGGACTTTTTCAAGCGTAGCAAATATATTGTGGCAAGAAACGATTATGAAGAAGTTATAGGTTACATAAGTATGTTAGACCTTGACATAGAAGGCGAAGTTTTAAGGGTTGCAGTTAAAAAACAATACAGGCGAAAAGGAATTGCAAGGCAAATGATTAATTTTTTGGTGGACTATTTAAAGGAAAGGGGCTATCAAAAATTATATTTAGAAGTTAAAAGCACAAATGCGGAAGCGATTGCATTATATGAGAATTTGGGCTTTGTTAAGTTTAATGAAAGGCGAAATTATTATGGCGAAGGTGAAGATGCCATAAATTATGTGCTTTTAATTTAGAAGTTAAAAGGATTGATAAGAGTTGCGATAATAAATTAAAATTTGTATATGCAACTTTTTTGTGCGCAAGAGAGTTAAATTTACATAATTTTACTTAATTTGCAAAAAATATTTAAGATAAATAGGATAAATTTCGTTGGGTTAATAAAAATTTAATTATTTTTCCTTATTTAAACTTAAAAATTAATTTAAATCAATTTAACTCATTTTTAGTGCTTTTTAGTGGGGATTTTATGTAAATTAGGGCTTTAAAGTGGTTTTGATAAAGGTAAGAAAAATTTTTATAAATTAAATTGTCAATTTTGCTTTATTTTGTTGCTTTTTTGTCGGTTTTTTGCTAAAATAAATGTATATATGCTAATTTAATGCAATTTTGCCATTTAAGTTAGAGTTTGTTTGTCCTTGGAGGTTTTTATGAGTAAAGTTAATAAGATAACTTTCTTTGTGTTAAGCGTTTTATTTTTGGTTTTAGGTTTCGCTTTTGTTTATAGTGGTGTTTCTAAGCGTGCTATGGCAGAAGGGAACGGCACAAGTGTGGATTATGCCAATCAACTTAGTGCGTTAAAAGTTGAAGCATATAAATATAATGAAAACGATAATTTAACCAGTGTTGCAAGCGTATCAAACAATGGTTTTGTTTTGCTAGAAAATGCGGAAACAAGCGATTTAAGCAAATCAAAGCAAGGGGTTAGGTTCGTAATTAGGTCGCAAGGTGAAAATGTTTATCTTCCAGCACTTGAAGTTAATGTGTTCTTAAATGGTAAGCAACTTTCTTTGGGTGATGCTTATGTAACAGATGAAAATTTGGGTTCAGGCATAAGTGTAAGCAATAATTCGCTTATCTTTGATATTGCCCCTAGTGTAACACTTTATTATTACAACAGCACAGAAGTTGTTGAAGATTTGCAAGGTGTTTATGAATTTTATTTTAAAGTTAGGGTTTATCAAAATGGAAGCACATCAAATTTTTATCCGCAAGATTATGATTGGTATAAATATTCATTTACTGTGCTTGACCAAAAGAACTTTGGTTTAGATGAAGAAACAGATTTGCAATTTCCACGCATTTTAAATGTTACGCAAAATCCTGCTTATAGCGAAGCAACAGAAACTTATTTTAGGCAAAATATTTTCAACTATAATGCATTTAGTGATGCTGGCAACGGTGTAAAGAAGGCAACATATCCAGCACTTCGCTTTGACCCTGAAATGTATCATATAGTTGCAAAAAGGACATATAACAACACCGCATCATATATCACAACAAGATTTGTTTACACAAATGAAAACTTTGGCGAGATAAGCGAAAAGAGTGATTACGGAATTCTATATTTTGATTACAGTGATGGCGTTAATGTAGAAAAGACAGTTGGTTTTAAACTAGCAAGAAAATATAATGGCAATTTTGAGTTTTTAGAGGACTTTGACACTAAGTCAAGTTATGCAATAAATTATAATCTTCCTATTTTATATGAACTTGGCAAATATGAAGTTACTTATAAATATCAAGTTTTCATTGGTGGCGAGTTTAAATATGAAGAGGACGGCAGTGAAACGGTTAGAATTGGAACAGAAAGTTTGACAATTTTTGGTTACACTGCAAATTATGCAAAAGATTTAACAAGTGAAGAATATTTTATAAGTTTAAATGAGGGTTTAGAAACTGACCTTTCATATAAATATGTTACAAGCAATGTTTTAACAAACTTCAAAGTGCCTGATTTAACTGCATTTACAAGCACAAACCAATCTCCTGTTTGGCTAAATGGTTATGCTTATTTAGATGATGAAAATAGTGAAAATTCATTCTATTATTATTCTAAAACGGGTGCAGACTTTAAAAACAGCGAAGGGACAATGTTAAACTTAAACAACATTGCACTAGAAAAGTTAAGTGTAGATAAAAATACATATTTCACAGATGCAGGTTTTTACATTGTTGTTTTAAATTATGGATTTGAAGATTTTATTGGTAGAGATTTCAATCAGGTTTTCTTATTTAGAATTACAAACGAAACTCCAAAAGTTAAAATTTTATCTAACGGAAAAGAACTTGCAAGTGGTGGCTTTACAAAGGATTCAGTTGTAATTGAAGTTCAAAAACCAAAAGTGTTTGATAGTGATATCAGGGCAACTTTCAGTTACGATGCGGACTTTACAGGCAACTTTACGGCGTATAAAGAGTTTGATGTCAAGTTTGATGGCGAAGAAAATGCATATATGACATTCAGTTCACAAGGAAAATATTTAGTTAGAATTTATTTTAATAGAAATTCTTATTCAACTTATTCATTTACTATTGATAAATTGTCATTAAATAATCAAGTTTTAACTTATAGTGTAAATCCTTATAACATAACATCAAGTTTATTCTCTTTAAATGAAAATTTAAACAACGCAAATGTTGTAAATGCACCTTTCACTGTTCAAGTTAAGAATAAACCAAGCAACTCGCCAATCAGCATTAATTTGGTTACATACGATGTTGTAAGGCAAGCAAACGCATCTCAAACAGAAATTTACGAAACATTAGATGGAAGAACTTATGCATATGTAGATTATATTGCTTATAATGCATCATCAAAGCAAAAGTATGAGAATATTGTTGCGGTTGATAGCGTTTCAAACATTGTAAAAAGCGATTATGTTCTTGATAAGCAAAAAGTTTATATTTTTGAAGTTACAGATGCATCAGGTTATAGATATGTTCATTCAGTTTTCTTAGATTTCACAAAGGCAAAAGTGTTGCAATATGATATGAATGATAATTTAACTGAGGTAGAGGACTTTAACATTGTATCAGAAAAAACCACAATGAAGTGGGGCGAAAACAAGGCACTTTTATTTAAAGATGCAACAAGTGTGAATGATAGAACAGCAATGAGCTTATTGCAAGAAAGTAGCAGTATGTACGAAATGTTGCCATCTGGATTTTCACTTGTCATTCCATATGATAGTGTAGAAGTTAAAAGTTATGATTTAACTGGCACTGATTTAAAGGAAAACTTTAAAGATAAGGCAAAAGCAAAAGAAATAACAATTTATCCTAATTTAAGCAAATATAGCGACATAACTGATTCTAGGGTTAAGGGTGAAAAGCAATATAGCGTAACACTTAAAGATAGAAGCGGAAACGAGACTGTTTATAGCATAGAAATGAATATGGATAAATCACTTGGTAAGATGTTTACGACAGACACACCATATATAAGTGGCGAAACAACTTATAGGGTAAACAAGTTAAACTTAGAACAAGCGGGCTCATTAGATGCATTAGTTTTTGAATGGAAAGATGCAGAAAGTGGGGCATTTAAAATTGCAAGTTTAACATACGATTATTATCCGCTTGTTTATGATAAGACACAAGAAAACTTCCCATATAGCGACACAACTGCAACAATGGGCGTAGATTTGCTTAGCGAGGCGAATAAAAATGGCGAACTTTCTTATTCAAATATTATCAATCCTATGGCAACAACTGTAACAAGTTATGATAATAACGGTATGATTTCAGTTACAACTAAAATGGTAACAAAACCAGGTAAATATGTTGTTACTAGAAAATACATTGGCGGATTTGATGGTGAAGTTGAAGAAAGTGGCGATTCTAGCACAAAGATTTACACTTTCTATGTAGATAGCAATCCTATTATTGATGTGCCAGACTTTAATGATGAAAGTGCATATCAAGTGGGCAGTGGCATAGATGTGCTATTTGGTGCGGAAGAAATTTCATTTAAAGAATTTTATAGAGAAGCAATGGATAAATTTACAACTGTTTCTTTTGAAGGCACTCAATATGTGGTTAAAGATTTAAATTTAATTTTAAAATCTAATTTATTGCCAATTAAAATTAAAGTGCCAAAAACAAAATACAGTTTTGTAAATGGCTCACTTGTAAATAATTATAATGTGCCAAGCACTTTCAATTTGACAGTTGTTTTATATAGATATAATGATAATGGTTATCTAGAAAGCAAGAAAGAATATAACACAGTTGATGCAAATGGCTTCATTGTTATAGATGAAATTGCAAAAGAAGGCGTTTATAAATTAGAAATAAAAGATAATGCTCTTCCAAACAATACGCAACTTTCTCCATCTAATGATAACGGCAATTACATTGCATTTAGGGTGGGTTTTGAGCAACCAAGTGCAGATGTTATAACGGGCAAGCAAATTTATGATAGAAGTGCGGTAACTCCATTAACATTACAAACAAGGAGCGACACAGGTAAATATGTTTACACTTGGGATTCTAGTGTGGTTGATTCTAGCACGATTAAGGTATATAGGAAAACTAAGGTTGCAAACGGACTTTTTGGCGAGTTTGAAGAATATAATGCAACTATTGTTGGTTCTTCACTTGAACTTTCTGCTTATGAAGTGATAGATAACATAAATTACACTTATCAATATAGAGTAACAGGAAATTTAAGAACAGATTTAAGTGCGTTCACTCAATTTACTCCAACAACTTATGATTTTGATAAATTCTCTAAGTTAAGTGCATATACATCAAGCACAAAAGACAATTATGTAATTTTCACTTTTGAAGACCCAGTTGATGAATATTATGCAAAAATTGATGTAAATGATTTAGTTATAAAGAGATATGTTAAACTAAACAGCGGAGTTTATTCTGCATCTACAACGCTTGAAAAGGGCAAAGATTATTATGTGGAAGAACGCTTGCTTAGCGACAATAGGGTTAAATATAGCGTTGTAATTTATGAAATTGATGATAAAAATCCGCTTAATGAATATAAAATTGAAATAAATTATCATTATTTAGGCGAAGAAAAATATTATAAAGTTACAGATTCAAGTGGTAAAACAGTTAATTATTATAGCAATTCAACAACGCTTGTAATTGATAAAACTGCACCAAATTATAATTTGAACACGCTTCAAAGTTTAAGTGTTAATTCAAATATTTTGCAAGATAACGGCTTAACAAGTGGTTATGAAAGTTCTTATTATAAAGCAGAAGATGGCGTTTATTATTTTGCAAACAGTGGCGTAATTGATTTTGCAATAGATAAAACATTTGTATTTTCACGCCCTAAAACAAGTGCAACAGTTTATTCAAGTTCGCACGAAGGTGATAGGATTTATTTTAGAAAATACAATAAATATGGCAAAGATGTTAATATGAATAAATATTCAACTGAAAACGAAGCAAGGGCATTTCAATGTCTTGTGCCAGGTATGGCGGAATATTACGAAGGTAACAGTGCAAGATTAAGATTTAATCCAATGATAATTGATTCTACAATTAATTATTATGAAAACTGGATTGAATTTGGTTATGATATAGGTTCATTCTATGATTATATGACAGCACTTTTAGGCACAAACAGTTCAATGACAGTTGATGGTTATTATGAAATTGTTGAAGTGGACGAGGCGGGAAACTACACAGTTTACACTGTTTTACTTAACACTTCTAGTCCAGCAATCAAGGCAAATGTGAACACGACAAACGGGCAAGAAGAAATGATAATCACAACAGGGATTAGCGAAGTTAGCAGTTTGAACAACTTTGAAATAACTGAGATAAGTGGCTTAGAAGCGTGGTATAGCATAACAATTAATGATAAAAAGATTAATGTTGACCCAAGTGTCAATGCGGAAGATTTATTAAATAACATTAATGCATCTTTCAAATTAAATGCGACAAACACATTAGTTTTAACAAACAGATTTGGCGAAAATTTAAGTGTTAGCATTAGCATAAGCACATCAGATAAAGTTTTAGGCATTTTAAGCGTTTCACAAAGAGAAGTGGATGGTTATTATAGAGTTATCTTTGATGCCGATGCCGATGGTGTGATGTTGAAGAATGTAATGGTTTATTTGTTTGATGAAGCAATAAGCACATTTGTTCTTTGCGATGCGGATGAAGATGGCATTTGTGAAGATGGCGAAGGTAATCCAATTATTGTGGATGCAAACAAGGCAGATAGCAGGAGAGATTATAATTTTACTGCTGGCATTTATAAGTTTGTGCTTGAAGATAATTTTAGAAAAGGTGTAGATGCACACACTGTTAATTTGAACATTGGCGTAATCGGAAATTATGAACTTGATTATGAATATAAGCCTATTTATGTTAATGGCTCTTATTATACATATGGAAATGTAACTTTGACTGCTCCAAGTGAAATGTTTACGGCAACAGCAACAAAGAATGGTTTACCAATAGCATTAAATGCACCAACGCACATATTTAGACCAGAATCAGTGTCTAGCGATGTGGATATGGTTTCAGGTGGCGAAAGTAAATATGTTATCAATATTTATAACATTACAACAGGTGAAACGGAAACATACGAATTTATAATTTACAACATTTTCCCTGGCGTAAATGCAATAGATTCGCAAGATGAAAATATGAACGGCATTTTAAGTTTAAGTAAAAATGCGGTTAGCACATTTACGACCAAAACAGTGCAACTTTTCTGGGATTTAAGCGGTTATTCTTTTGGATATAGCGTTTCACTTATAAGGTATGACGATGGTAGCGATGTTGCTTCTAATGTAAGTCAAATTACAAATAACAGCGTAACAGTTTCAAGGCAAGGAATGTATGAACTTAGGTTTACAACAAACACTTTGGGCAACTCTCGTAGCGTGTTCTTTATGATTAAGGATAGCACAATTTCAATGTATGAAGTTTACGAAAGACTTGCAAACGGAAAACTTAACATTCTTCTTCCAGCGGATGAACTTTTAGATGTTACAGATTATAATGATTTAATTGTTAAATATTTAAATGGCGAAAGAAATCAAACTTATCCGCTTATTGATGGTAAGTTAATGGTTAAAAATTATTTTTCAATTTATAATTTCCGAGTTGATGTTGAGGGTGATAAGAACTTAAAGACAAACTTTGGAGATTTAGAAAATGAAATTCTTTACACTTATTCTGGCGATCTTGCCGATTTAAGTGGCAGATTTACGACTAACATTATAGTTGTTTATGGTGTTTCTCCTTATAGTTATTTAGATATATTTGCAATAACAAAGATTAAGGCAAACTCTAAATATTTAGAGAAGTTTGGTTATAAATACGACACTTATGTTGATAAGATTGTTGGTGAAGATGAAGAAGGCAATTTGACATACGAAAAGGTTTTAGAAACGAAAGATGTTGTTATAGATGCAAGTATGTATGACAATGTTGCAGTTTACGATGCACCGCTTACAATTTATTTCCAAAATTATTATGGTGTGCCACAAAATAGAATTTATATGAAATATTATTTTAATGGCAAATTTATAGATAATGTTTATGGAGTGAGTGATGCGGATAATGTTGCAAGTTTCACGCTTAACACAGCGGGAGATTATAGGCTTGAATTTTACGATTTAGCAGGCAATAAACAATTATTTGGTAATGCAAACAGTGGCGGGTTTACACTAGTTTTGAAGAATAAGGTTGTTTATACGGTAAATGGAAAAGAGCCAATTTATGGTGCAGTTTATAACATTGTGGAAAATTCTAAAACGCAAAAAGAAGTTATCTTAAAGGTTAGCGATGTTTCAAGCTATATTACAAGGTCAATTAAAGTTGAAGTGTATAGAAACGGTGAAGAATATAAGATAAATGGCGTAAATTATGAATATAAATTTACAGAGCAAGGTTTATATAAGATTTTAATCACGGCATCAGTTAGGGAAGGAAATGCGGTTAAGCAGTTAGAGACAAGTGAGTTAATTTTTTCAATTATTTATCCTAATGAAGCAAGGTTCGCTTATGAGTTCTCTAACATAAATGGTTACGAGATAACTAAGGTTGTTAAGAATGATATTGACATAACCGATGTGGTTAAGGGCGAAAATGCGGGCATTTATTCATTGCTACTTTCACAAGACAGTTTTGGCGTGGGAAATTATCATATTTATGTTAAGGGCAATCAATTAAATAGTTTGAATGCTATGCAAGAGTTTGATTATTACATTTGGATAAATAATGAAATTCCTGCCATTGAATGTTCAATAAAATATAACGAAACCACAACGAATGACATTGTTTTAACATATAGCACAAGGGCAATTTACGAGCAAATTGGAAATTGTAAGATTGTAATTGGGAATGAAGAGTTCTTAATCAATCAAAGCACGCTTGAAGATGATGTTTCTACAATTAAGATTGTCAAGGCGGGAACATATTTTGTAACGCTTAAAACAGAAGCGGGAAATGTTGTTTCTATGTTTAAGGTTATAAAGAAAGACCCACTTAATGCAATCACAATCGTGCTAATTGTTTTAGGTGTGGCTGTTGTTATTGCGGGTGGAATAATGTTCTATCGTTTAAGAATTAATATGAAGGTCAAATAGTTAAATTTAATTGTTTGGTTAAAATAAAAAAGTCTTAGAAAGTTTTAATTTGCTTTTTAAGATTTTTTTGCAAATTATTTTGCAAATTGTTGGTTATTTTGCATTGTGAATCCGTATAATAAATGTAGCAAGATTTTTGTGCTGTTTTTACTTAGGAAATTAAATTTAAGGCATAAGAATTTGCTAAAAAATTTATTTGAATTATTTTGCTATATAATTTGACTTTTTGCTAAAAAAATAGTAAAATATAAATGTAAAACAATGTTAAAATAACGCGTAGAAATATGGAAAAATCAATAAATTTATAAATTGCATTTTCATTTAATTTGTTTAAATATTTTTCCGCTTTTAGCGTGGTTTAACATTGCTAAAATTAAGTTATTAATTCATTATAAAATAATAAAATAATGCTAAATTTAGGCATTCAGGGAAAGGTGAAAAAATGAAAAAATCAATTAAAAATGTTTTATGTGCGGGTGCGTTGTTTGCCACTTTAACATTAACTTCTTGTGGTTCGGATGGCAACGAAGTTAAAAATGTTGAAGTAAAATCAAACACTCAAAGTATTGTTGCTGGTGATAACTTTGATTATAGCGGGCTAACCCTTGAAGTTACAACAAAGAATAACAAAAAAGAGACAGTTAAAGTAACAGAAGAAATGATTATTTCTAAACCAGACCTTACAACAGCGGGCGAGAAGGTGATTAAGGTTAAATACAAGGGTGAAGAATATTCAATTAAGATTTATGTTAATCCAAATATAAATGCATATTATAACAAACTTGCAAATTTATTGGAGAAAATTAAAACAGATAAAACTTTGGCTAAGGAGATAACATTCAAAATAAATGCAAATGCGGGTGCAAATTATTTTGGAGATAATTTCAACCTTATTTCTTTTGACGATGCCGTAACACTATCAGATAAGGATATAAAGAACAGCGATTTAATGAAAGCACTTGCAAGCCTTGGAATAAGTGTAGATAAGGCAAGCATTAAAACTGAAAATTATAATTTATATTTAACGGTTGATAAGGTTGAGTTAGTTAAAGCGTTAAATAAAATTATTGATACATATAAGAATGAATTTGGCAATATTGCACAAGAGATTGGCAAGGAATATGTTGTGGATAAGGCATCAATAATTGTAGATTTAGCAGTCAATGCATTAGGTTGCGTGGATGAAAATGGTGATGTAGATTACATAAAGACAAGTTTAAGAAAAGTATTTAAGCAAGTTGTTAAAGGCACTTGTGACGAAGGGACATTTAGTTATTTAGTTTCTTCTATTTGTGAAGCAAGGGGAATGGATGGCAAGCAAGCAGAAAAAGTTGTTAAAAAGATAATGAGAAATGCAAATTGGTTTGAAAACAGTGTTGAGTTGATTGTGAATGATGACACATTCAAGAAAATGTTTGAAACAAAGGAAAATGTTATTTATAATGCAGTTTGCAATTCGCTTAAAGAAGTTGCCATAGAATTAGACAATTTGAAGAATGGTCAAAGCGAGCAATTTGCTAAGAAATTGGTGGCAAATTTACCTACATTAAAGATTGCAATGGGCTTATATGTTAAATATGTGGGTGATGAAACTGCTAAGCGTGCTTATGCTAACTTTGAAAAATATGTGGAGCCATTTATAAGCGAAACGAACATAAATAGTTTTATTGCAGATTTAAAAGGTTTAAAGGATTTAACTTTTGAAAAAATGGACAAGATGTTTAAGTCGTTTATTAAGCAAGTTGTAAGTGGTGAAATTGTAAATAAAGCAGTGGAAGCATTAAATGATTTCCTTGCAAGCGAGGCAGGCATTGAAGTTGCATCTACTTTTGTGTCAGAGAGAATAGAAAACTGGTTGTTTGTTGCGGAAGGAAGCACAACATTAAAGGCGGACATTAAGGCGTTTTTAGTTAAGGAAGCGCAAAACGATGATTCTAATGCAGAGTTAAGGCAAATTGTTGTTACTATTGCAAATGCTATGGGTCAAGATGGCGAATTTTATGGAAATCTATTCCAAGATAAGGTTGTGGATGGAAACGAAGTTGCAACATTTATTGATGTGCTTAATTTAATGGGATACTTTAATGTGTATGTTCCAAATAGTGCAAACGATGGTTATGATATTGATAAGGAAGAAAGTGATAAATATTATAACACATATAGAAATTTTGCTATTGAATTAGATAAAGACAATACAGATGAAACAAGAACACTTTATAGTGCTATTGCAAATGTTATAACTTATGAATTTGAATCCGCTTACAAAGGTGAAGACATAGACTTTACGGCAATTAAAGGTAAGTTGCAAAAATTAGCGGAAGAATTAGATAAATATATGCTAAAAGTTGAAAGTTCTTCAACGGGTTCAGGCTCTGGTTCTGGTTCTGGTGAAGGAACAGGAGCAGGCACGGGTGAAGGTGAAGGCGGAAGTCAAGGCGGAAGCGAAAGTTCAAGTGCAGGTGAAGTTGCAGGTGAAACAGGTGGCGAGCAAGGTGAAGGAAGCGAAAGTGAAGAACAAGGTGTAAGCCAAGATTTAATTGATGCCTTTACCGCATTTGCTAGCGAGTTAAGCAGTTTTATGACAGCGAATGGCGATAAGTTAGATGCTGAATTTGTGGATGACTATGACACTTTTGTTAAATCTTTTGGAGCATATTTGAATGTTGATAATTTCATTTTTATAATGGATAGGTTAAAGCAATATCAAAATATGGAACAAAAAGAAATTATGGATGATTTAATGGAAAACTTTGTGCGTGTAATGCAAAGTGGCGAGTTCGAGCAATTTGTATCTAATTATAGCAATTTCTTAGTTGAATCATTTTTGAAAAATAAAATTGAAAATAATGGCACAATTTACGAAGGAAATGGCGATTATAAGCAATATGTGAAAGATATTTCCGCTAAGGTTAAAGAATTTGTTATGACAACAATCAACGATGCTTTTACTGCAACGCCAGTTGGTGGAGAAGGTAGTGCGGAAGAAGGCGAAGAAGAAACGCCAAAGCCAACAATTAAAGAAAATCTATTTAAACTACTTGATGATGTTTATGCAATTATAAATGTAGATGGAGTAAAAGAAGATTATCCAAATTTGGTTACACATTTAGGTGATTTTAAAGATATAGTCAACTGCTTGTTTGTTGAAAATGCAACACAAGAAGAAATTGAACATTTCACTTTAATGTTTGGTCAAGATTTGTTGCGTATAGATATGACAGTTGCGGAAAATGCAAGTGCGGTTAGTGGATTGGTTCAATCATTAAGAACATTTACATTAACTATTGAGAACACGGTTAAAAATCCGCAAGAAAATGGTTTGATAACAGGGCTTTATGCGTTTATGTTCATAGGTTCATTGGATAATGTGGTTAATACAGTTGAAAATGGACTAGATGAGCAAACTGTTACGACTATTCATAGAGTTGCAACAAGTATGACATATATTTTCCCTTTAATTGAGCAAATTTCATCTATTTATAATGGAGAAGTGCCAACGGGGACTTGCACGGCAATATCTAATGCAATTTTCTGGATTATAAATCCTTACTTTGATGAAGATAAAGAGTTTGCAAAAGAATATGCGGAAATTATAGACCTTGCCAGTGCAACTGATGCACTTTTAGACACAAGATTAAAAGGCTTGCAAGAAGTTGTTGATAATTATTTTGAAAGTTTAGATGCGTTTATGGTTAAATATGGCGATATGCTAGATGCTGATGTAATTAAGGAATATCAAGATTTCAATAAATATATCAAGCCTATGTTTATAGAAAAGGGCGTTACATCAATAACAAAATGGTTGCCAATTTTAAGCGAAAGCACTATTGCGGAGATTATTTATGAGATTACAGGTGCAGAAGATGTATCTAAGGAAGTTAAGGACTTAGTTGTTGGAAATGTTGTTTCTAATTTATTAAATAATTATGCCGATAAAACTAAGAGCAATATTTTTGTGGATACAAACGGAAATCCACGAGCATTTGTTACTGAGATAACAAATTATGTAAACGAGTTTTACGACCCAATGCTTGGATTAAATTTATATTATCCTATTAATGGTGAAACTGACAAGGTTCACACAGCACAAGAAGTTATAACTGCATTTAAGAATGATGTTGGTAGTGTTTTAAGAAGAGATGATGTTAAATCTAATTTTGTTGATTTAGATGAAATGGTTGATAAAATTGATTTAATTGTAGATGGAATTTTTAACAAAGATTTGGATTTAGCAGAAAACGAAGCAAGATTGAATAGTTTTAAGAATTTGGTTGCTAAATTTGTTAAGATTAAAGAAGTTGATGGTGTTTTTGATGCCGATTCAATGGGTAAATTAAGCGATTATATTGACCAAATTAGGACAATTACAACTGTAACAGATACGGACCCTGCAACTTTAATGCTTAATGGTTATAGCATTG
Organism: Christensenella sp. UBA6406; assembly: GCA_002438625.1. Taxonomy (GTDB): domain Bacteria; phylum Bacillota; class Clostridia; order Christensenellales; family UBA1242; genus UBA4647. Next base: position 38,407 of record DJPS01000054.1, read on the forward strand.
TAGTTTTAATGGATAAGGTATTGCAAGAAACGCAAAATGATTTTGATGCAGAGGCAACATATCAAATTCATAAATACGCACAAACTTTGGATATGATAACGCCATTAATTTTGCAAATTTTCAACATTTACGATGGTAATTTACCTACAAATGTAAGCACGGCATTAATCAACATTTATTGTTGGGCAACAGATGCGGATAGAGTAACCGATGAAGATGGCGTTGCGTACATTAAAGCATTAAAAGAATTGGCTAAGTCATTTGATAGATTAACAACAACGCAAATTGGCGAAATGCAAAAGGCAATTAAGGCATATGTTACTGCTGTGGAAGGTTATTATGCAATTTGTGGCGAAAATATGAGCGAGATTGAAATGGCTCAATATCAATTTATTGAAAATGTATTGAAGCCACTTGCTGAAAATGGCGTGATTGATAAAGTAACAAATTATTTGCCACTTTTGAAATTTAATGATTTTACTTCTATTTATAATAGTGTGTTAAAGAAAGCGTTTGCTGATTTGGGTAAAGGTGATAATTCTGCATTAATTGATTTTGGTGTGCGTAACTTTGTTGCGGGAATGCTTGTGCCATTTGCAACAAATGAATATGCGATAATGGATGACTTTGAGGAAGTGCAACCAGAAGTTGAAGAATTGCTAGATTATGTTGTTGATTTTGTTTTAAATGAAGATAAAGATTATATGGTATTTGCAAATGTTGTAATGGCAATATTGCAAAAAGATTATTTTGCGGAGAACTTTACAGATTTAAACGAAATGGCAAAAGTTTTAAGCACATTTGGAAAACTTGTTGCAAGTGATGCTGAAATGACAAGTGAAGAACAACAAATTTTGGCAAATGAAATTCAAACTGTATTTAAGTTTGCACCTAAGGATGCGGAAGCAACGCAAAAGTTGGCACAAGATATGGCTAAATTCTTTGCAGATATCAAAACTGCGGAAGATAAAATAAATGCTGTTATTTTGGGGCTTGATGAACTTTTACAAGGCAATGAAAATCAATTTGATGAAAAGTCTAAACAATATTTGCATATGATTAGCGAAAGTTATAGGGCTAATCAAAATTATGAAAGCGTTTCAAATTTCTTTAAACTATCTTTAAAAGCTAATGAAAAGTTAAGTGAAAATGAAATAAATGCATTAATTAAAATGGGCGAAATAATTGACTATTTTGATGAGCAAAATGCAGATGCTTCAAATGTTGATATCTTAGAATTAATCAGTATGAAAGGCTTTACAGATATTTTAACAAACAATGTGGGTTTAAGCGAACAAACTGTAATGCTTGCAAGAGTTTTAATGTATGTTTTAATTGATGTAGATGAAGAAGCGGGCGAGAGTGTAGATTATAACGAATTAATGAAAGATTTGGAATTGCCATCACAATATGCATCAGTTGATTATAACGAATTAATTGCAGAATTAAAGGCAAGAAACTTAAACAATATGCTTGAAATTGAAGATGCTAAGGTAACAACAATGGAAAATGAACAAGGCGACATTGTCAGTGAAAAAGTTTCATTTAAAGTTAAATTCAATTTTGATGCATTGGTTGGAAACCTTTATGCAGATTTAGATATAGATATGATTTTATCATTTGAAGATGCCGTTTTAAATGCGTAAATTATTTATCTAAAAAGGATGTGAATAAAATTTAATCTATTTTAATTAAAATTATTCACATTAAGCAAAAGAAAAAGGTGTTTGGTTATAATTTTAACTAATCACCTTTTTGCTTAAAATTATGCTTAAATTTCTTTGCTTTGAGTTAAATGGAAAATCTTTTATTTGGGTATTGACTTTTTGCATAAATTGTGGTAAAATAAAGGTACAAAAGTTGAAAAAGAAGAAAAGTTAAAAGAAATTAATTATAAAAAAATCTAAAATAAAGGGGACAGAACAATTATGGCAGAATTCTTTATGAGTTTATCTACGGCGTTAGGCTGGGGCGTTGCTGGTGTTTACGTTGCGTTTGGTGCGGTGTGCTTTTTGGCTATTGCTGGCGTTTGTGCTGGTGCATATCTTTATAAAAGAAGGAGAAATTTAAAAAACTCTCTGCTATCACCCTTGACTAAAAAAGGCAATTTTGAAAGGGCGAAAGTAAAGAACACAACAAAGTTTTATAATTTCTTAAAAAATAGAGCTGGAGCAATGAAGGGCAGTAAAAAAGAAAAAGAAACTTACACAGCAAAGCCTGCGGATAAAGCGAAAACTTTAAAATCTACGGCAAAGAAGGAAAAGGAAAAAGAAAAGGGAAAACCAGCGATGGTTAAAGTTGGTGGTGAACAAGTTACAGGCAAAACAAATGTTGAAATGGATGGCAAGGTAAGTAAAGGCGGTAAAGCAAAGCAAACAAAAGAAGAAAAGCCTGAAATTGTTGAAGAAATTGTGTTTACAGACGCAAACGAACAAGAAGATGGAATGGGTTTGTAATTTGAATTAAAGTTAAAAGATGAAATAAAAAGTCGTTGAAATTGAAAAGTGGTTTTAACGATTTTTTATTTTTGTATATATTTTGCACATTTTAAATTTGTATTAATTAATCAAATTTGCACATATTAAATTAGATAAATTGTTTCAGTTTTTTTAAGGAGTTTAAAATGACAAAAAAGATTAATGAAGAAAATTTAGAGTTTAAGGCTACATCATTAGGTGAAAGGTTAGAAAGTGCAAATGTTGTAAATGATAATGAAAAAGTGAAAATTTTTGATAGTGCAAACGCAAAAGTTTTAAGCAAGCAAGAGCAAAAGACAAGAAAGTTGTGGATGCAAATAACAGATAAATCAATGCTTATTTTAAATATTTTAACAAACATTGCATTTTTCTTCTTTATAAGCGAAGTGGTTGGCGGTGTAACATTTAGTGGCGGACTAGGATATCAGTTTACAACAACACGAACGATTGGCATTATCATTTTTGCCCTTGCTCAACTTACGGGTTTGTATTTAACAATAAAAATGTTTAAAACATCAAATTTAAAAACTAGATTAGTTTTGGTAACTGCACCACTTGCAATCGTTCTTTTGGGTGGCGTTTGGGCAATTTTAAATATAAAAAACTTTACGGGTGAAACAGAACTTGCCATTGTAGATGCGTTAGGTTTGTCAGATTTTGACCCAACCGTTGTAGAATTTAAATATATTCTAATTGCTGTTGCAATTTATTTAGTGCTTTTATATTTTCTTTATGGTGCAATTTTCAAAAGTGCAAATGTCCGCACAGAAAAACGAAAAACAGAAAAAGATAAGCAAAAATAAAATTTTGTCATATTTCTATTGTAATTTAAATAAAAGTATGATATAATCTAAGTGAATGATATCAAATATGATATCATTTTATTAATTTAAGCATAGAATAATTATAAAGGAACATAATTTAAATGAGCACTTTTGAAAAAGTAAAGGCAAAAATTATGTGCACACCAACAGCAAATGATTTTACACCAAAAGAAATACAAAGTTTTTTACAAAAATATGGTTTTGTTTTAAAGCATATAAATGGAAGTCATTATATTTATAGTTTTCCAAATAGTGGGAAAAATTTAATGCTAAACATTCCATGCATAGTCCTGTTAAGCCGACATACATTGACCATATAAGACAATGCATTTTAGAGATAGAGGAGGGAGAATAAAATGAATTATGAAGTTAGAGTTGTGCCAAAGTTTGATGTGGAAAACAAATGTTATTGGACAGCATTTTTTCCTACTGTTCCAGAATGTGTTGGTGGTGGAAAAAGCGTTGAAGAAGCAGTAAAGGAAGCATATGAAAATTTAGAAGTTTATTTAGAGTATTTAAAAAGTGAAAATTTGCCATTGCCAAAAGAATATAAAGAAGAAAGTTTTAATGGAAAAATTGCTTTAAGAGTTTCAAAAAGCATGCATAGGCAACTGGTTTGTTTAGCGGAAGAAGAAGGTGTAAGCCTAAATATGATAATCAATAATGCAATAGAGCAATATTTAGGCAAAAAGGAATATGATTTTATGCTTTCTAAAAAAATTGAAGAATTAGGAAAAGCAACTGAATCAAGTTTAGCATTGCAACAAATAAATTTAAGTTCAAATAAAATATTTCAAAATTTAATTAATGGAAAATATAAGATTTATTATGGGGGTGAAAATGTTTAAATATTATGCATTTAAAACATCTTTAAAAAGAGTAGAATATAATTTCAACTTGCCAGAAAGTGGCGGGATGATAGATATCGCTGTTGTTGATAGGATTAACAATATAGAAATAAAGAGTGATGAAGTGGAATTTAATGCATCTAGGCAATTAAATTTTGCAAATTTAAATGGCTCTGCACTTTTTGTTGAATTTAAAGTTTCAGTTAAAGTGAATGGTGCAATAAATAAAGATGATTTTATTTCCGATTTTAAAGCGGATAGCAATAGGAACATTTTTGGCACAGCAATATTTTCTAGGATTTCGCAAGTTATATCAAATATAACGGGTTGTTCAGCCATTGGTCCGATTATAACAACAGCAAATTTTGATGTTAATAATATTGAAATAGAGTAAAATTTGCTCTATTTTTTATTGCTTATTGTGAATTGTTGTAAAGTATAAAGAATTTTTTAAAAAGTTTGGGGAAAATTGTATAATTATTTGTAAAATGCAAAATCTAGTGTTGAAGGAGAAAATTGATTATGAAAGATACAGGAATAGCAAGAAGAGTTGACCAACTTGGGCGAATTGTTTTGCCTATGGAGATAAGAAAAAAGTTAAAGATTGTTGAAGGGACACTTTTAAATTTATATATGGAAGATGATGGCACGATTAAGTTAATAAAATATTCTCCGCTTTTAAATTTTAAAGAATATGCTGAAGATATTTTAAAAGAATTTGATGCTTGTACATATTTAATTTGCGATGATAACAGCATAATTTTTGCTAACAAGTCATTTAAGAATTTGGTTGGCGGAAAAGTTGAAAATGCGGGGCTTGTTGACATTAGTGATTTTAAAATAATTGAAAACGAGTTTTATTTAAATGAAAATTTTACAAGCAATTTTAAATATCATTACATATTTACAGTTAAAAAAGATGGCGATGTGTTTGGTTACATAATTTTTGCAAGTGAAAATGCGTTAAATAAAGAAGTGCTTGGCGAATGTAAATTTATTAGGAAATATATTTCATCAAAATTGTAACATTACATAAATGAACTAAATGTTAAATTTTAAAAGGAGGTTTTTTAAATGCGTAAAAAAATTGTAAATTATATAAATGCATTTAAAAATTCTTCTTTTTTAAAGGGCATTTTTGTGCTAGGTTTTAGCGGTGTTTTGTGTAAATTGATTGGCGTGTTTTATAGGATTCCACTTACAAACATTTTGGGCAGTGCAGGAATGGGGGTGTATGGACTTGTTTATCCTATTTATTCGCTTTTGCTTGTTGTGTCGTCCTCTGCATTGCCACTTGCACTTAGCAAAATTGTGGCAGAGAAAGTGGCGGTTAAAGATTTTGGTTACATTAAAAGGCTTAAAAAAATTGCATTAAATTTAATGCTTCTTGTGGGTGGAGTTTTAACACTTTTGCTTATATTGTTAAGTGGCGTTATAACGAACTTGCAAGGTGTGGGTGATGCAAAGTTTGGCTTTATTTTCATTGCTCCATCTGTTTTAATTGTTGGGTTAATTTGTGTTTATAGGGGTGTGTTTCAAGGATTTGTTGAAATGAAACCAACAGCAATGTCGCAACTTATAGAGCAAGGTGTCAAGTTGGTTTTGGGGCTTATCTTATCAATTATGTTTTTGCCTTTTGGCATTTCTTATGCGGTTGGTGGGGCAATGCTGGCTATAACGATAAGTGAAGCGTTTGCTCTTTTATATTTAATAATTAAATTTAATCAACTTTATAAAAATAAGGCTGAATATAAAGTTTGTTTAAAAGAGAAAGCGGATAAGGGCGAAAATAAAAATAAAATAAAAATAAAATCAACAGAAATTTTAAGCAATTTAATTAAAGTGTGTGTGCCTATAACATTTAGCGGGCTTGTCATTCCTTTTTGTTTGGTTGTGGACAGTTTTTTAATTGTGAATGTGCTCGTAATGTATGGCAGTGAAATTGGGGTTGCACTTGCGGACTATGGACTTTATTCAAATGTTGTCAATACATTAATCAATGTACCGATTGTTTTAATTGGGTCGCTTGGTGCGGTTGCGTTGCCACTTGTTGCAAAGACAGTTTTAGCAAAAGAACCGCTAAAAATGCGGGAAACTGTGGCGAAATGCATCAATTTTACGGCTTTTATTTGCGTGCCTTGTGTGCTTGTTTTTGCTATTTTTCCTATGCCTATTTTAAATGTGCTTTATCCCGCACTTTCAAGCGGAGAAATTGAAACGGGGTGCAGATTGCTTGTTATAAGTTCTAGCACGGTTTTGTCGCTTGGGGTTTTCTATATCTCCACAAGTGTGTTGCAGGGGTTAGGAAAAAATAAGTTCAGCATTATAAATTGTTGCATATGTTCTTTTTTAAGGATTTTAATTTATATTTTGCTTATGAAAATTTATGGCATTTATGCGGTTGCTATGGCGGGGGCGATTATGTATTTTGTTATGGCAATTATAAATGTGTGCTATATGATTAAGTGTGTAGGGAGCGAAAGGCTTGGCATTGTAAAAATATTTATGACTTCTATAATTTTTATTTGTATAACCTTGTGCAGCTATTTGTGTTTGGTTGGCTTTATGGGTTGTTATGCAATTTTGCCAGCGTTAATTTTAAGCGGATTAATTTATTTGCTACTTAACTTTAAAGTGATTATAAATGGTTGATAAAATTGATAAGAGTTTATAAGGGGCGGAAAGGGTTGTTAAATTATTGAAAATACTTCAATATTTAATTAATTATTTTGCCTTTTATTTTAAATGTTTTTAAGTGCGAATAGGCTATGTAGGGGTTGACTTTTTTATTATTTTATGCTATAATTAATTGTAAATAATTATATAAAAATCAATTTTTAAAAAGTGAAGAATTGTAAATGGATAATTTGAAAGGAAATGAGAATGCTGTAAAAGCAAATGAAAACAAACAGGATAAGCAAACGAAAAAGAAAAAGATTTTAAAAATTGTTATTCTTATTTTGGTTGTTGCCCTTATAAGTGTTGCATTGTTTTTTGCCCTTAAAGCACTTGGGGTTACGGATAGAGAGAGTTTGCAAGCGATAATTGAAAGGTGTGGCATATGGGGCAATGTTGTGTTTGTTTTGCTATTTGTTGCTGTAACAGTGCTTTTGTGTTTTGTTCCAGCGACAACGGCGACATTTTTGATTGTGGGGGCGTTGATTTTCCCACCGTGGGAAGCGTTTATTCTTTGCACTATTGCGGTGTTTATCTCATCATCACTTATGTTTTTTGTGGGCGATAAACTTGGCGAAAGGGCTGTTATAAGGCTTGTGGGCAAGGAAAGTTTGGAAAAGGCACAAAATTTGATAGATGTAAAAAGTAAATTATTTTTGCCACTTATGTTTTTGTTTCCTGGTTTTCCAGATGATGCGTTATGTATGGTTGCGGGAATGACAAAAATGAAATATTGGTATTTTGCAACTATTGTGGCAATTTGCAGAACATTTGGCGTTGCAACTTTTGTGTTCATTGGTAGCGGGGTTTTGCCGTTTGGTGAGCTTAATGTTATAGAATGGTTTATGCTTATTAATATTTTAATTTTTGATGTCGTGCTAATTTTTAAGTATAGTGATAAAATTGAAAAATTAATTTTTAAAAAGCGTGCCGAAAAGAACGCTGAAAGTGGCAGTGATGTGGTGGTTGGAAGTGCTGAGAATGCTGAAAATAATGAAATAAATTATAATGCCGATTTAAATGTTGGTGGCAGTGGCGAATGTGAAGCGGTAAAGGATGAAAGCGAGATTGTAAAAGATTTAAACAAAGCAGAAAGTGAAGATAAAGCAAATGCTGATAAATAAAATTGAAATCATTTATTTATGGGCAATTTGGTTTAAAGAAAAGATTTTAGTTGTGAAAAAGGTGAAAATGTAATGTCAGTTAATGAAGAAAAAATGGAAAAGATTCATGCAGAATTTTACAGTATGAATAGAGAATTTTATATAGATGAATGCAATAAAACAAAAAAATTGATAAATTTTAATGCCGAATTGGAATATTGTTTTAGGTTTAATGAGGCAAAGGGCAATGTTGAAAATTGCGAAAAGTTGTTAATTTTATTTAAGAATAACACATTCTATAAAGATAAGAAATTAAGATTTTATGATGATGACTTGCCAAAGAATGTTGAAGATTTTATTCATACTTTATTTTTGCAATATAGTGAAATTAAGTTAAGAAGCAAAAGTGCTAGGGCAAAAGTAAACAATAAAATCATTTGCGAATTTGAAAAATAAAATATAAAAATTGTTGTAAAGATAAAATTGTTGCGTTGTCTTTAAGTGGGTTTAAGGGCGAAAAAGAAAGAAATTTGAAAAAGGGGGATAAGATGAAGTTAAACAAAGTTGAAGATAAAATTGAAGATAAGAGCGTTAAAGAATTAATATATGATAATGTTGTTGGGTATGATGAATATTTTGATGCCGTTTTTAATCCATTTAGTTACGATACCAATGTTAAACGCAGTTTTAGTTATAAAGACTTGGATGATGTGGAGAATTTAAAAAGTTTAACAATAAATCATCAACCCAATTTAACTAATTTAAATTTAAGCAAATTGTGTGGGTTAGAAAAGTTGGAAATTTGCCACAATTATAATTTAAAATCAATATTTTTGCCTTTTGATTTAAAGAATATGAAAGAACTTTCAGTTATGTGCAATAATGAGCAAGTTGACTTGCAGGGCAATGATTTGGCTAATTTGATTAAAAGTGCGATAAGCGGGCAAAACGAGTTAAGGAAAATTAAAGTTGATGCATCATTTTATTTTGACATAATTGATAAGTTGCAAAATGAATTAAAAAATAATAAATTTGCTTTTTTATTTAATGATTTAATGGTGTGGTGCGATAATGTTTCAACATTTGGGCAAACTGAGTTGTCAACAAATCAAATGCAAGAGTATGAAAGAAAGATTGAAAGTTTTTTACAAAGCATCCAGCCATTGTCTAAGGAAAATCAAAAGGAAACTTTTGCAAAGATTTATGCAAAATTTATAACAACTTTTAAATATGATGAAGAGTTGATTGATTTGCCAGCATATAGAAATGCACTTTTGCAATATTTGATAAATGTGGATAAAGGAAATGCGACAAAGGGTCAGGCAAGTGCGTTTTCAAGGTTATTTAAAACTAATCATTGCTATGATATTTTTGAGAGAAAAAGGGCGGTTTGTCAAGGGTTTAGCAAGGCACTTATATTGATGCTTGGCAAGTGTGGGATAAAGGCAAGTGAGATTGTGTGTATAGCAAGTGGGAACGAGTTCCATTCAGTTGTAAAGGTAACCTTGAATGATGGCAGAAACTTTATTGTTGACCCAACTTGGGACATAAAGAGTTTTACGAAAATGGAGAACACAACAGCAATGAACCCCGCTATAATGAATAAATACATAATGCAAAAGGTAGATTTTAATAGTGAGGAATATTTTTCAATGAATAGGGCGGATTTTGATTTACTTAAAAATTATTTCTCTTCCGCTTTAAAGTTAGAGTGTGGCAAACTTAAATTGAGAGAAGTTGAAAAAGAGAAAAAGGAAGAAAATGCAAAGCAGATTTTGGCTAGCGAGTTTGAGCTTGCGGAAGAACCAAATTTAATAAGCAAAAATGAAAAAGCGTGTCAAAATGGAATTGGCAAGATAAACGCAAAATGAATTTAATTTAAAGTAAATTTGTTTGTAAAGATAAAATGCAATGTGAGAAAAGTGAAAAAGAAAAATAGCATTAAATTAATTTAATAATAAGATAATGCTATTTTTTTGTTTGTGTTTAAAGGTGTTGTTTGTTTTAATTTTTAATTATAAGGGTATGAATTGTTAAAAAGAAATAATTTAAAATGAATAAAATTATTTTGCAACATATTTTTCAATAATCTCGCAAACTGCTTTTGTCCCATTTGTTTGGGTGGCGGACATTTTGCTAACAAGGGCAGATTGCATATTTAATGTTTTTGCAATCTCTTGCATTAGGTTTTCGCTTGTTAAATCTTCTTCCATTAAAACATTTGCAAATCCATTTTTATTAAAATATTTTGCATTTTCTATTTGGTCGCCACGGCTAACTTTTGCAGATAGTGGAATGATTAACATTGGTTTTTTTAATGCTAAAAGTTCAAAAAGAGTGTTGCTTCCACCACGAGTTACAACAACATTTGCAAGTGAAAAATAATCTTCTATATTTTCTGCATATTCAATTTGAAAATAGTTTTTTGGGTATGTTGTGCTTTTATCAATCTTTCCTTTGCCTGTTATATGTAAAATATTAAAGTCTTTGGATAAGGTATCAATATTTTTCCTAATTGCATTATTTATATTTGCACTGCCCAAACTTCCGCCCAAAATCAAAACAAAGGGTAGGGCGTTAGAAATGTTTAAATTTGTCTTTAATTTTTGTGCGTTGCCATTAAAGATTTGTTTTCTTAGTGGTGAACCCGTAAAAATGCCATTTTTAATTTTGTTTGCGGTTACGGAAAAACTTGTGCAAACTGCTTTGCACTTTTTTGCTATAAGTTTGTTTGCTAATCCTAAACTTAAATCACTTTCGTGCGTTATGCATGGCACGCCTAACTTATGCCCCGCCAAAACTACGGGCACACTTGCAAATCCGCCTTTACTGAAAATAAGTGCGGGTTTTTCCTCTTTTATAATTTCTTTCGCCTCCTTTATGCCTGTTATAAGTTTAAATGGGATGCAAAGATTATCAATAATGCTCTTAAAGGTTAAACTGCGGTTAAGTTTTGCCGTTTCTATTTCTTTGTATTCCATAAGTTTAGATGCAATGCCTTTTTCAAGCCCGCTTTTTGTCCCAATATAAATAAAATCATATTTGTCCTTTAATGCTTCAAAAATTGCAATGTTTGGCGTGAAATGCCCAAGTGTCCCACCGCCACATAAAATTATTTTTTGCTTGTTCATTATCTCTCCTTTATCTTCTATAAATATATTATGCAATTTAACAAAGTTTTATAAATAGCAAATTTGTCCATTAAGAGCAACGGGATTAAAGATTTATACAACAAGAGTAAAACCGCTCGCTAAGGATGATTGATAGGGTCGCTCGCCCCAAGTGCGGATAAAGGCGAACCACGCACACAACTCTCCCGCCACATTCTCATACACTCAGCAACTCACACACGCCACAACAAACCAATCGCCTTTGCCCATGCACTTGACTGCTCGCTCAGTCCGCTTTCGCTCAGCGTCCGTTTCCTTTCATAATAAAACATTAAGCCACAAAACTTTAAGTAAAGCAAAATTTAATTTTTTCATTTAATTTAAAATGTAAAATATTTAAATCTAATAATAAAAACTTATCCACTTTTTATAAGTTAATGTGGAAAAGTTAAACTGACAAAAATTGCAAAAGTTATTAAAAAGGGGCGATAAAGCATTAAAATATGGCAAAAAATTAAAATTTTTTCATTTTTTTGGGGAAAAGAGCGTAAAATGCTTGACAAAAGGCGGGG
>DJPS01000054.1:50055-58373 GCA_002438625.1 Christensenella sp. UBA6406
GGGGGTATAATAAATAGTGTCTTGTTAGTTGTATTTTTTTTCGTGCTAACGCACGATAAAACAATAGAAAATTAAATTGTGGATAACTTAAAATGTTATGTCTTTTAGGAGGTGGGGGAATGAATGATAAAACAAAATTTTGGATACATAAATTGTTTTGGACTGCCATTGTGGTTTTGATTATATTTTTGCCAATAGTAATTAATGCTTTTCAACCAGAGTTAAAGTTGATAGATGATGAAGTTTCTGGTGAATATGTTTCAACTTTGAATGAAAGTTATATGGAGGCAAAATTAACATTTAATAGACCTGTAAGTTCAGGTTATGCAACAATAAAATTTTATGATGAATATGATAATTTGCTAAAAACTGTTAAGTGCTATTTTAGTTGCTATGGTGAATCTGCAGAAGATTCTTATATAGGAGTTGATGGTAATGTTGATTCATATGAATTAGTATCATATGATTTTGAGCCAGCTTTTGTTGGTGGGTGGATGTATGCTTTATTAATATTTGTAATACCATTTTTTATAGTTTCAATGTTCTTGTCTTATAAAGAGTATGAGTATAATGGTAAAAAGTTATCCGTATATGCTGGGTGGTTTAATTACATATTAAGAGTTGATGGTAAAATATGTGATAAACATTGCACATTTATTTATTTTACACCGATAAAACTAACAACAACATTGGATGATGGAACGAAACTTGAAGGAACAATATCATTAATAAAGAGAATCACATTAAAAGCAGATGACAAATTGTTAAGCAAATAAAACGGCAGTTTACGCTTTTTTGCTTTTATTCTTTTTAAAAGTTTGTTAAAGTTTTTTGCAAAAAGTGCTTGACAAGGGGCAGGGTTTTGTGTATAATTATAAGTGTCAAAGTAGGATGCGCCACATTCTCACCTTTATGGCAATAGGCTTTTAAGGGTAAATTTATTTTCTAAGTATTTTCAATTTTAAAAAATATTTTGTATTGTTGTGGATATGTGGTGTATTTTACTTACCCCACATATTTTTTGTTTTTTGCGGTATGTTTGTTGAGAAATTGAATAAAAATTTATTTATCAATTTTATAATAAATGTGCTTTGAATAATAGGAAATTAGTGGGTAGATGAGAATTGGCATAGGTTGTTTGGTGCAATTATGCTATAAAGATTTTAGGAGGGTATAACCATTAAAGAACTATTAATTAATGAGCAGATTGTTGAAGATAAAGTTAAATTAATTTCAGCATCTGGCGAACAGTTAGGTATTTTAAGTTTTGATGAGGCGATGCAAAAGGCTGAAGAAGAGAATTTGGACCTTGTTAAAATGGCATCTAATCAAGGTGTTGCCGTATGCAAGTTAATGAATTATGGCAAATACAAGTTTGAGCAAACAAAGAAGGAAAAGGAGCAACTTAAAAATCAAAAAGTGGTTGAACTTAAAGAGGTTAGATTATCGTTCAATATACAAGACCACGATTTGGAGATAAAGAGAAAAGGTGCAGAGAAATTCTTGCTTGCTGGAAACAAGGTTAAAGTATCAATAAGAATGTTTGGTAGGCAACAGGCAATGCCTAAGTTTGGGCTTGAAGTTATGTCAAAATTTGCAGAAAGTTTAAAAGATGTTGCAGTTATTGACAAGCCTGCTGTTGTAAACGGAAGAAATATAGCAATGGTTTTAGCACCTGCTAAAAGTAAGTAAAATTGTTATATGATTGTTTAATTGTATGTAATGGATTTTATGCGGTTATAAAATTGGATTTTATGATTTGATTTAAATAGCATCTAATTTAATTTGATTTAATTTTCCGTTTTTGTTGCGGTGTGGGTTAAGTTTATAAAACTGAGTTGGTTGTTTGGCTTGAATAAACAGTTAAACGCATTTATGAATTTACGACTTATGATTTAAATTAATGTAATTCATTATTAATAATTAAATAATTATATAAATCAATTTATAAATAAATATAATTTCATAGCCTTATTTTTATGGGAGCTTAGAAATTTACAAGAAAATGAAAGGAGAGGTATAGAGTAATGCCAAAAATGAAAACTAAATCTGGCGCAAAGAAGCGTTTTAGAGTTAAAAAGAATGGTGAAGTTAAATACACTAAGATGAATAAAAGACATATTTTGACTAAGAAGTCACAAAAAGTTAAGAGGAATGCACGTAAGGGTCAATACTTAGCAAGTGATAAGCAAGCAAAGACAGTTCGTACATTAGTTCAAGGTTAAGGATGGTAAAGAAGAATGAGAATAAAGAATAGTGTTAATGCAAAGAAAAAGAGACGTGCAGTCTTAAAGCAAGCGAAAGGTTATTGGGGTGCAAGGTCTAAGTTATACAGAGTTGCTAAGCAATCAGTTATGAAGAGCGGACAATATGCATATGTTGGAAGAAAGTTAAGAAAGAGAAATTTCCGTACTTTATGGATTGCAAGAATTAATGCAGGATGCAGAAATAATGGTATAACTTACAGCAGATTTATTGATGGATTAAAGAAAATGGATATCAACTTAAATCGTAAAGTATTGGCTGAACTTGCAGTTAATGATGAAAAGGCATTTGCTGAATTAGTTGAAAAGGTTAAGAAAAATAGCAAGTAAATCACAAGTTTAATTAGTTTTAATTTTTAGTTTTTTGAGAATTAAAGAATAAAACAATAATTGATAAGTTGTGAATATTTACATTAATTTAAAATTGGCAGGTTATAATCTACTTTACTTGTAATGTAGGCTTGTAACTCGCCTTTTTGCTTTTTGTGGGCTAAAAAGTTTAATAAAGTTGCAAATTGTTATTGTTTTTAGCATTAAAAAATGGTAAAATAAAATTGATTAATCTAATTTTTAAAGGTGGCTAAGATATGTTGTTGCAGTCTAAGAGTAACGAAATAGTTAAAAAAGCGGTTAAGTTGAAAGATAAAAAATATAGATATCAATATAAGCAGTTTTTGGTTGAAAATGAAAAAATATTGATAGAGGCTTATAAAAATAATTATGAAATAGATTCAATTTTCTATTCTTCGCCACTTAAAAATGATTATGGCGGGCAAGTGAGATATATTGAAACAACTGAGGAGATTTTAAAGCATTTATCAAGCACATCATCACCAGCGAAATGTGTGGCTATTGTAAATATGAAAAATTGTGCATTTGTTGCGGGCGATTGTGAGTGTGATTGCACGGGCGAAAATTTGGCACAAGGTGATTATAAAAATTCTAATAAAGAATTAAATATAGATTCAAATTTTTTGGTGTTAGACAGGTTGCAAGATCCATCAAATGTTGGGGCAATTATAAGGAGCAGTTTGGGGGCGAATTTCACAAATGTGCTTTTGATAGATTGTGCGGATATTTACGATACCAAAGTTATCCGTTCAAGTATGGGGGCAATTTTCAATTTAAATGTGCAAAAAGTTGGGCTTGAAGATGTAAAAAATTTAAATTTTCCGCTTGTTGTTTTAGATATGAAAGGGCAAAATATTTTTAAGGAAGATTTTAATAAAAATCAAATTTATGGTTTTGTTGTTGGAAATGAAGGGCAAGGGGTTTGTGATGAACTTAAAGGGCTTGCTAGCAAAACTGTTGCAATTCCAATGAATGAAAGGCTAGAAAGTTTAAATGCTTCTGTTAGTGCAAGTTTGGTTATGTATGCAATAAGCAGGGGATTGAAAGAAAGTTAAAAGATTAAATGAAAAAATAAAATAAATATATAAATCAATTTTATAATGATTAAAGTTAAGATAATTAAATAAAGGATAAAGGAGTAAAAGAAGATGAGTGGACACAGTAAATGGAGCACAATAAAAAGAGCGAAGGAAAAGACTGACCAAAAAAGGGGTAAAGTTTTCACAAAGATAGGTAGAGAGATAGCGGTTGCAGTTAAGTTGGGTGGAGATGACCCAAACACAAACAACAAGTTATACGATGTAATTCAAAAGGCAAGGGCAAACAATATGCCAAACGACACAATTCAAAGGAGCATTAAAAAGGCTAGCGGAGATGGCAATAGTGAAAACTATGAAGAAATTGTTTATGAAGGTTATGGACCTTGTGGTAGTGCGATTATGGTTGAGTGTTTAACAGACAACAAGAACAGAACAGCGGGAGATGTAAGGCATTTGTTTGATAAATATGGTGCGGGACTTGGCACAACGAATAGTGTGGGATATCTTTTTGAGCGTAAGGGCGTTTTGGCGGTTGAAAAGAATGAAAATATAGATGAAAGTCAACTTTTTGAAATGGCGTTAGAGGCTGGTGCGAGCGATTTGAAGGACTGTGATGATGTTTTTGAAATCTACACAGAAAAGGACAACTTCCACCAAGTTAAAAAAGCGTTAGAAGAAAAGGGGTTGACATTTACATCAGCAGAGATAGAATATGTGCCAAACAATTTGCTTGATTTAGGTGAAGCGGATTATGAGAAGTTTGAAACCCTTATTGATGGGCTTGAAGATTTGGATGATGTTCAAAACGTTTACCATAATGTAAATTAATAAATTGCTTAATTGAATAAATTAATTAATTTATCAACTTTTAAAAATTAAATATTATTTAAATCAATTTAATTTGTTTTAATTTAGGAGGAAAAATGCTTTTAGGAGTTTTAGATAGTTTTAACACATTTTTTGAAACTGTTGGCATTCAAATTATTCAATGTCTTGCAGTTTTTGTTGTGGGCGTGATTGTTATAAGGATAGTTAAAACAACAATCAAAAGAGCAACAAAAGATAGCAACAACCAAACGCTTGTGGGGTTCTTTATATCTTGTTTAAATGTGTTTTTATATTTGGTCATATTTTATATAATATTTTCAATTTTGGGTATATCAACGGCAAGTTTCATTGCAGCATTGTCTGCGGCGGGATTGGCGATTGCATTGTCATTAAAAGATAGTTTAAGTAACTTAGCAAACGGAGTCTTAATTGTTTCAACAAAGCCGTTTGTAGAAGGCGATTATGTGCTTATTGGCTCTGTGGAAGGCACGATTAAGTCAGTTAAAATGTTTACGACTAAGATTGTAACAATAGACAATAAAGAAATTACAATCCCTAATTCTAAGGTGATTTCTGGTGAAATTATCAATTATAGTGCAAGAACGACAAGGCGAGTTGACTTAGATGTTTATGTTTCATATGATAGCGACATTGAAAAGGTTAAAAAAGTTTTAATTGATGTAATGAAGAAAAATAAGTTGGTGGCAAAAAGTCCTGAACCATTTGCAAGGTTAAATAAATATGGAAGTTCTTGCTTAGAGTTTAGGATAAAGGCGTGGACAAGCACGGACACTTATTGGGATTGTTATTATGATTTAATGGAAGAGTTTATCAAAGCTTTGGAAAAAAATCATATCAAAGTGCCATACGATTCTATGGAAATATATATGCATAGTGAAAGAAAGCATAAGCTTAAAAAGAATGCTCAAAGTTTGGCTGATGCTGAAACCGAAAACGATAAAGCGGGCGAGGTGGATTATGAGAGATAAGGCGAGTGCGTGGAAGCAAAAAATTAATAATTTTGCAACTTTTTTAAACAGCTTATATGGGCGTTTGTTATGCGTGGTTGCATTAATAATTGCATTTATTTTTCCTATTTTGCATTTTAGCGGAAGTGTGGAGAATGCAAAAGTTTATGCTCAAAGCGAGAAATTGGCTTATTTTGAATGTGGTTGGCTTGCGGACACGGGGAGAGATAGCAAGAGTTTTAAAAGTTTTACATCTTCAAATTTAAATGTTTACAACGCTTTTGTCAATCAACAAATTAAAGTTATTGTAAAAGTAAACGACAAAATTGAAAATGCTCAGTTGAAAGCGGATGATGGCATTGTTGTTGATAGTGGAAAAGAGTTAAGCGGTGGTACGGTATTAGCGGATGGCTTTATAGAATATCTTGTTGTTTTTAAAGCGACAAAGGCGGGCGAATATAATTTAACTTTAATTGGCGAATATGATGGTGGAATTTATTTTGATAGTTTAATTATAAATGCATATAATTCAATAGATAATTTTTCACTATTAATTGAAGATGATTTTATAACAGACAATCAAAATGTTACGGTTGAATTATATTATAATGAACAAAGTGAAATGGTTGCAACGGGTTTGGTTAATTTTACGATTGCTGTGGGCAGTGAAGTTTATAATGTAACAAGGGAAGATTTTTCAAGTTTAAGTGCAATAAAAACGATTAGCAATGAAAAGATTGTTATAGACACTGCACTAATTGATAAAAGTGTAAAAGAGATAAAAATAACCGCTAAAATAGCGGGAAAAGTGGCTGAAACGACTTTTAGTGTGCAAGATTTAGATTTGCCGACAACGGCAATTTTGTCTAGTGCGACTATAACATATTTGCTTAGTGATGAAATTGGATTATATTCAATTTATTTAAATGAAAATTCAAAGCCGATTTTAGAAATTGTGGATAATGACAATGTTGTGGAGCTAAGTGGATTAAAAAAAGTTGAAAGTGATAAGGCGGGTTATGATAAGATTGTTTTATCATTAAATCTTTTAAATACAACAGATTATTCAAATGTGCTTATAAAGATTTCTGGTCAAAGTGGAGTAATTTATAAGGTTGTTGGCGTTAGGGTGATTGATAAAATTAAAACAATCAAATTAAGCGAGCAAAAGAAGGTTTACGACAACAAGTCAGGCATTTATGTGGGTGCGATTGTAAATGGGTATGATGATTTTGCTTCTAGTGTGGAATGGTATGTAAATGATATAAAGGTAAATCAAACTGATAGCATTTTAAATTTTGTGGCTAAGGGTGGCACATATAATGTGTATGCACAAATTGGCGATGTTAAAAGTGAAACGGTGTCATTTACAGTTAAATATAGCAAAGGCAATGTTATAACTTGGTACATTATTTTGGCGGTGTGCGTGGTTGCGATGGTTGTGCTTTACTTTACGAGAAAGAAGAAGGGCAAAATCAATATGTTTGGAACACTAAACGAGAATATTGATGAATTGCTTGCGAGTGTTAGGGTTTTGGACAATAAATTCAGTGCAAAGGGTGCGAAGAAGTTCTATAGAAATATGGCCATAGTTAAGGAAAGGTTGTGGCATGCATATGAAGAGAACGAGGAAGAACTTTATAAATTTGCAAATTCATCAATGCAAATTGCATATAAAAGTGCGAAGAAATTGACGGGAAGAGTTGGCGAAGATAAGCGAAAAGAATTGATAAATAACATAATTGAGGAGTTGAATAAGGCAAACGATGCGCTTTTAGAATATAAAAGGCTATGCAATATGAATGAAAATGGAGGCGAATAAAATTGAAGATTTTGTTAAATAGAAAAGGCAAGAATGAAAAGGCGAAAAGTGCTGAAATTAAAAATGATAATAATTCAAATTCATTATATCAATTTGCTAAAGAAAAGCAAAATTCGCAATATTTGATAGCGGAAAAGAGCGGTGCGAATTTGGGCAAGATAAAGGAGCAAAAGATTGAGCAACTTTTGAGTGGTTCTATTTTCCCTAATGATTATGTTGTTAATGAACCAAAGTTGAATGAAGTATTGAATTATAAATTTAAGCATTTGGGCTGTGGTTCACTTATTGCATATAGGCTTGTGCCTAACACGGACAAAGCAGAGATCGCCATAGGTTTTAGAGGTGGTGCGAGATTTGGGAGCATAGGGCTTGCACATTTAACAGAGCATATGGTTATGAAAATGGCAGAGTTTAAGTTGCAAAGCGTGCGGGATGATATGTCTAAAAATGGCGCATCTACATCTGCTTGCACATCAATGAATGGAATGCGATTTGTTGTAAAGTGTAAAAATGAAGATGTGTCAAAATATGTTAAACTTGTTTGTGATTTAATTGTCAATAATGAATACGATGAGAAAGTTTTTGAGCAAGAAAAATTCATAATTGAAAACGAGGCAATGTGGAGTGCTGAAAATTTTAAAAAGAAAAATTTGAAAGACCGTTTTACTGATGAACTGGGGGATACAGCGGGCAAATATGAATATATTATTGGGGATAAGAATGATTTAAAAGCAATAAAGTTAAGTGATGTGGTTGATTATAAAAATAAATATTTCAACTTAGATAATTTGGTTATTGTTGCAGATTTGCAAAGGGATTATAGCAAGTTTTACGATGCAATAAATGATAATTTATTAAGCCGATTAAAAAATGCGGAAAGTGCAGATTGTGTTGCGGGTTATAAAGTTTTGCAAATTAAAAAAGATGCGGGAAGCACTTATAATATTTTAAGAGCAAATGGTGGATGTGTTAATGTTGTTGTGGCACTAAAAAAGATGAATTGTGCAAATGTAGATGCGTTGATTGTTAAGAATGTTGTTAAGTT
>DJPS01000024.1 GCA_002438625.1 Christensenella sp. UBA6406
GAGCGGAAGGAGTTCGCACGGCTTTGCATCTGTCGCAAGGGCGAGCGGGTTCTATCATATTGAGCGGAGCGGTTCTGCTTAGGGAACGGGGTGTGGATGCGTTTAAGGGTTGCGGTGGCGTTGGGCGAAAGTTCGGTGCGGGTGGATGAGCGAACGGATGGCGGGAGCGAAGGGGGCAAGCAGAGCGGGAGCGGGGGCTTGCTTCCTTGTGCGAGAGCGGTCGTGAGCGGATGGTGGAGCGAGCAGTCAAGCGGTGTGGGCGAGTTTGCCGTTCTCGTGGTGCGTTATGGTTGGTGTGTCGTTGGGCATTGAGTTAGGTCGTTATGTAAATAATGGGTGTGAAGGGGTTTGTTTGGTGGCTTGATTTTATAAATAAATCATTCCGCTTTTTCTGTTTGTTTAAGTTGTGCGATTTACTTTGGTTTGTGTAGATAAAATATGTCGAGAGTGAAATTTGTGCTATTTTGATTTGCGAAAATGTTAATTATGTGTTATAATGGCTATAAGTGTAAAAGTTGTTTATCAATATTTGTAAAAGGAAAAGGGATTTTAATGGTTGAGATAAAGAGTGCGGAGTTTAGAATAAGTGCAAGTAGGGCGATGCCGTTTAAAAATGACAAAGTGAGCGAGATAGCATTTGTTGGCAGGAGTAATGTGGGCAAGAGCAGTTTGCTTAACTATTTATGTGGGCGTAAAAATTTGGCAAGAACGAGTAGCACACCAGGCAGGACAAGGCTTATAAATTATTTCACTATAAATAGCGGACAATTTTATTTTGTAGATTTGCCAGGCTATGGGTTTGCGAAAGGCAATAAACAGGAGCAAAAAGAGTGGAAAGAGTTAATGGAAAGTTATTTTATAACTAGCAATAATTTGAAGTTGGTTGTGCTTTTGTTTGATATTAGGCGAGAAATAAACGAAGATGATGAAATGATGCTAAAATATTTTGAATATTATCATATTCCTTTTATTTGCGTCGTAACCAAAGCGGACAAAGTGGCTAAGTCGCAAAGAAAGTTAATGGCATTAAAAATTGCAAGGCAAATTGGCATAGGAGATGAAAATATTTTTATTGTGTCTGCCAGCGAAAAGTTTGGTAAGGATGAAATTTTGGCGAAAATGGAGCAATTTATTTAAATAAATTTATCTATTTATCTTATTAAACAATTAATTGTGTTTAATTAATTTGATTAAAATTTATTTTAAATTTGGTTAAAGTGTGTTAAGTTAAAAATGTTACAATAAGCGAGATGTTTAGAGTAGAATTAAATTATATATTTTGCTATTTGAAATTTAAATTGTAAAAAAGGAAAGTTATGGAAAAGAAAGTTGTTTTAGTTACGGGATGTAGCAGTGGAATAGGGAAAGAAATATGTGATCAACTTATAAAAGATGGTGGTTTTATTGTGTATGGTATAAGCAGAAATGCGTTTGAAATGGAAGGTTTAACACAGTTTAAAGTTGATGTTACGGACAGGCAAGGAATTGAAAGTGTTGTTAAGGAAATAATAGATAGAGAAAAATGCCTTGATATTCTTATAAGCAATGCGGGAATGGGCATCTCAGGTCCAGTTGAAACTGCCAAAATTGAAGATGTGCAAAAGTTGATTAATGTAAACTTTTTTGGTATGGTAAATTGTGTGCAAGCAGTTTTGCCATATATGAGAGAGCGAAAAAGTGGCAAAATAATTATGACAAGTTCGCTAGGCAGTAAGGTTGGGTTGCCTTTTCAGTCATTTTATAGTGCAAGCAAATCTGCATTAGATAGTTTGGGTTTTGCACTTAATTTAGAGGTTAAAAGGTTTGGAATCCAATGCCTTAACATTTTGCCTGGGGACACAAGAACGGGCTTCACAGGTGCGAGAGTTAAGCAAGATGATGAAAGTGCGGGCATTTATAGCGAAGTTATGGAGCGTTCCGTTGGTAAAATGGAAAAGGACGAGCGTAACGGAATGAAAGTTGAAAAAGTTGCAAAAGTTTATGTGAAATATTGCAAGAAAAAGAAAATGCCATTGCAAAAGGTTGTCGGTTTTAAAAATAAAGTTTTAGCATTTTTAATTAAAATTTTGCCTATTAAACTTGCTAATGCTGTTGTTAGAAAAATGTATGCAAAATAGGAAAGATTGGCATAATTTAAATATATATGCATTCTATTTTAATTAATTGTCTTTCAAGCAGTTTAATATTAAGAAGTTTATTTAAAAGGATTAATAATATTTAATTATTTATTAAAAGCAACTTTTTAAAATTTAATAAAAATTTGAAGATATTTAAATGAGTAAATAAAGAGAGATAAAATGTGGTCATTTAAGAAAAAAAGTAATGAGATAAAAAGAAATAAAAATGTAAAGATAGGTTTAGCCTTAGGTGGTGGGGCAACGAGGGGCTTTGCTCATTTAGGTGCTATAAGGGCGTTTGAAGAAGCGGGCATAACTTTTGACTTTATTGCGGGCACAAGTGCGGGCAGTTTGGTTGGTGCGTTATATGCTTCTAAAATGAGTTATGAAGAAATGGTTAAAGTTGCACTATCTATAAAAGAAAAGGACATAAGAAATAGCAAAATCATTTTTGTGCCATCTAGGGCAGATGGAATTGAAAGACTTGTAAAGGAGCAACTTGGCGATATTGGCATAGAAGATTTGCCTATCCCTTTTTCGCCTGTTGTTGTTGACCTTAAAAGCACAGAAGAGATTGCTTTAAGGCGTGGTAATTTGGCTAAGGCGGTTTCAGGCAGTTGTGCCGTGCCTGGCGTGTTTAACCCCGTTGAGTTTGAGGGGATGCTTCTTGCAGATGGAGGATTACAAAACACAATCCCCGCCGATATCCCTAAATTGTTTGGGTGTGATTATGTTGTGGCAATAGATGTGAATAGCACAAGAGCGTACGGGACAAATAGTGCGAAGTTGCTAGATGTTATGGGGGCAAGCATTAGAATACTTATGAAATCTAACGCAATTAAAGGTTATGTTTATAGTGAGGCAATGATAACGCCCGACCTTAAACGCTTTAAGTCAACAAGCCTTGAAGGTGCAAGTGAAATGATAGAAGAAGGTTATAAGGCAACGGTTGCAAAAATGCCTGAAATTTTAGAGTTGTTTTCAAGAAAGCCTTTAAAGAAAAAACTTAAAAAGGGCAAAGTGTTCGCTTCTAAACAAAATGAAAAAATTTCAAACGAGTTTGATGTTAGGCTTGTAAAAGTTAAAGCAAATGGCGAAGCGGAGATTGTAAGTGATGAAGTTGATAAAGATAGTGAAAATGAATAAATTAATGCAAAGTTAATGAATTAATTAAATTGAATAAAATATCCGCTTAAAGCTTAGAAAAATGGCATAAAATTGCCGTAAATATTATGTAGGAATTTTATTTGTTGAGTATAGAAAAATGAAATTATTAATAAATTAAATAATTTGCAAATTTAAATGTTTTAAACTCTTTGTAAATTGGTGTTGCTAAGGAGAAAGATAAATGGCGAAAAGTAAAAAGAAAAAATTAAGCAGATATGAACAAACTAAAAAGCACAATACAATTTGTTTGTGCGTTTTCCTTTTAATTTTGTGTTCGCTTGCGGTAAGTTTGAGTTTTAGTGAACCGCTGGAACATATTATAAATAAATCTTATTACGAGCAAATTGAAAAGCAAAAGGCATTAGAAGAAAGTGGCGAAATTGTTTTTAATAAAGACGACTTGTGTGTTTCCTATGTGGCGGTAAATAGTGCGGATGCAATAGTGATAGAGTTGCCCGATGACAAGTTAATGCTTATAGATAGTGCTAAGGGAAACTCAAAAGATTTGCTTTTAAATTATTTAGCGGACAAGATTTTTAATGATAGAGCGGATAAGGTTATAGATTATTTTATCATTACTCATCCAGATGATGACCATTATGGCGGTGCGGTTAGTGTGCTTACTGAATATGATGTGAAAAGCATTTATAGACCAAAAGCATTAGGCTACGATGAAGGCGAAAGATTTAAAAACGATGGAAAGACAACAAAAGAAGATAGTTATAAAGTTAAAGGTTCTTCATCAAATTCATCTTATAATAAGGCAATAGAAGCAATTTATGTAGAAGTGGACCAAGGGGCAACAATGCAATACAATGAAGCAGGCATAATCATTCAAAGTGATAACGATTTTTCTAGCCCTTATAAGTTTACATTTATGTCTCCTTATATGGATTGTTATGAGGATTCCAATTCTTATTCCGCTGTTATGTTGCTTGAATATAAGCAAAAGCAACTGTTGTTTACGGGTGATGCAACGGGCGTAACAGATGAAGAAGTTATGGATTATGCAAACGAGCACGGCATAAGTTTAAAGTGTGACATTTTAAAAGTTGCCCACCACGGCAGTGAAACAAACGGCACAAGTAGTGAAGAAATGCTAAATTTAATTAAACCATCTTATGCAATTATTTCGTGTAAAGAAGGCGTTTATAACAACTTGCCCGCTCAGTCTGTTTTAAATAGATTAGAAGCATGCGGTGTGGCAAAAGAAAACATTTTAAGAACTGATATAGTTGGCACAGTAATTGTTGGTTTTAGCACAACAAATCAGCTTATGGTTATGGCTGGTGATGAAATTATACAATTTCAAACGGGCGACATTGTGTTTATTCATTGGCATTATATCGTTATTGCCTTAGTTGTTCTTTCCGCATCTATCACATTAAGCCAAATGCGAATAATTAAAAAAGTTTAAAAAATAAATTATTAAAAACTAGTTTAATAATCATATAGAAATGCTAAAATTTGTAGCAATATTTACATAAAAATAGAAAATAGCGTTATCCACAAAAAGGTAAAAAG
>DJPS01000049.1:0-1301 GCA_002438625.1 Christensenella sp. UBA6406
TTTAAATTTTTTTCAAATTTTATGATGAATTGTAAAAGTAAGTGCAACAAAGTAATAAAAAAGAGTTCATAAATACTCATAGTTAGTGTATAATATAAATACCAAACCAAAATACAAAGGACTATGAACTTTATGGACAAAATTAATTTATATTATGCGAAGTTGGGAGAGCGGGAAAATATATTTTCACATTTGACCGACAAGAATAATTCAAACTGTGATGCCTTGATTTATCAAGGTTGTTGCGGTTAGCAACTTTAAAATTTAACTTGCTTAAAGTTTAACATTACATAGTTTATAATATAGGAAGTTTATGCAAGCAAAAAAAATTATTTTTGTATTAGATATAAACGACGCCTATTTCAAACTGTGTTGCTAAAATGTTAATTTTAGAGCAAAATTGTTTAATTTGCATAAATTTTTAAACACCTTTAAAAATTTACGACACATAGTTTATAATAATTTAAGTTGTTTAAGAAAATTAATTGAAAATGAAGCTTTAAATAAATGTGTAAGCATAAGAAATAATTTGCAAAAAAGTGAATAATCATAAAAGAATTGTTTTGCATAAAAAATTTATATATGCAACTTTATTTTTGTAAATTGTGGTGTGGGGTTGGAATATTCCGCAAAATATGGGGAAAATCTAAAAGTTGGTGTGGATAACTTGTGGAAAACTGTGGAAAAGTGGATAACTTAGTGAATTTTTATGCAAAACTATGCAAAAACCCGCAATGCATAAATATTAATTTCCTGTGCAGATGTGGATAACTTATTGCAAAAGTTGAGAAAATAATCCGCAAAAATTTTCAAAATCGCCCATTTTTGCAAATAAATCTGCCCAATAAATCTAATCATTTTGTTAAACCATCAATTAACCGCACTTATCATTTACAGCAATATCAATAGGGCAAAAGTGTTTTTAATTTATTAAATAGGCAATGTCAAATTCGCCTAAATCTTTATGCATTATAAATCTAACAAACGAACTTTAAATGTATAATAATTAAAATTTTATCTATATGTCTTTATTCTAAAAAAAAATAAAGTAAATCAAATTACCTTAATTTTTTAAGCATTCCATTTTTTAAAATTATGTAATTATTAGTATCGTAAACAAGGTTAATAAAATCAATTTAATTTAGCAAATAAATTGCATTCGGCAAAATAGTTGAAAAAATTTTAAAAAATGTATTGACAAAAGTTAAATTTAGGTGTAAAATAATAATACATCAATAAATAGATGTGAGTTGCATTAAATATACAACCTATAACGCGGGGTGGAGCAGCTCGGTAGCTCG
>DJPS01000049.1:1312-10533 GCA_002438625.1 Christensenella sp. UBA6406
TCGGGCTCATAACCCGAAGGTCGCACGTTCAAATCGTGTCCCCGCAACCATTAAAAATCAAGGCATATAGCAAAATATAAAACTAAAATAGTTGTGTTTGACCACAATTTTGACCACAAATTTTTAGATATGTTTTGTTTGCTGTGTAAAAAAATCACGCTGATTAGCGTGAATTTTTTTATTGTTAATAGCGTTGCTGTGTTGCTTCTTGTTTTTGTGTCATTATAAAAAATTAGCATATAGTTTGCTAATCTTTTAATTTGCCCATTATGATATGATAGGTCCTTTTTATAAAATCTTCATAGTCGTTCAGTATCACAGAGTTGCCAAAAGTTTGAGTAAATTTTGAAGAATAAGTAAGTAGATTTTTATCTTCAATATTTGATAAATAATAATTAGAATATTCGCATTCATTTTTAAATTTATAATTTTGCTCTTTTTCTTTTAATGACAATAAAATCACTAAGGTTTTATCTGGTGTGTGAAAAAATAAATCAGGGTTATCATTTGAAAGGGTAATATATTTTTCAAGGTTGTGGTCGGAAATTTTGTCATATTTTTTAAATTCTCCACCTTTTCCATAGTAAGGGACTTTATCAAAAATTATGAAAATTTGGAAATATGGTATAGAATTTGTGCGAATATTTGCTGTTTCTCCTAGCATATTTTCAAAGTAATTATTGCTATTTTGAGAGTAGTTTCTCATAACAAATTTTAGTGAATATCCAGCAACGGCTTCGCCTTTATGGTATATGGTTATATCAACATTTTTAAGGTAATATCTTCCCATTATTTTTCCTTCTTTATCTTTTTCATAGCCTTGTGATTTTACGGAGAAATCTTCCCCTAATAAATTTTTTAAATCTTGTGCAATATAACCGTGTAAAGATTTTAATTTTGCAGTGCTTCTTGATGTGCCCCGCTCTAAATAAGATTTAAAAGATGTTTTTAAAATATTTATCAATTCTTCATTTGTCTTTATGCTAATAATCCTCCATTGTAGGCTAGTTTGTAATCTAAAAATAGTTTTACTTCTTTTGATGAAAAGGTGTAAAAACCGCCACTTTTGTATTTTCCTAGTATAGAAATAAAATTTACGAATTCATCAGAGCGAAGTAAGTTTTTAATGGTGTCAAAATCATATGTTTTTGTTATTAAATATAAACCACTGTAAACGCCAACACCTGCGGGGGCTTCAATCATTTTAAGGTCATTTTTGTTTCTTATTAGTGCATTTACGGTTAGTTTATCGTTGAATGTATCTGCTAGTGCTTGACTTCTTCCAAAAGCATACCAATTATTTTTAGCATTTTTTTCAATGCTTCTATTCAATAGTTTTTCTTTATTTAAGGTTAAATAATTATATAAGTTTTTATCATTTTGCAATTTATCTTCTGTGATTATTTGTGCATTTTTATCATAAGGGAAGATAATTTGTTGTGTTATTCCTTTTGATGCTTTTATTACGGGGATGATATAGTTAGAGTTAAAGTCAAATGTTGAGATAAAAACATCATCACATAAGGTTGCATAGCCGTTTTTGACTTCAATGTCGCAATGTCCTAAATTAAAATAAATCTTTTTTATTAAATTTAAATTTAGTTTTGTTGAGAAAAAGAAGTTATTTGATATGTAGCAGTCATTGTAATTTAAAGTTTCAACATAATAAGGAATTTTATTTTTTTCATCAAATTCATAATATTGTATTTCACTATTTTTGTTATTTTTTTGCATTATCGCAATGGTTGTGTATGTTGTTGCTTCAAATGGTTGAAAGTGCTTTAAATTTACTATTTTTGTTAAAAGTTTGTGTTCTATGATATATTTACGCATATAATTGCCTGCAATGCTGTTAAAGAATGAACTAGGGGTTATGTAACCAAGTGTTCCATTATTGTTTAGCATATTTAGACCAATTTCATAAAATACGATGTATAAATCTGTCATACCTGATTGAGCAAAAGAAAATTTTTTTATACTTTCTACATTATCCATTATGTTGTGTATTCTAACATATGGTGGATTGCCAACAACGAAATCCATTTTATTATTATAGCAATCAACATTTAATGTATCTAAATTATTTACATCCCATTTTACATTTTCTATGCCAAAGTTTTTTGCTATGTCGTTTAAGTTTTCTATGCATTTAGCACATTCAATTTTATCAATTTCAATGCCGTGAATGTAGGTTTCTAACTCAAATTTTAATGCAACTAAATCAATATTGTTTTTTATTCTTATATTGCAATATCTTGTAACTATTTCTTTTAAAAATGCACCATCTCCGCAACTGTTGTCTATAATGTGCTTTTTCTCAATATTTTTATCATAATAGTCAGACAAGTCTAAAATGGTTTTTACCATAAATTCGGGCGTATAAAATCTGCCTGTTAGTTTTTCTATTTTGTTCGCTTTCATTTTGTTTCATTACCTCCTTTTTTAATATTTGCTTTTTCATCTTTATACATTATAACATAAAATTTGGATGATGTACATAAATTTAAAGATTTAGATAAAAATTTAAGTTGATTTATTTATCTATTTATGTTAAAATATTAATGAATTAAAAATCTATTTTATAATGCGAGATATGTTTTTTCATATGGATTTGTTGTGGTTGGAGGTGAGAGATGAAGAGACCGTTGGTGGCGATTGTTGGGAGACCGAATGTTGGGAAGAGTACATTTTTTAACAAGGTGTGCGGGAAAAGGATTAGCATAGTTAAGGATATGCCTGGCGTAACGAGGGATAGGATTTATGGAGATGCTGAGTGGTGTGGCAATTTGTTTTCGCTTGTGGATACGGGCGGGCTTGATTTTGGCAGTGATGATGAGATATCTAGACACATTATAAGTCAAGCACAAATTGCGGTTGATTTGGCGGAAGTGATTTTGTTTTTTGTTGACGGGCGAAGTGGGCTAACAAATAGTGATAGAGAAGTTGCTGATTTTTTGCGAAAGAGTGGGAAGCCTGTTGTGCTTGTTGTGAATAAACTTGACAATAATGAAGTGGAAAATTCTTATGAATTTTATGAATTGCAACTTGGAGACCCATATCCAATTTCTAGTGAGCACGGGAAAGGGATTGGCGATGTGCTTGATTGTGTGGTTAAGATGCTTAAAACGATTGTGAGAGAGGGCGAGGAGAGCAAGGACATAAAGATTGCGATTGTTGGGAAGCCTAATGCGGGGAAGTCCTCTATAACGAACCGCCTTTTGGGGTCAGAGCGTATGGTTGTGAGTGATGTTGCGGGAACGACAAGAGATGCGATTGATTCGCCATTTAATTATGATGGAAAGGGTTATATCATTATTGATACGGCGGGGATGAGAAGGAAGAGCCAAATTGAGGATGATAGCGTTGAGGCGTATAGTGTTTTGCGTGCTATTGAGAGTGTAAGGCGTGCGGATGTTGTGTTGTTTGTTTTGGATGCAAGTCAGGGGATAACAGACCAAGACCAAAAGATTGCGTCTTTTGTGCACGAGGAAGGAAAGCCTAGCGTGTTTATTGTGAATAAGTGGGATAAGATTGATAAGAACCATAAGACAATGAACGAGTTTAATAAGAATTTGGCATTAGATTTTACATTTATGGAATATGCAAAAATTATATATATTTCCGCTTTAACTGGGCAAAGGCTTAACCAGATTATGCCTGCGGTTAATGAAGTTTATGCGAATGCAGGGAAACACATTTCTATGGGTGTTTTAAATACGATTATTGCCGATGCGGTGGCAAGCAATCCACCTGCACAAGTTGGCGGGAGAAGGTTGAAGATTGCCTATGCAACGCAAGGGGCTGTTTATCCGCCTAAGTTCTTGTTCTTTTGCAATGATGAAATGTTGGTGCAAGAAAATTATAAACGCTATTTAGAGCATAAGATTAGGGCAAGTTTTGATTTTACGGGAACGCCAATCAAGTTGCTTTTTAGAAACAATTATGATAAAGAATAAATTTAATTTATATCATTTTAAATTTATTTGCAATTTTAATTAAATTAAGTGGCAGGACAGTTTTGGGGTCGTGTCATTTTTTTGTTTTATTCAACTTTTTAAATATTTAATTTTTCCATTTTTTCTTTTGTGTCTTTTTTGACAATTTTTAACTTATGTATAATTTTGTTTATAAAGTGAAAAAATACATATAGTAATTGATTAAAGGTGGCAATGATGATTAAGAGATTAAATTGTATTTTATTTTTATGTTTTTGCATTTTGGTTTCAACTTGTGCGGTGTCTGTTGGAGAAGATAGGGCAAGGGTTGAGGCGTTAAGTTTTCCTAGCATTGAGTTCTGTTATGGCACAGATAGGTTTGTTTGGAGTTTGGGGCAAACGGGCGAAGGAGTTGCGAGTGATGAGAACGCTAATGGAATGTCGCACAATGCAATTTTTGAAATGCAAAAGAAATATTTAGAGACTAAAAAAATTGGTTTTGCAAATTGTGTTAAAAATCTTAGGGCGTTAAATTACACGGATAAGCAAATATTATTTGAAATATTGCCTAATTTTAATTTAGTTTATGGGCAAATGGCTAAAAAAATTGAGCAGGAGTTTAAAGAAACTGAAATAAAATTTAATCCGCTTGCAAATAATAATCAAAATATGTTTGCTTTTATAGATGGGCAAAAGGGCGTAAAGATTGATGATGCAAGACTTTTAAGCGATGTTTTAAGCGGGAAAAGCAAAATTGAAATAAAAGTTTTGGAGAGTGAGCCGAAGTTTTTGGCAAAAGATTTAGAGAAGAATGTTGCACTTAGGAGTTGTCAGTCAACTTCATTTGCGGGGAGTGAAGAGGGGCGAAAGTTTAATTTAAAGAAAGCAATGGCAACATTTAATGGGCTTGTGGTTATGCCGAATGAGGTGGTTTCATTTAGCAGTGTGTTAGATAGGCGAGATGATGGAGAGCCGTATAGGGAAGCGATTGTAATTGTAAATGGAGAGTTTACGAAAGGCGTTGGCGGGGGGATTTGTCAGGCATCAACAACAATTTATAATGCGGTTTTAATGGCGGGGCTTGAAATATTGGAAGTGCATAGGCACACATTGCCTGTTGGATATGTAGAGAAGGGATTTGATGCAATGGTAAATGATGGTGGCATAGATATGCGATTTAAGAACAACACGGATATGCCGATTTATATAAAAACATATGCAAAAGATTCAAGTGTGTTTGCCGAAGTTTATGGCACAAGTTTGGGGGATATGTGGTTTAAAAAGGTGAGTGAAAAGGTGCGGGACATTGAACCTGATGAGCCAAAGATTGTGGCGGATGTGGATGGAAAATATATTTCACGCATTAAATATAAGGGAGAGTTTTTTACGGAAAAATATGCGAAAAAGGGTTATGAAGTTAAGGGATATCTTTACACTTATGTGGGCGATAAGGTGCAGTCCATTAAATTGGTTAGGCACGAAAAATATGCAAGCACAAGGGCAATAATTTATGAAGGTGTGGAAGAACCGCCGATAGTGAAAGATGTTGAAGGTGAAAAGGTTGAAAATTAGATTAAAAGATTATAAAATAAATTAATTAAATCAATTTATGTCAAATTATTTTAGATGCTAATTTTGTGGCAAATTTAAATGATTAGCAATAAAATTTTATTTGTAGAAAAAAACATTGAAAGTGTTTTGTGGATATCTTTCAATGTCTTTTTTATTCTTTGTTATTATTTTTTCAATTTGATTTTTATAAATTTTTATCTATTTAATTTTATCAATCTATTTATAAATCAAATCATTTTTTAATCATTAAATTTTTTCAATTTGAAATTTATTTATCTTCATTTTCTGCGTTTACTTCTTCTTTGTTCAAATTATTTTCTTCAACTTTTTGGCTTGTTTCGCTGTTTTCAACTTGTGCAGTTTCTTCTTCGCCATTCATCATTTTATTTAAGTGGCAAATGCCTGACCAATCTTCAACAGGAACAGAGAAGCAAAGTCCGTGCCCTTCTGTATCTAGCCCTGCATTTTTGCAAATGGCTTGCATTATGCGTGTGCGGTCTGCCTTAGGGGTTAAGATTACAATTATATCCTTTTCAGGTTGAATTTGCACGCCTAAAAAGTTTTCAGTTTCGTGTATGCCTGTGCCTCTACCTTTAATTAGGGTTGCACCGCCTGCACCTGCTTCTTTGGCGGAGTCAACGACTGTGCTTGAAAATCCGCCATTTACGATTGTTATGATAAGTTCAAATTCTAATTGGTTTTGGTTTGCGTTTTCGTTTACATTAATCATTTTTATTTGCTCCTATTTTCATTATATATTTAATCATTTCTATATTTGCACTAGAAGGGGAGATTAGGCAACAGAAAGTGTTTTTTATGTCGTTTGCATTAAATTCGTCAACAATTTGCTTTATAATGCCTTTGCTCATTTCTGTTTTAACAAGGGCGAAAACGACATCTCTTTCTGTTTCGTTTATGCCAAGCATTGATAACATACTTGTCTTTGCTGTGCCATAACCTTTTATAACTGCTGAGTGTTCAATGCCTCTGCTCTCTAAGGTTTGAATAACCTTTCCGCCATTAGAGGCAAGTGAAATGCAAATAAGCAGTTTAAATGGGGCTTGTGGCTTTGGTGGCTCTTGTGGTTGTTTTTGCTTTGCTAATTGATTAGATTTTGCATCTTTAATCTTTTTTGATTTGCCAGATGCTTTATCAATTATTTTTTGCAAAAGATTTCGTTTTTCACCTTTTTCGCCTTTTGTGGTTGTTTTTTCTTTTGTTGTTGCTGTGGTTTTAGGTTGTTTTATTTTATCTATATTTTCATTATTTTTCATTTTAGTTTTATTTCACTCCATTTTATGTGGATTTTCGCATATTTAAGCGAGTGTTTTTGCGACTTTTAAGTTTATTTTGTTGCAAATTCTACAATTTCTAATGAAGAAGTTGTGATTGTAGATTGTTTTGCTTTATGTTTATTTTGAACGATCTTATAAATCAATCCTATTAATTGCACTGCTAAGATTGGTGTGCAGGCGATAAGGGCAAGTGTGCCAAATGCATCTGTGAACACATTTCCGCCAACTGCTGAAACGGCACCCATTGCAAGAGGCAATACGAAGGTTGTTGCCATTGCACCTGTTGTTACGCCACCTGAGTCAAAAGCGATTCCTGTAAAGACAGGGCTAACAATAAAGGCAAGGATGAAGTTCATTAGATATAGCGGAATAATGAACCATAGCAAACTTATGCCTGTTAGCACTCTTATAGCAATCATACATAGAGATAGGCAAACGCCAATGCATAGGGCAATGAACATAATCTTGCGAGATATAATTCCAGATGTTATATCTTCAACTTGTTTATTTAAAATATGTACGGCAGGTTCAGCAAGCACCATAAAGAAGCCAATCACTGCACAAATAGGAATCAAAATCCAATTATAGTCAAGTGAAGCGATTTCGCTACCTAAAAGAGAACCGATAGGCAAGAAACCGAAGTTTACGGCAGATAGGAATAGGCTGATGCCGACAAATGTGTAAAGCAAACCGAATAAAATTTTTCCTATTTCTTTAATTGGAAGTTTTAAGCCAAAAAATTGGAAGATAAGGAAGAATGCAAGAATAGGGGCAAGGATTATAAGCACTTCAACCATATAATGTGGAATAGTGGCAATATAGTTTGCTAGCATTTGCCAAAAGTTTGATGTTTCAGTTATAACAGTTTCGCTTGGAGTTAAGTCGCTAGGGTTCATAATTATGCCGATTAGCATAACAGCCAAAATTGGTCCCGCACTGCTCATTGCTATCATTCCAAAACTGTCATCTGTTGCGGTGTTTTCTTTCTTTGCACTTCTAACTTGTGCAAGCCCCACACCAAAAGCCATAATGAAAGGCACGGAGATTGGTCCAGTTGTTACGCTACCCGCATCAAAAGATAGGGCAAGCATATCTGCTGGAACAAAAATGGCAAGAATGAATATAATTGCATAAGACACAAGCAATATGTATTTAAGTTGCACTTTTAAAATTGTTCTAAGTAGCGAAATCATTAGGAAAACGCCAACGCCGATTGAAACGGTTATGATAAGCGTCCACGGGTTTATGCTTCCAACTTGATTTGCAAGCACTGAAAGGTCAGGCTCTGCGATTGTTATAATAACGCCCAAAATGAATGCAGAGATAAGAAGAAGCCAAATCTTATTCTTTTTAGATATGAACGAACCTATCTTTTGCCCGATAGGGAGCATTGCAAGGTCCGCACCCAAAGTGAATAGCGTCATTCCTATAATCAAAACAACTGCTGAAACAGCAAATTGCACTACAATATTTGAGGATATGGGCACGGTTGTGAATGAAATTAGCAATACAATCAAAGTTATTGGTAGCACTGCGAAAAGTGATTCTTTAAATTTTGCATATAAATTGTTTCCCATAGTCATATCCTCTTTTATTTCTTTATCTTATTTAATTTTCAGCATTAATCTTTTTTTAGCAAATTTAACCTTAGCTTATTGTTTTTATTGCAAGAAAAACTGCCCAAATATTTTTGTATTTAAGCAAATCATTGTCAAAATCTATTTTTTAATTTAAAAATAATTTTTTCAACATTTATGCATATGCAAAACTTGCATATGCATATGTATTTCTATTTGAAAATTAAAATTATTTTTTGCCCTTTAAATTAGTGCTTACTCTTCAATTTTTATTGTATAATAATTTTGCTTTTCTGTCAATTAATTTTTGCAATTTTTTTCAAAATTTTAAATATTTTTTCCGCTTATCTTTTTACACCTTTTCCGCCACCTAGATTTTTGTATAAAATTAAAAATTTGCTATCTTTTGTCCCATTCTTTTTAAATTTTTTAGATGAACAAAAGAAATTTTAAGTAAAAATAAGATATAAAAAATGGACAAAAACGCAATATTTGTACAATATAAGGCAATTTAAGATAAAAAAATTATTTTTTTTCATAAATTTTGCAATTTTTTTTATTATTTAATTGCAAAGTGAAAAATAATATTGTATAATTTTATAAGAGCTAGCGAAAAAGGATGCTTTTGAAAAGGGGATTAACGGTTGAATTTTGGTATAGGTCAAAAATTATAGCGTAGTAAAAAAGGGGACTAGTGCGATGCCTAAATCAGCATTTACAAGCCTTACAGAGGCGAAGAAAGATAAGGTTATTGGAAAAGCGAAAAACATATTTTCTAGGAAATCTATTGATGAGATGAATTCAACAACAATAATAAAAGGGATGGACATTTCAAGGGGTGC
>DJPS01000002.1 GCA_002438625.1 Christensenella sp. UBA6406
CAACGGAAATTGAAATAGATAAAACACCAACAAAATTAGGGTATAAACTAAGTGGTTGGAAAGTTGGTAAAGATGGAGCAACAACATATGTTGTAAATGATAGTAAAATATCCGTTAAAAATAGTGAAATAACAACAAAAGCAATAACATTATATGCGGTATGGGAAACACTGGAAGATATAAGTGTGGCAACAGTAAGTGTGGGGGATAAAATATATGATGGAACAAATGGTTTGTCTTCATTGACAGTAACATATAATGGAAAGACATTAACACCAAATATAGATTATACAGCAACAACATACAACATAGATGTAACAGATGAAGCGAAAGTAATAGTAACAGGAAAAGGGGATTATACGGGAACAGCAATAGGGACATATAAAATAGCACCAAAAGAATTAACCATAGAAGGAATAACTGCACAAAACAGAATTGCAAATGGTGATAGGGTTGTAACAGTAAGTGGAGGTGCATTCAATGGTGTTATAGGTAGTGAAAGTGTAAGTTTTGAATTATTGCCAGCAACGGTTGATACGGCTAATGCTGGTGCAGGTAAATTAGTTACAGTAAAAGCGATATTGAAAGGAGATGACTATGTAATAAAGAATTACAATTTAACACAACCAAGTGGCATTACAGTAACAATATTAAGAGCATCAATAACTTTTAATGCTAATGGTTTAGGTTTATTCACAGGTGCAACAACCCTATATGGTGAATACGGTACAAAAGATTTATATGATGCAAGTGTTGATGGAACAAAAGTTGCCGTTCCAACCTTTAGTCTATCAACGGAATATAATATAAACTATACATTTAATGGTTATTGGAGTTCATCAACAGGTGGGGTACAAATGGTGAGTAAAGATTATGAGTTAATAGACATCTTTACAAGCACTGCAAATGTAACGTGGTATGCTCAAGCTAAATATAATTTTAAGTTTGGCACAATAACAAGGCACATTAACGATACGGAATATAAAATGAGTGCAAGAGACACATTTAACTTTGGTGAAAAGGCTAATAATGTGTATACCCACGTAGAATTAGGGACATATCCACAAACATTTTACTCAACAAGTAATTCAGGATTAACAGATACGGGCACAACATATACTTTATATAATAATGCGTCAAGTGGTGTAGGAAATAAAGCGTATAAAGTGTATAAGGATTCTAGTGGGAATAAATATGTAGAGATAACAACTGTGCGAAGCCGTAATTCGTCTTATGTTTATAGTAATGGGACAACAATCGGTTCGACTACAGCATATTTTAAACTAGAACCAATTATTTGGGAAATATTAGGAGTAACAAATGTGGATGGAACGATAAAAGCAGGAGGATATGATGGAAAGACTGCAGGAGTGAAGTTGTTTCTAAGTTCAGTAAACATATTAACCTCTATGAAATTTTCTTCATCTAGCACAAGTTATACAGACTCTACCAATGTTATTAAGCCATATCTAAATGGAACATTTTTTAGCAATGCGTTTACAAGCGAGGAACAGGTGCAAATAGCTGGAACAGATTTAATAGTAGGAATGAGCAGGGGACCGCTATCAATAGGAACCAATGATGCAACGACTTATTCTATTGGGGATAATAAAGTATTTTTATTAAGTTATGAAGATTTAACAAATACAAATTATTTTGCAAACAGTACAGCAAGAATTAAATGGCCAACAGACTATGCTGGAGCTAACTATGCGTATAGGTCAAGTACGGCAAACTATGGTGGCTATTGGTGGTCTCGTTCGGCGTATTCAGGTTCTTACGTTTGGTTTGTAGATTATGCTGGAGGAGTGCCTTTTGATGAAGATTTTGGACAATCTTTTGGCGTTGTTCCTGCTTTGTTCCTTTCAATCGAATAATCTAACGCTCTAATTATAAGCGGATTTGAGCGAGAGCAAGGGTGGATAAATAATTCCTTATAAAGATATAGACAGGTAAATAAAAACAATAAATAAAAAAATAAAATGGTATTTATTGATTGAACAAGAAAGGCGTTTTTGTGCCTTTCTTGTTTTGATTTTTTCTGCATTTTTAATTGGGTAAGTTAAGCGGTTAAGTGTAAAAATATTTAAACTTTTAAAGCAGTGCAGTAACAAGCTAAACTTGACAAAAATTGAGTTTTATGGTAAAATTATGACAATGATTGTAGATTGAAAATTTTGTGTAGCGGAGGATTTGGGAAGTGAAGTTGCAGGATGTTAAATTGAAGTTAATTGCGGAAACTGAGCCGTGTTATAATGAGAGCAAGGTGGATGATTTTAGTAATTTAATGGATAAATACAATTTATTTAGTGGGCTTATTGCTAGGAATTGTGTAACAACGAAAGATTTTGATACCATTTTACAAGAGAGTGCGGAGAAGTCGCTTAAAAGGGCGGAAAATGTTAAGGTGAGTGGGCATCATAGTGTGTTTGACCACGAGTTTTTAACTTTTGAGATACAGGGATTATCTAAGGCTTTTGCAATGGTATTAAATAATGAGAAGTTTTATAACACGACTGAAAAGTCTATGAGATATACAGTAAATTACGATAGTATGACAGCGGAAGAAAAGCAGTTGTATTGCAAGTGGCAAGGGATTTTGGAAAATTTAATTGCACTAAAATATAAAGATAAATATCCTGCCTTTTTTACTGATGAAAAGATTAAGAAGTTGGCACAAGAAAATGCTAGATATTTGTTGTCTGTATATTCTCCTACAAGTATGATTTATACTGCATCAGTTAGGAATTTAAATTATATGCATAATTTTATTGGTAAGGAATTGCAAAAGATTGATGATGGCAAAAGTAATGTATTTTATAGTCAATTAAAGCCATCTTTTGAGCAATTTAATGAAAGGTTAGAAGACTTTGGAATTATAGACAAGCATTTGGAAGAAGACAACAAGGGCAGGGGATTAACGCTTTATAATGATTATAAGCCACAAGAGTATTTTGGTGATGTTTATAGTGCTAATTATGTTGCTTCTCTTGCTTATTTAGCACAAGCACAAAGACATAGGACAATTAATTATAGTTTTGCTATGCCAAAGCAAGATTTTTATTATTTTCCGCCTATTTTAAAGGAGAATAATGTTTTGCTTAAAGAGTGGATTAAGGATTGTCATATTGCACAAGAGTTTGTAAGTGATGATATAAATAAAAATATTTTGCAATCTAATTTAGTGTGCATTAACGAGCAAGGGACAATGGATAGCTTTATTTTAAAAATGAAGGAAAGAAAATGTACATACGCACAATTAGAGATAAATAGGCAAACTAATGAAATATTAAATAGATATATCTCAAATTTGAAAGTTACTGGGCATCCAAGAGCGGAAGAACTTGAAACCTATAATAAGGGAGCGAGATGTACTTTTAGTGATTATAAATGCACAAATAGATGCAATTTTATAGAAGGGATTACGGAAACAAGACAAATTTAGTTGTCTTTTTTCTTTGTTTCGTGTAAAATGTAATTATGAAACTTATGTTTGGAATGAAAACTTTTGTAGTGAAAGCTTTTGGTAAAATAATTTAATTAATTTTTCAACTTGATTTTTTGTGGAGGATTGTGGATAGATGAAAATTATACATACGGCAGATTTGCATTTTGATAGTAAAATGGAAACGCATTTGACAAGCGAGCAAGCGAGGGAGCGTAAACTTGAAATAAGGCTATCTTTTAAAAGGCTTGTGGATTATGCTAGGGAAAATGGCGTTGATGTTGTTTTAATTTGTGGGGATATGTTTGATTCGGCAAATGTATTGGCTAGCACTAAGAATTTTATTTTAGATACGATTAGGGAAAATGCTGGAATAGATTTTTTGCTACTTAAAGGCAATCACGATGAATTTATGTTTAATAGAGATGAATGTCCGCAAAATTTAAAGTTGTTTGAAAATGATTTTACATATTTCAATTATGGGGAAGTTTGTATAGCGGGGATGAATTTAAATAGAACATACTTGCCAAATAATTTTGATTTATTAAGATTCAATCCTAATCAACTTAATATTTTGTGTCTGCACGGGCAAGTTGCGAATGCTTTTAGTTCTAATGTTGATTATTGTGTGCCGTTGAATGCTTTGGCAAATAAGGGCATTGATTATGTGGCGTTGGGGCACATACATAATTTTGCTAGTGGGTTTATTGACAATAGGGCTGTTTATGCTTATAGTGGGATTTTAGAACCTCGTGGATTTGATGAATGCGGAGAAAAGGGGTTTATAGAGATTGAAGTTGCGAATGGTAGATTAAATTATAAATTTATTCCTTTTAGTAAAAGGCAGTTTCATAGCGATGAAGTGAACATATCTAATGCGGAAACAACAAATGAAGTTATTTCGCTTATTGGCGATGTTGTTAGGCAGTTTAAAAGTGGTGATTTTGTGCGTGTGATTTTGTGTGGCGACCGTAAGGCGGGGTTGGATATGGATTTGCATTATATTGAAAAGTTCTTAAAGGAGCAATTTTATTTTGCAATGGTTGTTGATGCAACAGTGGCACAAATTGATTATGCTAAGTTAAGCACGGACATTTCTTTAAAAGGGGAGTTTATAAGAACGGTTTTGGCGGAAAGTGGGCTTAGTGATATGGAAAAGCAAAAGATAATTGATTTAGGGATAAAGGCATTGACAAGGGGAGAAGTGTAGGTTATGATAATTAATAAAGTTTATATTTCATCTTTTGGGAAGTTACAAAATTTTACATACGAGTTTAACGATGGGATGAATACAATATTGGCACAAAACGGCTTTGGAAAAACAACGCTTGCATCTTTTATAAAAGTTATGCTTTATGGGTTTGGCAACAAAAGTGTGCGTGATGATGTAAAGAACGAGCGTAAAAGGTTTATGCCGTGGGGTGGCGGAGTTTATGGTGGCTTTATAGAGTTTTGTGCTGATGGGAAGCATTATAAGTTAGAGAAATTTTTTGGGAAGACTGAAAAAGATGATGTTGTTAATTTATATGATTTAGCAACAAATAAGAAAATGGATTTAGCGGGAGAAGTCGGCGAGAAGTTTTTTGGCATTGATGCGGATGCATTTTGCAAGAGTATTTATTTTCCTGAGAATGATATCAATAGTTTTGATAATGAATCATTAAAGGCAAAATTATCTAATTGTATTGAAAGTGCTGATGATTGTGTTGATTATGAAAAGGCGGTTAAGGTTCTAGAGAACGAGCAAAAGTTGCTTGCATCTAAAAAGGGCGGAAGCGGAAAAATAAATGAATTAAATTCCGCTTTAAGGTGCGTTAATGATGAGATTGAGGCGTGCCAAAAATCTTGCGAACTTGTAAAGAATTATGAAAGCAAATTGCAACTTTTGGTTAAAGATGTGGAGAGGCTAGAAGCGGAGAAGCGAAAGTTGGATGCGTTTGTGCAATCTAATCAAAGGCAGTTAGAGTTTATTGAAAAACAAAAGCACTTGAAATCACTTGAAAATGATATTGCATCTTTTAATCAAAAATTAAATGAATATAAAGCATTTTTTGCAAAGTATTTACCAACGCAAGAAGAAATGGCGGAAATGGAAAATTTGGGTAAAGAAGTTGCTTTAATTGAAGAAAAAATGAATGCGATGATGCCTAACGATAGCGACTTTTTATTTTATAAGAGTAAAAGTGATAAATATGGCAATTTGTCCGCTAAAAATGTAGAAAATGCATTAAATATTGCAATTAATCAAAAGTCTAAAAGTGGCAAGTTTAATGTTAAATCTTTAATATTTTTAACTATTGCTTTATTGTCCGTTGTTGTTGGAGTGGTTTGCTTAAATTTAGATGGTTTGGGTAAAGTCTTAAAATTTATTCCTTTTGTCTGTTTTGGAATTGCGGGCGTTTTTGGGGTTTTGTTCGTATTAAAGTTAAGAAAGAAAGGTGCTGAAAGTGGCGATGTGCCAAATGAAATAAAATCACTTTTGCCATTTATTGAGTTAAATGCGAATAATTTGGTAAATGAATTGATTGCACTTAAAGGTGAAGTGGATAAATGGAATAAAATAAATTCATATTTGCAAAATGCGGGTGCTGAGTTAGAGCAATTAAAAATAAGTTATGAAAAAAAGTCAAACGAACTAAATTATTTTTTATCAAATTATCCTATTATGGAAAATAGTTTGGTGGCATTGTCAAACATAAAGGCAAATTTCAATGCATACAATTATTTGCTTGAACAAATAGGTTTAAAGGAAAAAAGTGTTGAAGAATTTAATATGTCTAGCAATTTTTCTGTTATGCAAAATTTGGGTGCGGTTGATTCAAGGCAAAGTGCGGATGTGCAAGTGCAAATAAACAGGATAAGCGAAAGTTTGGAAGATAGCAAAAATAATGTTTTGCAAATTAGCCATAAGTTAGAGCAAGAAAGGGAGCGAGCATCAAATTTAAGTGAGTTTGAAAGGCGGAGAAATAGCATAAAAATGCAACTTGAAAATGCAAGTTTAGATTATAGGATGTTAAGTTTGGCGATTGAATTAATGCAAAAGGCAAAAGAAAATCTAAATTCAAGATATCTTGGTCCTATGCAAAATAATTTAAATGCAATTTTGTCTAGGTTAGATACATTGCTTGCTCAAAATGGGTGTATAGATACGGACTTGGGGCTTATGGTTAATTGCGGTGGACAACTTAAAAGCAGTGAATATTTTAGTCAAGGGTATAGGGCTATTTTAAATTTTTGTGTAAGATTGGCACTTGTTAAAACTATATATTCAAGGGAGTGTCCGCTTTTAATTTTGGATGACCCTTTTGTTAATTTAGATAATGTAAATTTAAATAAAGTTAATTTGCTACTTAGTGAACTTTCTAAGACTTACCAAATTGTTTATTTTGTGTGCAGAAATGAATTTGCGATTAATGCTTGATTTTTGCGGGAAATTTATGTATAATTATGATATGTTGTCGCTTTATATTTTTAAAGCAATAGAGCAAAGATGTGGAGCGGTTTGGGGAAATTAATGTAATTAAACAAAAGATTTGTTTTAAGCAAATTTAATTAAAAGGCAAATAATATTTTATGAGAAATAATCAAAATATAAATAGTTCAAATTTAAAAAATGTACAAAATGAGATAAATACAATTAGAAAAGAAATGAATGGCAATCAATTAGTTTTTGATTTCAGCAATATGCTTGCAAGTTTTGTTGGAGAAAAGAATGGCATATCAAATGCTGAGTTAGACAGATATATAGAAAAGGCACAAGTTGCGTGTGAGAATGCTGTAAAGCAAAGGGGAGTAGGAATGATGGGTTGGACTGAACTTCCTTTTAATCAAGCGGAAGTTGTTGCGGACATAAAAGCATTTGCAAGTGAAGTTCAATCTAAATTTAATAATTTTGTTGTGCTTGGGATTGGTGGCAGTGCATTGGGGGCAAGTGTGATTTTTGATTCACTTTGCCATTATAGTCATAATCTTTTAAGTAAAGAGAAAAGGTGTGGAGTGCCGAAGTTTTTTGTTGAAGACAATGTTGACCCCGATAGATTAAATGCACTTTTAGACTGCATAGATTTGAGTAAGACTATGTTTAATGTTGTAACAAAAAGTGGGACAACAACAGAGATTTTAGCGGAATTTATGGCAATGTATGAAAGGGTGAAATGTGAAGTTGGCGAAAAGAATGTTGATAAGCATTTTGTTTTTACAACGGATAACGAGAAAGGGATTTTAAACGAATTTGCAAAAGGCAAAGAAATTAAGATTTTCCGCATTCCAAGTGGTGTTGGTGGTCGTTTCTCTGTGCTTTCACCTGTTGGACTTTTGCCTGCTTGTGTTTTAGGGGTAGACATTGATACACTTCTTGATGGTGCGGGTGATATGACTTTGAGGTGCTTAAATGGTTTAAGTGATGATCTTGCAAAAGAGTTAAAAGATATAAATAAACATCCGCATAATTGTTGCGAAGATTTAATTGAAAGTCTTTGTGATTGTAAAGATTTCTATGATAAAAAAAATATAAATAATTTTAGCAATTTTAATCCAGCATTAATTAAAGCATTTTTGGAATTTGTTGCGTATGAGAATGGTAAGAATATTATTGTTACAATGCCATATGTTCAAAAATTAAAAGCATTTTCATTTTGGTATGCTCAACTTTTGGGCGAGAGTTTAGGTAAGAAGTTGGACATAAATGGAAATATTGTAAATGTGGGATTTACGCCTGTGTCTGCACTTGGGGTAACTGACCAACACAGCCAGCAACAACTTTATGTTGAAGGTAAAGACGATAAGATTGTAACATTTATAAAGGTAAATCAATTTGAATCTAAATTTTCAACACCTAGCAATTTTACAGGCATTGATAAGTTGGATTACTTATCAAACGTTGAATTTGGCAATTTAATGAATATTGAGTGTTGTGCAACAACTTTTGCATTAACAAAAAATGAAAGATTAAATAATTCTATTATAATAGCAAAGTTAGATGCTTACACACTTGGTCAGTTATTTGCTATGGCTATGTATGAAATTGTGTTCTTAGGGCAAATGCTTAATGTAAATGCGTTTGACCAGCCAGGTGTTGAAGATGGCAAAAAGGCAACTTTAAAAATGTTAAGTAAAAATTAGCAATTTATTATATTTTTTAGGTGATTAAAAATAGATAAATATTGATAAGGGAAAAGGGCGTATGAAAAAGTTTTTTGATGGATTTAAAAATTGTATAGATACATTTTTTGAAAAAAATATATCTATTGCCTTTTTTGTTATTGTTCTAAGTTTAGGGTGGATTTTAGATTTAACTTTTTATAGTTATTCAATAATTTGCTTTATGTTTTGTGTGAATTTGCTTTTTAGAAGTGATTTATCTCCATTTTTAATTTGTCTACCTTCAATGATGTTTGTGTTTAATGAGTATCCTATAACAACTCCTTATTATGTGCTTTTGTCGCTTAGTTTAAGTGCCGTTTTGCTTTGCTTTTGTGTTTATTTAATTAGGGAAAGTAGAAAAGGAACATTAAGTTTTAAATTTGATAAACGCAGTTTTGTAATTCTAATTGCACTTCTTGGTTTAACGTTGGGCGGAATTTTTAGTGCGTATTTTAGCGTAAAAAGTATGATTTTTGCCGTTGTTATAATGGGTTCAACTTTGGTTTATTATTTGTTTATCAAAAATTTTAGCAAAATTAAAATGAGTGAATTTTTATATAAGATGTTTTTAATTTCAACTATTGTTATAATTATTCAACTTATTTATTGCTATGTGGCAAGTGGAAATCCGCTTTCAGTTTTGCAAAATAAGGGTGCAAGGGTTGGAATAGGAGAGATTAATTTGCCTGCAACTGTGCTTGCAATGGCAATCCCGCTTATGATTTATAAGGCGATTAATTCTAAATATGATTATATATATATTCTATTTGCCGTTTTAACCTTAATCTTTGTCGTAATGACTTGTTGTCGTGGGGCGTTGCTGTTTGCTGGTGTTTTTGGTTTGTTGTCTTTTATTGTGTATTTTATAAAGACAAAAAGGAAAAGTGTTCCAACTGCGTTTTTAGGTAGCCTTGTTGCGATTGCACTTGTGGCTGTGCTTTGCTTTAAGTCACAAACAATGGCATTGCTTGAACATTTTATAGAACACGGCTTTGATGATTCAGGTCGTTTTGATATTTGGAAATTGGGCGTGCAATATTTCTTAGATTATCCTGTCTTTGGTGTGGGGTTGCAAGCACCAACTTGGAGATATGAATATACAATGATTCATTGCTCAGTTATTCAAATTT
This sequence comes from Christensenella sp. UBA6406, assembly GCA_002438625.1. Taxonomy (GTDB): domain Bacteria; phylum Bacillota; class Clostridia; order Christensenellales; family UBA1242; genus UBA4647. The sequence goes on from DJPS01000002.1 coordinate 9,718, forward strand.
TGGCTTGCACAGGTGTGTTTGGTACGCTATGTTTTATAATTTATTTTATAGATAGATATCGCCATATTTTTAAAATTAAAAATAATTTATGTATATTTGGATATTTTTCAATTTTAATTTGTGCTTGCTATGGACTTATAGACCAAACAATAACCTGTGCAATTTTCCATATGATTGTCTTTGTAATTTTATTAGCAATAGATGAAAATTTAAGACAAAGTGATTATGAAAAGAAAAAAGGTTAGAATCTGTCAAACATTAATCAGCAAAAATTTTATAAAATAGGTTAATTTTGTTGCTTTTTATTTAATTTTAAGTTATAATGTATTGCGAATAAAATAAGTCCTATTGTTAAGTTACTTAATGATGGATTTATTTGGAGGTAAATTTAATGACTGAGTTTTTAAAAAAATTAACAGCTAATAGAATATTGGTTTCTATAATTTGTTTGACGTTAGGATTGCTTTGCATTATTATTCCTACAAGCATATTGCCTATTGTGTCTTTAATATTTGGAATATGTTTGTGCATTTTTGGGTTATATCAACTTGTAAACATTGTTTCAATTAAGGATAATGGATTTATTGGCTTTTCTATTGTTTCTTGTGCATTAAGTTTTATTTTGGGCTTAGTTCTAATTTTGAATCAAGATGCTGGCACTTTAATGGTTGGTTTAATCACAGGCATTTGGGCTTTGGTTGCAGGCATTGTACATTTTAGTCAATCTTTTATCCTTGCTAAACTTAAAATGCCTTATGCTGATAATTTAGTTCAAGCAGTATGTGAACTATGCATTGCTATTTTAATGTTTGTTAATATGAATGCAATGGTAGCAATTCAAATTATAATTTTAGGTGTTTTGCTTGTCGCTTATGGCATTTATGTTTTGGTTATGCATTTTTACTTGCTTAAAACTGCTAAACAATTAAGTGATGCACACCAAGAATTTACAGCAAAATCAACTGATGTAAATGAAGAAATTGTAATTGATGATAATGATAGCGAATAAAAATAAATAATTATACTAGTAAAATTATTAAAAATTCTTAGCATTAAAAAGGTGGAAATCATTTCTAAATTTAATCTTGCTAAGTTTTTTGCTTTTATAAGAGAAAATAAATTATTTAAATAAAGTTATTGCACTTTATAAAAAAATAATGTATAATGGATTATGATAAAAGTGAAAATTGTAATTTGCAGATAAATGCAACTATTTTCACTAAATTTTTTAAGTGAAATAAAATAGGGGTTTAAATTTTATTTTATTCATTTTTAATAATGTGGAGATTTTATGAGTTTTAGAGAGTTGGGAAAAGAAAAAGATAAAAAAGGCAAAGGGATTAAGGGTAAAAGCGGTTTTAAATCATCAAATAAATCAAATTTTAAAAAGTCTAAATTTAGTGGCAATGAATTTGAAAAAGATAATTTAGGTGAGCCATTTTATGAAGGTAAAGCTTTTGTTGGTAAAATTATGGCACACTCAAGAGGTTTTGCATTTTGTCATTTAGAAGATGAAGAAATGGAAGATGTTTTTATTGCTCCAACAAGATTAAATGGTGCATTCAATAATGATAGAGTGGAAGTTGTGCTTTACAATGGAAGAGACGGGCAAAGTGCGGAAGGTAAGGTTGTGAAAATTTTAGAAAGGGGCACAAACATTGTTGTTGGCAACTTTATGGCAATGAGAGTGGGTGGATTTGTAACGCCCGACAATCGTAAATTTAATAAAGATATATATATTCAACAAAGCAAAGTTAATAATGCAAAAAATGGTGATAAGGTTGTTGCTAAACTAACTGATTTTGGTGACTACACAAAAAATCCAAGCGGAGAAATAATTGAAGTTATTGGAGATATGTCAAACAAAGGCGATGACATAGTTGCAATTATAAGGAATTATGAATTATACCAAGAATTTCCTATGATGGTTGCAGAAAGTGCAAGGAAGACACCTAAAAAAGTTACCGAAAAAGATTTAGTGGGCAGAAAAGATTTGCGTGGACTGTTAACTTGCACAATAGATGGTGAAGATTCAAGGGATTTTGATGATGCAATTTCTATTGAGAAAACGACGGATGGCAAATATAAGTTAGGTGTGCATATTGCAGATGTTGGTCATTATGTCAAAAAGGGCAGTCCAATAGATTTGGAAGCATTCAATAGGGGCACAAGTGTTTATTTCCCAGATATGGTTTTACCAATGATTCCAAAAGAATTAAGCAACGGCATTTGTTCGCTTAATCCAAAGGTTGATAGACTTACATTGTCAGTGCTTGCAACTTTAAATGGCGATGGAGATGTGGAAGACTATGAAATTTGCGAAAGTGTTATAAATTCTGATGAAAGAATGACATACAATGATGTTTATGCAGTTTTGCAAGGCGATGAAGAATTAACCAAGAAATACGCACATATGAAAGAAAGTTTTTTCATTATGGCTGAATTGAATGAAATTTTAGAGCGTAAAAGAAAAATGCGTGGTGCACTAGATTTTGAAATTCCAGAAGCATATATCAAAGTTGATGAAAATGGAAAAACATGCGACATTGTTGCAAGGGAAAGAAACACGGCACATAGATTGATAGAAAGTTTTATGATACTTGCAAACGAAATTGTTGCAAAGCATTTTGATGAATTAAAAGTCCCTTTTGTTTATCGTGTGCATGATAAACCAACATTAGAAAAGATGCAAGACTTTTTAAGCTTTGTTTTGGGAATTGGCTTAGATGTTAAAGTGAAGGCGGAGCAAATTACAAGCAAAGATTTGCAAAAAATAATTAAGCAGGCGGATGAAAAAGAAGTGGGTAAAACAGTTAATGAAGTTATGCTTCGCTCTATGCAAAAAGCAATGTACGACACTGCTTGTCGTGGGCATTTTGGCTTAGGGGCAAGATTTTATTGCCACTTCACTTCACCAATAAGAAGATATCCAGATTTAACAATAAATAGAATTATTAAAGCAAGTTTAAATGGGAAGTTAAACGAAAGTGAAATTGCATCATTAAACGAATTTGTTCACGAAAGTGCCGTAAGGTCAAGCGAGAGAGAAAAGTTGGCTGAAAAAGCGGAAAGAGAAGTGGATGCATTTAAAAAAGCTGAATTTATGGAAAGGTTTATTGGTTCTCAATTTAATGCATCAATTACAGGTGCAACCGCAAATGGAATTTTTGTTGGCTTAGAAAACACAGTTGAAGGCTTTATTTCTATTGCAAATTTGCCAGATGATGTTTATGAGTACAATGATAAAACATTTACTTTAAGGGGGCAACACAACACCTTTATGATTGGGCGACCTGTTAAAGTTGAATTGCTTGCAGTTAATTTAGAAGAAAGAAAGTTAGACTTTAAATTTATAAATGAATTTGATAAAGATAAATTTGTTAATTAGTTGAAAAATTAAAAAATTAAAGATAAATTAATATTTAAAGTCATTTTGCTGTAAAAAATATTTATTAAATTTTGATGATAAGAATAAAGAAAAACCATTGAAGTTAAAATAATAATTTCAATGGCTATTTTTTTCGTTTAAAAATTTTTTTGAAAAATAGATAAACAGATTGAGAATAAAGCCTTTGTTTAAGCGTTCTTTTGGGTGGAGTGTCAACCCCCACATTTTTACCAAATATTTTGGTTAGGGTTGCCGTTCCATTAATCAAATGTATTTCTTGGAACAATAGGGCAAGCGTTCTCGCATCTTTATCATATATAGCATTTTTTACTTTTTTACCTTTTAAAGTTTTGCTAATTATTTTAATAAATTGTCGTGCTTCTTTATTCGTGTAAAAAATCAACTCTCTTTCACAATTATTTATGTTTAAATATAAAACACATCCGTGTCTTTCTATATGTGGCTTGCCGTTTATTAAATCAATGCTTTTCTGTGGAATAATTTCAGTTTTTGGATCTTGCACCGCAACAACTGGTCTAACATTAGAAACTAAGATTATATTAAAATTAGTCAATACATAAATAACTTTATATTGTTCGCTATTCAGCCTTATTTTGCCTTTTCGCAAAAATATCTCGTTTTCCACAAAATCATAAATTCGCATTTTATCTCCTGTTTTATTGCAAAAGATTAGATTAGTAAAATTATTGAGCAAGATAGGTTAACCTTAAATTTTACTTATTAATTAATTTTGCAAATTGTATAGATTAAACAACCCAAACAAATTTAAATATTTTCTGCTGTGTCAATCATTGTAACTTGTTCCGTTGGCTTTTCTAGCATTTTCTCTTTTTTCATTTTATGTGCATCAACAATTTTTAAAGTTGCCGTTGCCACTAAAATTGCTGAAACTGCAATAGATGCATACCAAATGGAACTGTTGAAAATAATTGAAACTAATGAAAGTCCTGCAATAATGTACTCAATTATAGCAACAACAAAAAACGCCTTGCCTTTTTTCTTTGAATTTTTTGTTTGCTTAATAGATAAAATTAAAAATGTTATGCCATAACTTAAAAAAACTATTCCAATGCCAATTCCAATCATGCTTAAAGCAATTAAAATAGCATAAACAATCGCAACACCAAAAGCCCCCGCAACGCCTGTATCATCAGGTATGTCAACACCCTTTATAATTACAATTAATCCCATTATAACAAGTGCTAATCCAATAACTATGTCAATTATGCTTGAAATAAGCGTTAAAATTCTAATATTTTTCATTTATTTAACTCCTTTTTTGATAATTTATTCATACATTTACATTGTAGCATAATAAAAAATTAAAATCAAGTAATACAAAACTTTTAATATTATTTGTTTTCTTAAATTGAAAAAATAGGAAATGAAATGTGTAAAAATATAATGGAAATGTGTAAATTGTAAAAGGGGTAGGGTAAACTATAAGTGTAATAGGTTATGGCAATCAGGTTGTTCATGCATTATTTTTGAACCTTTAATTTTGCGAAATTATTAATTTTGTACTTTGTATTTTTTTTAGTGAGTGTGGGAGATGACTTATTAAAGAGAAAGAATAAAAATAAATAAAAAACATTGACTTTGTTGCAAATCAATGTTTTTTTGTTTTGTAAATATTTTAATCTTAAACTATTTAGTTTTCATTAGGCATTTCTTTCAGCGTTCATTGCGTTAAATTTGTTTGTATATGATGCCTTTAAATCTGCTTCTTGTTTCTTAAATTCGCTTCTACCAAGTTCTTTTCTATTTAGATAAAGTTCTGCATATGTATCTTTGTATTTAGCCATTAAGTCTTCTAGTGTAGCGTTTTCCATGTCAACATTAATTGCTTCTTTGTTCTTCAAAATTTCGCACATTTCTTCATTTGAGATATTTTCCATTCTTGAAACATCGATAGACCAAGCACCCAAAAGTATTCCTGAACAAAGTAAACAAGATGCTGCAGTGTGTAATGGTTGATTAAAAGAGTCTCCTAACTCGTTTATGATTGCGAAACAAGTTCCGCTAACTAACATAGCTAGAGATGCGTAGCCAGTTCTATTGTAAATTACTTTGACTTCTCTTTTAATTCTTTCGTTAATTTTATTTAATGCTTTTTCTGCTTTCTTTTCATTATATTTATTTATTAATTCCATATTTTTTATACCTCTTTTTTGGTTTTGTTACCATAAGTATAGCACAGGATTTAGGGGTTGTCAATATGCAAATTTCAAAAAAATTGAAAAAATTTTTAAATGCATTTTTATTCAAATTGCTACATGTTTTATTTAATAAAGGGAATAGAGATATATAAAATATAATTTATTTGTATAATTTTGTTTAAAAGTTTAATTTTTTAATTAACGTTATGGGAGGATAAGACAAAATATCCAATAAAATTAGAGTTAGTTCTACATTTAATAAAAAACCATAAAGAGATAGATTACTGCTTTAATGGTTTTTTGCTTTATAAAATATATTTTGATTTTCTATTTATAAATTAGTCTTGATTTTCAATTAATGCTTTAAAACTTGCACCAAATTTGAAAGATGGAACTTTGCATGCTGCAACTTCAACTTTTTCACCTGTTTTAGGGTTTTGGCAAATTCTGCTACCTCTTTCTTTAACTTCAAATGTTCCAAAACCTGCTAATTGAATTTTGTCATCTTCTTTCAATGCTTTTAAAATAGTGGCAACGAAAGCATCATATGCTTGGCTTGCTTCCTTAGCAGAGTTGTAATCGCCATTCTCTTGCATACTTTTAATAAATTCTGCTTTATTCATTATATAATCCTACCTTTAATTATTAGCAACTTATTGCTTATTTTGATTATAGCATAAATAAATTTAAAATGCAAACAAATTTAATGTATTTTTATATATGCTAGAAAATATAATGCTAAGCAGAAGATTGCTTATAAAATAAACAGCAATATTTAGGTGATTGGTTTGTTATTTATTTGTTTAATATTTTTTATTTCTCTGTTTTTTCTTGTGTCGCATTAATGTTATAAATGTTTTAACTTAATGTTAAGCATTTGTAATTGCGCCATTTTTAATTTCAAATTTTTTATATTTTTGATTAAATGGAAAACTTGTGCAAGTTAAAATGGTTTGAAGTTTTGTTGATATTTCAATCAATTTTTGTTGCCTCGTTTCATCTAGTTCGCTTAAAACATCATCTAGGAGTAAAATAGGAGTGTCGCCTGTTTCAAACTTAAATGTCTCTATTTCGGCAAGTTTTAGGGATAGAGATGCGGTGCGTTGTTGACCTTGAGAGCCAAATGTTCTTAAATCTATGCCATCTAGCGTTATTTTTAAGTCATCTCTATGGGGACCAATGCTCGTATAACCTAATTCAAAATCTTTATCTATTGTAGTTTTGTAGGCGTTTAAAAGTTTTTCCTTTATTTCTGTGCTGTTTTCGCCTGTTGTGCCAATGTAACTTAGTTCTAAGTTCTCTTTACTGCTTGTTAAAAAGTTGTGGCAGTTGGCAACTTTTGGGGCAAGTTTGTTTATAAATTTTATTCTACTTAAAATTATTTTTGATGCAGTTTCTGCTAGTTGTTCATCCCAAATTAAAATTGTTTCTTTTAGTGTTGCTATGTTTTTAGATTGCTTTATAAGTTTGTTGCGTTGGTTTAAAATTCGTTCATAGCGTTGCAGTAAATAAAAATAATTTTTAGAGGCTTGACAGATGTCCATATCCATAAATTTTCGCCTTTCGCTAGGTGATTCCTTTATCAACTTTAAATCATCTGGGAAGAAATAAATAACATTTAAGATGCCCATTAACTCGCTTATTTTTTTTATAGGAATGCCATTTATTAAAATTATTTTTTTGCCTTGTTTGAATAGCCTGATTTCAATATTTGTGTTTCCTGTCGCTTTTTGTAAGGTTAGTTTTATAACTGCATTATTGCAATTCCATTTAACTAAATCTTTATCTTTGCTAACTCGTGGGCTTTTTCCTAATGCAAGCAAAAAAATAGATTCAAGTAAATTTGTTTTGCCTTGTGCATTGTTGCCGACTAAAACATTTAACTTGTCATCTAAATTAATTTTTGCATAATTGTAGTTTCTAAAATTTTTTATTTCTAAATTTGTTATTTTCATCTTAATTTTATTTTACCAAAAAATTAAAAATTTTTCAATCATTTATTTGAATTTTAAATTTATTTTTAGTGTAATTATTTTAAATTTGAATCAGTTGTGTTTGTGTTGGTGTCTTTTAAATTATTTTCCTTGTTTAAATAGTATTTAGAATAAACATCATCTTTTAGTTTAATCATTTTGCTTTCGTTTATATAATTAGACTTATAAAGTGAATCAATTATTGCAATTTCTTCATTATAAGATTTTTTTGCCTTTTCGTCTATAGTCATTTTCTTGTTTGCATTATAAAGCCCTAAGACTAAAAATATAAATGAAACTATAAATATCAATTTAGTTATAAGCGAACTTAAAATCATTAATGCTCCAGTTAAGATTATAAGCCAAATATAAAGATTTTGATTATCCAAAAATTTTATGCGGTCTAATTTTAATTTTTTGTATGATAGTAAAATTAATGTTAAATTAGCAACAATAAAACATAAAATCATAAAGTAGTAAAAGGCTATATATGATGAAATTTGAAGGACAGCACCATCAAAATCTCTTACTGTAAATAAGTAATTTAAAGTATAACTAAATCCGTAATCTATATATATGAATTCTATAATGCAAGCAATAATGCATAAAATGTTTGCTATTTTTAATAGAGTTTTGTAGTTTTTCATAAATGTTATTTTCCCTTAAAATAAATATATCTTTTTAAATTTTAACTATAAAATGTTAATTTGTCAACTTTTTACATAAATTTCTAGTTTTTTATTGATTTTTATGGTAAAATAATTCGTAGTTAGTTGTAGTTTAAGTTGTGTGGGAGTTTTTTGTTTATGGAAAATATGGATAAAATTGTTGGTCAAATTAGAAATGTTGTTGGAGATTTGAAAATTGAAGTTGCTGTTATTTTGGGAAGTGGATGGAATGAGTGTCTAAAAAAAGTAAAAATATTATATGAAATTCCTTATAGAGAAATTGAAGGTATGCCAACTTGCAGTGTAAAGGGGCACAAGGGTAAGTTTGTTTTTTGCGAGTTTGAAGGCGTAAAGTTTGGTGTTATGCAAGGGCGTTTTCATATGTATGAAGGTTATAGTGCGTTTGAAACAACGATGGGGTTGCAAGTTTTGTCTTGTTTAGGTGCTAAGACTTGCTTGATTACAAATGCGTGTGGTGGCGTTAATTTGGGTTATAGGCAAGGAGATGTTGTTATTGTTAATGATGTTATAAATTTAACAGGGAGAAATGCTCTTGCTGGATTAAAACCTACTGATGAATATCCTATTTTTGTATCAATGGGAAATGCTTTAAGCGGAAATTTAATTGAAATTGCAGAAAAAGAAGCGAAAAAACTTAAAATTAATCATAAATTAGGTGTTTATGCACAAGTTTTGGGCCCGACATATGAGACTGCTAGTGAAGTTAGGATGCTTAGGACATTGGGGGTGGATTGTGTTGGTATGAGCACTGTGCAAGAAGTAATTATGGCAAGGTATTTAAAAATGGATGTGCTTGCACTTGCTTATATTTCTAATTTGGCGGAAGGGATGTCTAAAGAAAATTTAAATCATAATGAAGTTTTAAACAGTGCTAAGTTTTTGGCGGAAAATTGTTCTAATTTAATTTTAAATATTATATCAAAATTAAAATAAAATTCAATTCTAAATTAATTAAAATTAAAGAAGGGGTGAAATGGATGAAAATTTTAGTTTATGGAGATTCTATATCTTGGGGCTATGTGCCTTCGTTGTATGGTTATAGTTCTAATGCTGTATGGGAAAACTTTAAAGAAAATCAAATGTGGTGGTTTCCGCTTAAAAAATTTGGTGATTTGTGTGTAAATGCAAAGGTTGGCAGATGTGTTAATGCAGATAATCTTAATATAAAAGATTCAAATGCATTAATGACTATAAGAAAAGATGTAAAAGATAAATTTGATGTGGCATTTATTATGCTTGGAACAAATGATATGCGTTCTACATTTAACAAAAGTGCTGAAAATATAGTTAGGGATTTAAATTTGCTTATAAACAATATGAAATATTGTGCTAAAAACTTTGTTATAATGCTCTGCCTAAAATAATTGAAAGTACGCCTATAACGAAAAAATATTATAAAGGAGCGGAGGATAAGTCTAAGAATTTAAATAACTTGCTATATAAATATGCAAAGCAAATGAAATTTAGATTTATTTCCGCTTTTGGCTGTGAAGTTGGGTGTGATGGCGAGCATTTAACAGAGAAAGGTCAAGCACAACTTGCTAAAATGGTTAATGAGTATGCGCTTTTGTATTTATGTGATAAGAACAGTAAAGATGAGTGTTTAGATAAAACTTGATTTAAGGTTGTGATTAAAAATGGATAGGAAATTTATGAATATGAAGCAAAAAAGTGGTTTAATTAATGAAAATGATGTTTTAAAGAGTAAAGTGATTGTTTTTGCGTTTGTGCTGATTGCTATGGTTATGCTTATATTTGCTAGTTATTTTATAATTGCATCTGTGCTAGGAATAGACAATAAGAGTTGTAAAATATTTTTGCGTGGAGATGCGATTTGCGAGGTTGAGTTAGATAGCAGTGGAAAAGTTTCAAACATAGAAGTATATAATGAAAAAGGTGCAATATATGTTGCGAAAGAGAATTTTATATCAAAAGACTTGTATGATGTAATTGAAAAGATTGCGGAATTAAAATTTAATTTAAGATTAAGTGAAGAAGATAATGTACTGGTTTTAAATTGTGCTTTTTCAAGCGATTATTCTTACAAGATGATAAAAGAGAAACTTAGCAGTGTTGTTAATTCTATTTCTGAGAAATATAATGCAACAATAATGGTTAAAAACTTTTCTTTAAATGACTATGAAGTAACATTTAGTGAAGAAAAAAGTGTTGAGATGAATTCAAAAGAATATATAGAGCATTATGAAGAAGTTTTAACGAGTGAATTAAAAGTTGCGGTTGAAAGCAAGATGAGTAATGTTAAGAATTTAATCAATATATTAACTCCTTATGCTGATAGTGGGAATATGGATAAAGTTGCAAGTGAAGATTTTGAAAATGTTGTGGTTAATTTGGAAGAATTTTCTGCTAATTTTAATTATAATTTAAGTGATTATGATTTGAATAATTTAACATACGACAATGTTTTCAATATTGTTTCAAAGTTACAAGAAATGCAAAATGATTTAGAAATAAAATTGGCTGAATTAGATGCAAATTATAATATAAAAAATTATAATGAGTTTGCTTACAATGTTAAAAAACTTCTTATTCAAGGAATTGGGGCGTAATTTGGCTTAAAAATTTAAAAAGTGGTTGACTTTTGTTGTGTAAAAGCATAAAATTAGTTGAATGGACATTCAAATGTTATGCGATTTTAGTGAACTGCTTTTTTTGTTTCTGAGAGTGTGTGAGTGTTTGGGAATGTTTTAAAGGTGGGTTAAAATGAAGATTATCATTAAAATGGATGGGCTAGACTGTGCTGCGTGTGCAGGGTTAATTGAAGAAGATATATCAAAGTTGCCACAAACTAGCAATGTTGTTTTAAATTTTGTGCTTTCAAAACTAACTGCTGAGATAGGGGAGAATGACCCTGATATGTTTGTTCAAGTTTGCACTAAAATTGTGCATAGATATCACCCAGAAGTTAGAGTTAGAAGAATATAAATTTTTGCATTATTTTTTTTGCATATATAAAGTAGGAAAAGAGTTTAAGGGAAATTCAATGAAAAAAAGGATAAATTATAATTACATATTAATTGCGTTATCAATAATTTGTTTGTGCGTGGGTTGGTTTGTGCCGTTTAAAAGTGAATATATAAGGGTTACATTTTATATTGCAAGTTATTTGCTTGTTGGTGCGAAAGTTTTGTGGCGAGTTGCTTTAAATTTTGCACATAAAAACTTTTTTGATGAAAATACGCTTATGGGACTTGCATCTATTGGTGCAATATGTTTGCAAGATTATAGGGAAGCAATTTTTGTTATGCTACTTTATAATATTGGCACAATGCTTCAAAGTCGTGCGGTGAACAAGTCAAGGCGTTCTATTGCTGAACTTATGGACATTCAGGCAGAATATGCGAATGTGATTGTTGATGGTGTTTGCGAAAGAAAGGAAATTTACGATGTTAAAGTTGGTGATTTGCTTTTAATTAAAGCGGGCGAAAAGGTAGCAGTTGATGCGGAAGTTGTTGAAGGGCAAAGCAGTTTAGATACATCAACTATAACGGGCGAGAGTTGCCCACGATTTGTGAGTGTTGGGGATAAAATTATAAGCGGAAGCATTAACAAGGATGGAGTTATTTACGCACGGGCGACCGCGGAATATTGTGATAGCACTGTAAGCAAGATTTTGGAAATGGTGGAGGAGGCGACAAGTCGCAAGTCTAAGTGTGAGCATTTTATAAGCAGGTTTGCCAAATTTTATACGCCTGTGGTTTGTGTGATTTCGTTGTTACTTTTTGTTATTCCTGTTTTGTGTGGAATGGATACGCTGGAATGGCTTAAAAAAGCATTGATATTCCTTGTTGTGAGTTGCCCTTGTGCACTTGTTATTTCTGTGCCACTTAGTTTCTTTGGGGGGATTGGTGGCTTATCAAGGCAAGGTGTGCTTATAAAAGGAAGCAATTATTTAGAGGCGTTAGCAAAGTCTAAGGTGGTTGCTTTTGATAAAACTGGGACACTTACGAGTGGTGAGTTTGAAGTTGTTAAAGTTGTGCCATATGGCATAAAAGAATATGATTTTATCCGCTATATTTATGCTATTGAAAAATATAGTAATCATATTTTGGGGTTGGCGGTTAAAACATATTGTGAAAAATGTGAAAAAGATGCAAAAATAAGCCGTAAAAATGCGGGAAAAGATGGTGAAACTGATTGCTTTAAGTTGTTAAGTGAAAGTGCGATAAATGTTAAGGAAGTTGCTGGATATGGAATTTATGGGCAAATTAATGGTGGTTACATTTATGCGGGTTCTGATAGGTTGCTTGAGAATAAGCACATTAAGTTTCAAAAGGCAAAAGATGGTGGCACAATAATTTATCTTGCAAAGGATGGCATATGTTTGGGTTACATAGTTCTTAAAGATAAAGTTAAAAATGATGTATCTAAATCAATTTGCAAATTAAAAGGTTTGGGAATAAAGAAGTCTGTGCTTTTATCAGGTGATAGGGCAGATGTAGTTAAAATGGTTGGCGAAAGTTTGGGGTTTGATGAAAGCTATGGCGAACTTTTACCTAATCAAAAGGTGGAAAAAGTTGAAGGCTTAATTAAGAGCGAAAGACAAAGTGGTGGCAAAGTTGTTTATGTTGGTGATGGCGTAAATGATGCACCAGTTTTAACTGCGAGCGATATAGGCATTGCTATGGGTGGTTTTGGTGCAGATTGTGCCAAAGAAGCGAGTGATGTTGTGATTATGAACGATGAAATATCAAAAGTTCCGCTTGCTATTAAAGGTGCGAAAAAGACAATGCGAATAATAACGGAAAATGTGTGCTTTGCTTTATGCATTAAATTTGCTATTTTGCTTTTAGATATCTTTGGTTTTGCAACAATGTGGCTTGCTGTGTTTGCTGATGTGGGCGTAACCATTCTTGCAATTTTAAATTCTCTTAGAACATTAAATATGAAAGATAAGAGTGTAGATGTCGGCAAAGAAAATGGAGAAGTAGGATAAAAATGAAAATTATCAACATTGGTAAAGAAAATGCGACTTATCAGCAAATTGTTGCACTTAAAGAAAACAGAAATAAACGGGCACAAATGAAATTGTTTTTTGTTGAGGGTGTTCAAAATATTAAAGATGCTATAACTTTTGGTTGGGAAATTGAGGCATTTATTTATGCTAGTGACACAAAGTTGTCAGATTGGGCGAAAGGAATTATAAATAAAGCGAATTTTAATTATGTTTTATCTTCCGAATTGATGAACAAATTAAGTGATAAAGATGAAGTTAGTGAAATATTGGCGATTATTAAAATGAAATCTTCTACTTTGAAAAAATATTCAAACAATCCTATTTTTGTTTTACTTGATAGGCCATCAAAAAAGGGAAATTTAGGCACAATAATTAGAAGTTGTGATGCATTGAATGTAGAGCATATTTATTTTTCAGGACATGGGGTTGATATTTGCGATCACACCGTAATAACGGCATCAATGGGTTCATTTTTTAAACTTCCAATAACATTTATTTCAAGTAATAATGAATTTATCAATTTAGTCAATAATTTAAAAAGTGAATTTAATGATTTAAAAGTTGTTGCAACATCTTTGCAAACGGATAGCAGATTGCAAGATTATAATTTTAATAGACCAATTTTATTATTGGTGGGAAATGAAACGGATGGATTGTGTAAATTCTATAATGAAAATGCGGATGATTTTGTAAAGATTTCAATGAGAAGCGGGATAGATTCATTAAATATTGCTTGTGCGACAACAACTTGTTTATATGAAATAAACAGACAGCGTGGTTTTTAATTAAATAAAAGTAATGCTATAATTAGACGTTATAAAAATTGATTTGTGAGACATTAAAATGAAGAATTTTGAAGGCTCACATTTTTTTAGTTATTAAATTTTATAAATCAGTTAAAAAATTAAATTTTGCTAGACAATAAAGATTTTATGTGGTATAATTAACTATAGATTAAGTTGCTTTTAATTAAGTTATGTGATAGTTTGTTTGTGGGGATTTTAAATAGATTGGTGCAAAAAGTAAAAGTAACTAAGAATAATAAATCATAATATTGGAGGGAATTGATGCAAGATAACAAATTTAATAATAAAGAAGTGAAGATAAATCAAGATTTTATTGATGAACTTTATAAATCTGCATTGAGCATTGTTTATAATGAAATTAAAACGCATTTTATGTTAGGCGATACGGAAGAATTTGATAATTTTGAGCCTAAAACTGTTGATGCGGAAAGTGCGAGTGCGTATGATGTGTATAGGTTGGCCTGTTGTGAATATGTTGGCTATAAAATTGATGAAAACGAAACACTTGCTGAAAAGCATTGGTTAAAAGCGAGCAATGCTAATGACCATAATGCAATGCTTGAATATTCTGTTTGTATGTTTGAGCAAGGTAAAGCGGAAGATGGGTTTAAGAGCCTATTAAAGGCGAGCAAGTTGGGTGATTCGGTTGCGATTTTTAGGACTGCACTTTGCTATTTAAATGGCGTTGGTTGTAAAGAAAATGTGAAAAAGGGCGTAGAACTTATAAAGTTGCTTGCAGGCAATAACAATCCAAATGCTTTGTATTTTTATTCAACTATGCTTGAATATGGTAATGGTGATGATGTTGCGGTGGATAAGGCTAAGGCAAAGGAAATGCTAGATAAGGCATTTAAGTTGGGTTCTCCGTTTGCTAAAACTGATGTTGGCTTAAAGGCATTTATGGATGCAAAAACTGAGGAAGATAGAATTAAGGCGTTAAACATTGTGGAACAAGGTGCGGAAGATGGCGATATAAGGGCTATGTGCATTATGTCTATTGTTTATGCTAGGGGCGAAAGTGGGTTTGAGGTTGATGTTGAAAAATCTCATAAATATTTAGCACTTTCTTATGATGCTGGTTTCCCAATCTCTGTTAGGATTGTAGAAGAAGCAAAGAAGTTGATTAGCAATTCTTCATCAAATGGGGCAAGATAGAAAAACACGATGCAGTTTAAGTGGGAAGATGAAAATTATCTTTTCCGCTTTTTGTTTTAATCTTAAATTTTATTAATTTCATTATTAAATAAATTTGCATAAAAATAATGTATAAAGTTTTTAAAAATATTGAAAAAATTTAATAAATATGATAAAATCATATAAAGTTTTAATTTTGGATTTTATTAAATAATGTTAAGGGGGCGTGTTGGGCTATGGTTATAGATGAAAAAGTTTTAGATAAGCGTGTAGAAAGTATGCCAATAAGGGAAGATTTAAGCGTTAGGCTAATTGTTTTAGTTAGGCGAAATTTTAGTTTTGATGGTATAAAACTTGTAAGTGAAATAAATTGCTATGGTAAAACTGTTAAAGAATGGGCTGTTTCAAGTGCGGGAGAGTTTCCTTGTAAAGTGGTTGAATATGGGCTTAGCGACAATATTGTGGACTTGATTAAACCATATTTAGGAAACGAGGCGATTACGATAGCATTGTATTGTGAAACTCCGCTGATAAGGCACGCAACGCTTGTTGATTTGGTGAATGATTTTATTTATAAAAGGCAAAGAGTAAGGCGTTTTAAGCGTGGTTATATATTTGACACTGCTTTTTTGAGAAATGCGGAAAGTGTTGTTGCTCCCGAAATTGGAAACGAGAATGGTGAAGATTTTATGCCTATTACGAATGCGACAGATCTAAATAATATAATGCAAATTATGAAGAGAAGAATAATGGCTTATCATATAACAAATGGTGTGCAAATTGTGGATATAAATTCCACTTATATTGAGGCTGAGGTAGAGTTGCAAGCGGGGGTTGTAGTGTATCCTAATAACAATATTTTAGGGAAAACTTTTATAGAAAAAGGGGCGGTGCTTTATCCTAACAATGTTATAAAGGACAGTTATATTTGCGAAAATGCTGTGCTTAAAGGGGCATATATAGAAAGTGCAAAGGTGCAACCGAACGCTGTGGTAGAACCATACACAAAAGTTTTGCCAAAAAATGATTAAAATATTTTGCATATTTTAGTTTTAATTTTGCTGTTTTAATTGGAACTTTAAGTAGAAGTGATTTATATAATATTTATATGAAAATCAAAAAAATTAAATTTAAAAAATCATTTTGTTCTGGCTATAATAAAAACGGTATTTACATTGAAAAAGGGGTTAAAGTTTTTGCTGGGGCAAGCGTTTGGTTTGGTAATATAATTATGGGAGAAAGTGAAGTTGGCTCTAACTGCGAATTATTGCCTTATAATTATATAGAAGGGGCAAAGATTGGCGAAAATTGTGTTGTTGGACCATTTGCAAGACTTAGGAAAGAAAGCGTGATTGGAAGCAACTGTAAAATTGGTAATTTTGTTGAAATAAAGAATTCGCTTTTAGGTAAAAATGTAAAGGTTGCCCATTTAACCTATGTTGGAGATGCTGAGATTGGTGATAACTGCAACTTAGGGTGTGGGGTTGTGTTTTGTAATTACGATGGTAAAAACAAACATAAATGCAAGGTGGGGCAAAATGTTTTTGTTGGTAGCAATAGCAACTTAATTGCTCCGCTTGTTGTTGGCGATGATTGTTTTATTGGAGCAGGGACAACGGTTACAGAAGATTTGGAAAGCGGTTCGTTTGCGATTGGCAGAGTAAAGCAAAAAGTAAGGCAAAATATATTTATTAAAGATGTAGCGGAAGAACAATAAAAGAATGAATTGAATAATTAAATTGAATAAAATCAATATATAAATAAAAAATTATTTATTTAATTTTTAATTGGACAAGTTTAAGATTAAAATTGGCTTAAAAAGTAAAGTGAATAAAGGACAAAGGAGAGAAATTGAAATGTACGCAATAGTTGGATTAGGAAATGTGGGTGGAGCATATAACAACACGTATCACAATATTGGATTTAAAGCAGTGGACAGGCTTGCAAAGGATTTAAATATAAAGTTTGATACTGAAAAATGCAAAGCAAATTTAGCGTTTGGACAAATTGGCGATGAAGAAGTTGTGCTTGTTAAACCTACAACATATATGAATTTAAGTGGCAATGCAGTTGATGAAGTTATGCGTAAATTTAAAATAAAAAAGAGCAATGTTATTGTCGTTTACGATGATATTGATTTAGATGCAGGAAAGTTTAGGTATCGTGCAAGTGGCAGTGGTGGCACTCATAGGGGAATGAAAAACATAATTGAAGTTATTGGCTCTAATGAAATTCCAAGACTTAGGATAGGGGCAGGCAAAGATGCGAAAATGGATTTAGCAGATTATGTTTTAAGCAAGATTGACCCATACAAAATTCCATTAATTGATGAAGCAATTATTGAAGGACTAGAAGTGATTAAGAATAAAATAATAGAAGGGAATGTTCTATCAAATGATATACAAATTAAAAAGCAATCAAATTGACAGCATAAATAAAAGTGTAAAAGATAAGCAAAAAGTAACCGTCCGTAATTTGCAAGATGCGGAGCGGGCTTTTTTGCTAAGCGAGTTTGATGAGAAAATCCTATATGTTGCTACTTCTTTAATTAAAGCAAGGATGATTGAAAAGCAGTTTTCAAGTTTGGGCAAAAGAGTTTTAATATTGTCGCAAGTGCTTGATATAATTTCATATAAAGCAACTTCTAATGAAATTATGGAAGCATATTGTTATGTACTTAGTCAAATTGCACTAGATAAAATTGATGTAGTTATAATTTTGCCTGATTTACTTTTACAAAGATTGCCCAAAAGAAGCACGTATAATGAAGAAATAATAAGGTTAAAAGTTAATGGGAAGTACGATTTAAGTTCGCTTAAATTTGGGCTTTTAAATTTAGGTTATAAGCGTGTGGAGAGAGTGGAAAACCCAAGCGAGTTTGCTATAAGGGGCGACATTTTAGATGTTTTCCCTATTGGTTATGATTGTGCAGTAAGGGTTGATTTTTGGGGTGATGATGTTGAATCTATTAAAACTATTGATTTATCAACTTATGCAAATAAAGAAGATTTGAGCGATGTTGCAATTTGCCCATTTACTTTTAATTTAGGAAGTGTGGATGAAAAAGATTTGGCTTATTTGGATAACGAGCCAGCAATAAAAGACAAAGCTTTAAATGGAATTAAAGATAATTCACTTATTTTTGCTTTGCCGTCATATAGCGATTTTTGCAGTAGTTTTGTAGAATGGTTTGGTGGCGGAATTGTTGCTATTGATGAGCCTAAAAGGGTTTACGATTTAGCAAATGAGGCAAGTTTGCAATTAATAAATGACAATCTAAGGCGAATAGAAGAAAATATTTTAACAAAGAAACATTTAAATTTTTATATAGGAATGAATGATATTCTTATAAAGGCAAATCAATGTGTTATAGGTTTTGTTAATTTAGATGTTAAAAATCCTATGTTTGTGGCTGATAATGCTGTAAGTTTGTCAAATGTGGTTTTAGGCAACTATGTCAATAACGATGAAATATTAAAAAGTGATTTGCAATATTTTATCAATCAACGATTTACAACGCTTTTGTGCTATGAAACTGTGGAGCAATGCGAAATATTAAAGCAAATGCTTAAAAATTTTGGTTTTTCATTTAATGAAATAAGGTGCAATGAAAATGACGAAAATTTAACTGATGCAAAAAGTGGGAATGTGTTAAATAGTGGCATTTCTAGCGGTTGTTTTACTGAAAATAATGAGAATATTGAAAATGAAATAAAATTAAATTTTATCAATATTTTAAAGTGCGACATTGCTTATAGTGTTGGTTTTATGCAAGAGAAGTTTGTTGTTATAAGTAAAGAGAGTTTATTTAGAGAAGTTGCTAAGCAGACAAATCAAGCACAGAAAGCAAGGGTGTTTTATTTGCCTAAAATTGGCGATTATGTTGTGCATTCTACACAAGGAATAGGAAAGTGCATAGACATAAAGAAAATGAGCTTAGGTTTTTGCGAAAAAGATTATATTGTAATAGAATATGCAAAAGGTGATGTGCTTTATTTGCCAACTGAGCATACGGATGAAATATCTCAATATTTAGGCAGTGAAGAAACACCAAAACTTAACATATTGGGTGGCGAGCAATTTAAAAAAGCGAAAGAAAAGGCAAAAGAAAGTTTAAAGAAACTTGCATTTGATTTAAAGGCACTTTATGCAAAGCGAAAAGCGTTAAAAGGGTATAAATATAGTGCGGACAATTATTTGGTTGATGAATTTCAAAAGGCGTGTGGATTTGAATTGACCAAAGACCAAAACGATGCCATTAATGACATTAAGGCAGATATGGAAAGCGGAAAAGTTATGGATAGGCTGATATGCGGGGATGTAGGTTTTGGAAAAACTGAGGTTGCAATGGTGGCAGCATTCAAAACTATCTTAGATGGAAAGCAGGTTGCGTTTTTAGCACCAACAACAATTTTGTGTCATCAACATTTTGTAAGCGTACAAAATAGAATGAAAGATTTTATGGTAAAGGTTGGAAAGCTTTCAAGGTTTAACACTGCTAAGGAAAACGATGAAGTTATTAAGAAGTTGGCAAGTGGTGAAGTGAACATTGTTTGCGGAACTCATAGGATGCTTAGCGATGATGTTAAGTTTAAAGATTTAGGGCTTTTAATTTTAGATGAAGAGCAAAGATTTGGCGTTGCAGACAAGGAAAAGATTAAAAGGCTAAAAGAAAATATAAATGTATTAACATTATCTGCAACTCCTATTCCTAGAACTTTGCATATGTCGCTTATTGGTGTACGGGACACAAGTTTAATTACAACCCCACCAAAAACTCGTTTGCCAATCACTTCTATTGTGTGCGAATATTCGCCACAAATTTTGGCGGAAGCGTGTCGTAGAGAATTGTCAAGGGGTGGACAAGTTTTAATTGTATTTAATAGGGTTGATGGTATATATCAATTAGAGGAAGAAGTGCAACAGTTGCTTCCAGATGCAAGCATAGAAGTTGCCCACGGGCAAATGGATAAAAATACGCTTGAATCCATTGTGCTTAAATTATATGCAAAAGAAGTTCAAATTTTAATTGCAACGACATTAATTGAAAACGGCATAGATTTGCCTACGGCAAACACATTGATTGTGATAAATGCAGATGCAATGGGGCTAAGTCAACTTTATCAACTGCGTGGTAGGGTTGGGCGAAGCAACCGAAGCAGTTTTGCTTATTTCACATACGATAAGGATAGAATTATAAGCGATGTAGCAATGAGAAGATTAGAGGCGTTAAAGGAGTTTAGCGATTTAGGAAGTGGATTTAAAATTGCAATGCGAGACTTAGAGATAAGGGGTGCGGGCACTCTTCTTGGTGCACAGCAAAGCGGGCATATAGAGAAAATTGGATATGATTTATATTGCAAATTATTAGAAGAGGCAATTCTTGAAAGCGAAGGCAAGCAAGACCAAATATTACGTGATGTTAAGATTGAAATTGCCATTCCTGCCTATGCTCCAGATAGTTACATTGCAAGTGAGGTAGAAAGGATGAAGTTGTATAATGATATATCAATGATATCAACTCCAAAAGATGCCGAAGAAAAGGTAAAAGTTTTGGTTGATGCCTATGGTAAGTTGCCAAAAGAAGTGGAGCAACTTATAAAAGTTGGCTTAATTAAGAATTTGGCAAAAGTTTGTGCTGTTAAAAAAATTGCAATTAATGAATTTGCATCTTTAATTGAATTTTACGATGATGATGCGAAAAAGGTGGAAAAGGCAAAAGCAGTTGTGGCAGAGCAGTTCCCCGAAATTAGGGGGGAAACGGCAAAAGATTACCGATTTATAATAGAAAAATCGCTTTCTGTGGCAGAAAGACAAAATACTTTAATTAAATTTTTGCTAAAATTATCAAAAGTAGTTGCTTAAATCAAATTTTTTTTGTATAATGTATAGCATAATGCAATATGGCAAGAATATTTCAAGGAGTTTTAGATGAAAAAAAGAATAGCATGTTTAATGATTTGCTTTATCACTATGTTCAGTTGTTTATCAGGTTGTAGCCTTTTTGTGCTAGACCAAGATAAGTACTTAAACGAAGTGGTGGCAAAAGTAGGGACAGTTGAAGTAACAAAAGAAGAGTTGCTTGTAATGTATAACAACTATGCTTCAACTTTAACAAGCAATGGTTACACTGCAAAGCAAGCAGTTGATTATTGCTTAAATAGTTTAATTAATTCTGCAATATTATCTCAAAAAGGAAAAAATGAATTAGTCTTAACTGAGGAGCAAATGCATTCAACAGTTAATGAAACTATAACTTATTTCAATTCATTAGTAGAAAACTATGAAGAAAAAGTTAGGGCGGAATGGGATAGAAAGACAACAAAACCAACAGCAAGTGATGATAAGAAAACAACTTACACCGAATTTGAAAAGCAAGGCAAACTTGTAAATGTTGGAACAAGTGAAAACCCAGACTATGAAATCCAAGCGGTTGAAAGCGATGATAATGTTGAAATTAATGCGGATTATGTTCAAATTGTAAAAGATTATTTGGATAATAAGGAAATAGATTTGCTTTCTCAATTTAAAAAGCAATGGGTTCCTGAGTTTGAAGATGTTGGCAATGAAGCATTGAAAAGAATTGCTATTGACTATAAATCTCAATTTGAATCATTCAAAAAATTAAGCAATGATGAAGTGTTAGAAAAAGCACTAGAAAAGCATTTTAAAAATGTTGTAGACAATGCTTTCATTTCAGCATTGGATGAAAAATATGATGATGAAATAATTAAATCTATTAATACTCAAATGATTATGGAAGAGTATTATAGAATTGTAAATGAAAACAAGGGTAAATACGATTTGGTTGGTGCAGGCTATGAACAATATGTTAAGGATGTGCTAGACAGCACAGAAGGAATGTATTACAATCCAGTTGAAAACGAATTTTTCTATGTTTCAAACATTTTGCTTGCTTTTAGTGATGAGCAAAAAGCAGAGTTAGATGCACAAAAAACACTTTTAGAACAAGGTGCAATAACTCAAAAAGATTATGACTTGTTTAAGGAAAATTTGGCAAAAGAAATTAAAGTTAATGCTATTGATGAAAATGGTAATGTAACTGACAATAGTTATACAGCAGAACAAATTTTGTTAGAAATTCAAAATGCCGTTAATAGTTGCGTAACAGCAAAAGAGAAGGCTGAGGCTTATAACAAGTTTGTGTATAAGTATAATTCAGATACAGGCATTCAAAACAAGAGCAGAGACTATGTTATTGGCGTAGAAAAAGATGATGATTTAACTAGAAGTAATATGGTTGAATCATTTACAAATGCAAGCAGAGAATTACAAACGGCAGGTGTTGTTGGTGCAATTTCTGGACTAGTTTTGTCTGATTATGGCTATCATATTATTCAATATACTGGTGATATTGTTAATATTGAAGCTACTCAAAATGCTGATGAAGTTTGCTTAGTTTTAGATAATACTTACACAACTCTTCACGGAAATAAAACTATATTTGATGAAATTTTAGAAACAATTATGAAAAGACAAGACAAGTGCGATGAAGTTAAAATGCTTTACATTAATGACTACAAAGCACAAAATAAAGTAATTAAATATACAGATAGAATTAAAGAGCTGTACGAATAAATAGTTCAACTAAAATTAGAAAATAATAGATAAGAGACAGTGAAAATGCTCTCGTTAATTATCTATTATTTTTTTTGCCGTATTTTCAAATTGTTGTATATTTTGATATCCTAATAAATTTAAAATTTAAACCATTTAAATCAAAATTAACATAAAAAATATTGGAAAAAGTTATCCACAAAAAGGTAAAAAGTGTGGATAACTTTTTTTATTCATAAAAATTTGTGTTAATAATTAACGGATAAAAAACATAAAATTGTTTAAAATTAGTTAAAAATAAGGTG
>DJPS01000038.1 GCA_002438625.1 Christensenella sp. UBA6406
TTCTTTTTATTATCAATTTTACATAACAAATTTGACTTATCAGTCGTTGTTACATAAGTGTTATTCACTTTTTCTATTGTTGCATTTTCTCCCATATCTATGCCATCTATCAAATACTTAACCACCTCTAAATAGATGTCATCATTTTTTAAAAATGCACTGCTTTGATTTGTTACCTTAATAAGTTGCTCCCACTTGTTTTTAAGTTCAGCAAGTTTAAACATATAGAAAGAATAAATATAAAATTCACCGCTCAATTTAATTCTATTTTTTACATAAGCATCATCACTAACTCTATCAAAATTTACAACTGCTTCAACAAGTGTCTCGTTTTTAATTTCATCTTTGCAACCGACATTCAGTCTTTTCATTATAAAGTCTTTTTTCAAACTCTCCCTAACACAACAACAAATGAAATCCGCTATAACCGCCTTTATCTCTGTTTCATTCGTTTCAGTGGCAATTAAAAAATAAACATTAGTTAAATTGCGTGATATATTAAAAATTCCACCTAAAGACAAAATTTGCTCCCTAAACGATGGCAATTTTTTCTCCAAATAGTCTAAATTTAATTCATTTACGCATAATGCAAGTTCAAACATATCAAGCTTATCCTTTCAATTGATTATTACAATTTTAATATTTTGGCGATTAGCAAATTTGATTATATGTAAACATATGTGGTTATGTTAAAATTAGCACATTTACAAACATTCACCTTAAAATATGAACATTTCTTCACACTATAAGGCTAATCACTCTACTCTATTTACGCTGACTTAATTGTTATAATTTTGCAAATAAATTATATTTTAATTTAACAATGCATATTGCGTAAAATTAAAGTATCTAATGCTAGTTTATTCATTCATAAAGAAAATATTTAATAATTTTACTAAAAATTAAAATTTATCTTTTGTTAAAATGCTTTTACTAGACTTATATAAATATATATTACAATAACTTGTAGAAAAATGCAATTATTTCTAAAATTTTGATAGAAAAAAGATGCAAATTCATTATTAAAATTGCATCTAATTAAATTTTTATTTATTTATATGATATTCATCAACTTCTTTAACAAGTGTGTCTAGCCCATTTTCATACATAGGAATATAGTTCAAAATGCTATCATCCCAACCCAAAATTAAGTTACACAACTTTTCTTTGACATTTATTTCACTTGTGCCATATCCCCCCAAATCTATCATATGGAAAAATGCTTTTGGATTTATCTCTTTCCTGTAATTGTCCATAACCATTTTAGTTGGTGTACACCTAGTAAAATCATTAAACAAATCATAAGTTTCATCATAGAAAGATGCATTACACATATTATCCGAAACCATAATGACACGGTCAACAAAAATCTTATTTTGCAAAATATATTCAATAGGCAAATTGCAAAATGTGCAACCACCCGTTGCCTCAATTTTATCCGCATTAGAAATAATGCCGTTTGAGTTGGCAAATGTTACAACTTTTAGCCTATCATCAAAAGTAACGACAATGCTATCTTCACACATCTTATTCGCCATTGCACCCATAACCCTTGCAATATCAACATACATCGCATCACTTCTTGCTGAAAGTTTGCTATTCATTGAACCGCTAACATCAATAGCAATCAGAGTTTTACCCTTCAACTTTTCAATGTTGCCAACACTCGCCTCTATTGCAGATTCCAAAGCATCAAACACCTTAGATGAAAAATTGTTGTTTGCACTAACTTTAAGATATGCCGTGTAAAACCTAAATGGCAACACTTTACTCTTTTTAACAGCATTTTCATCTGCCAAATCACTTAATGCCTTATCTAAACTACTAGGATTTACATTTATAATATTATTTAAATTCCTAAGCAATGCCATATATCCCAACTTGTTTGAGGCAATAAGTTTTTCCCACACTTCCTTAGTGTTACCTTTTGTTGACAACTCAGTTTCCCAAGTGTAAGGTGTTTTTAAAGTGTCATTAATTATTGCATTGAATATTTTATTTTGATTTTCATCTTTTGCCTTTGCGTGCGTTAGCCTTAAAACATCAACAAAGGTTATAGCCTTACCCTTTCTATTATATTTAGCAAATTGATATTCATCAAATTTATTCATTGCACTCGCAAGCCCTTTCTTTAATGCGTTTGGAATAGGTTTACCAAACTTATCAATGTAATAGGCAAGTATTTCAGTTATATCATCCGCACGTTCTATAACTCCACCACACGCATATTGCACAAAAGCCTTGCCTTCGTTTATGTTTGCAAGTTCTGCAACCAACACTTGTGATACGCTTCTTAAATGCATCTCCTTTCTTAAATATACCGCCAAATTTGCAACAAATTGTCCCTTACCACTTTCCACCAACTTTCTTGCAAGATCTACAATAGGATAAGATGTATCACCATAAAACTTATCTTCACCAAAAAAAGATGTAGTTGCCATTGATAAAAGTTTTAATTTGTCATCCAATTCATACGCTACACAACCGCACGCACTTTCAGTTATTTTTGATTCGTTTTTATTTTTATTAAACTTAGACATTTTACACCCCCATTTTTCCCATTTAACCTTATTACAAAAAAGGAAATATATTTATATTTATTTTAATGCAATACATAAAGTTACTTTACCTACAAAAATAAATTTTGATAAAAGTTGCATTAAATAATATTAAAATTAAAATAAAACCACTGATTATAAAGCTTTTCAATCACTTATAAATCAGCAGTTTTATGTATATATAAGAATATTGAAATCAATGTTTTTATTAAAGCATTTTCGCATTATCTTAAACACCTAGTTGAAATTTAAATTTAACTTTTCTTTTAAAACTTGTAAACTTAAAAATTGCAAATAATTTAAATTTTAAGCATTTGAGCAATAAACAATTAAATCTAATTCAATAAATTAACTTAACTAACAAGTCTAATCCCATAAAAGACTTAAAGTTTACCTAAGAAAAATTAATTCAATATTAATATTTAAAAAACCGCCGAGAAACAACCGCTTACAGCCTTTGATACACACCTACATGCCTACCCATGGCATCCCCACTTTAACCCCCAAAAGAGAGTTAAACGACAGGACTTGAACCTGCATAAGCGACAAAGTCCAATCCCACAACTTTTATGCCATAAAATTAAACTTAATCGCTCAAACCATTTGCCTGATATACATCTTCCAGCACTTGAATTTCAAGGAAAACTTTAACAGTTTCAATGGTTAGTAGGACTATTAACTTTTCCGAAGTACCTGTAAACTACACTACGGCTACGATAGTATTATATCAGCTTAACATTATTTTGTCAACTATGTTAAACAAAAAGATAAATATATTTTATATAAAATTATAAAAATAAATTGGAACAATTATTTAAAACAAGAAAGGTACAAAAGCACCTTTCTTTTTTGATTAGTAAACAACGCTTTACTTTTCTATTTATTGTATTATTTTACCTGTTTGTCCTTTTCATAAGGAATTTATTTTATCCACCCTTGCTCTCGCTCAAATCCGCTTACGATTTGGGCGTTAGATTATTTAGATTGAAAGGAACAAAGCAGGAGCAATACCGCAGCTATTTAAATACGTAGTTTGGATGGTGAGCCCACCACCACTAGTCACGACCTTAACCACATTTTCCTCATCAAAGCAAGAACGCAACCACCAATGGCGTAGTTCTGCTTTGCCATCCTTCTTCTCTCTAACCGCATATCTGTGGAAATATGTTTCTGCATCTTTTTGGCTTAGCAAGAAAATTTTATCTCCACTTCCACTATTTTTTGCATATGTTGTTAAAGTATCTGAATTATCACAATCTTGGTGTTCACAATCTTGGTGTTCACAATAATGGTGTTTACAATTTTTCCCGCCACGATAAGTTGATGAGCAATAATTACACAAATCACCTATGTTGGTTGATTTGACCTTTGCTGAATCATAAGAAAATAGGCCTAAAAAACCTTTATATGTTAAACCTCCAACAGAAACACTTGAACTTGTACTATTTAGCCATTTTCTTATTTGACTATCCGTATAACAACCTGTACGCGTTGAATCTTCTCCAGATTTTCCAGACCATTTTATGTATTGTCCTATATATCCATCACTTGATACTGATTGCAGCAAACTCCTTGAAACCACCAATGCGATTGTTTCGCTTCCACTTGTTTCAATATTTAAAATTTGCCATTGTAAAGTTTTTCCATTATACGTACCAAAATTTACCACTCTAATCCATTGGGCAGTTACTGTTAAATCTTCATCCTTTGTATATTTGTAACCTAAATCATAGTAAGTTGAGCCACTTAACCAACCATTAAAGTCGCAACCAGTGACTGTTGTGTTATTTATTTTCGCACTTGAACCCACTGTAACAGAAGGTGCTGTGCTACTTAATGAGAATGAAACACCTTGCACCTTATAACCCGCTTCAATGCTACCAAATGTTACACCTGTAACACTGCCACTATTATATGTAATTCTATAAGTGCTAATCGTTCCACTTGTTGCTTCGTTACTGTTTTGGGCACTTGTTTCGCCTTTTGTTACAACTTTAAAACTCCAATTATCGCTTTTAGTTTTTTGTTGTTGAATTAGACTTACAAAACTATATTCAACTACATCTTGTACAACAGTTTGTGTTGAACCAATTTTAGTTGTTCCATTATACAAAGTTACTTCATAGCCACTGTTACCTGTTACATTAGTCCAAGTTGCTTTACCTGATGACCAAGTTGGATTTGTTGGCGCTGAAAGTTTGCTTTCAACAATGCTAAATATTCTTTCCGCTGTTCCTGTATAATTATTTATACCAGTTATTTTAACTACCGCAGCAGTTGTTATTTGTGTATTATTTGAATAAGAATATTCAAAATCTGTACCTGCAGTTAATTGCTTTCCATTTAGTGTTACTGCTGGCGTTGGCTTAATTTCCGCCCCATTGTTATAAGATTGGGCTGCCACCGCATCTATTGATGCACCTGAAAGACTTAATTTATTCATTGTTAAAGAAACCGTAAATACTTTTGTTGCGTGATTTGGTGCTGAAACTTGAACATATAAAGTGCTTGCACTTGTTACATCGCTTACATTTATGTAAGTTGGAATATCTGCAACAAAGTTGCCATTTGTTTTGCAATATTTATAAGTTTTTGTTTGTTTATTTACTACAACTATATTGTTATAATTCAATGTAGGTTTTTGAGCACTACCACTATAAGTCATTGCAGTTGCCGTAATTGAGCCTGTAATTGTTGCACTTGTAATTTGATATGGTGCTTCTTTTGTTCCTGAATAACCATTCATACCTGTGATAAGTAAGGTTGCACTGCCAACTTCTGTGTTTGCTGTTGTTGCAATATAATCTTTACCTTTTGTTAATGTTATCCCGCTTAAAATAACAGCAATTTGTGCTGGTAAAGATGTTGTCCCATCATAAACTTTATTTGACACAGTTACAGTTGCACCACTTATATCTTTTGATTGTTCTATTTGGAAATAGACTATTTGCGTGCCTTTATAATTGTTTTGACCTGTAATTGTTATAGTTGCTTTTTGACCCACATTTATGTTGTTTGCATATGTGATTGTATAGTCATCTGCGGTTAATAGATTACCATCTTTAAGTCTAATATTTGGCTTTATTTCACTACCAGTGTAAATATAACTATCTTCATAGTTTGTTACATTTACATTGTTGATATCTCTCTTATTTATAGTTAAATTATATGAAATAGATAAATTTGTGCCATAGTTTGCTGTTATTGTTGTCGTTCCAACTTTAACTATATGCACCTTTCCATTTACATCTACTGTTGCAATATTTTCATTGCTACTAGAATAACTAAATGTTACACCGCTTGCTCCTATACTTGTTATTGGGTTGATGAAATCTTCATCTCCGTATGTCTTTTCTATTGTGCTATGTTCATACTTTATTATTTGCTCTATTCCCCATAATGGCTTTATTACTACATCTCCATATAGTCCTGTTGCTGTTTGTCCTGCTTTTATTATATCTGCTAATTGCCAAACATAAGTTGCATTGTTATCTGCCACTTTCCAACCCATAAAACTATATTGTGTGTCTGCATTTGTTAGTGTTGGCAAGTTGATTGATGTGTTGATTGTATAAGTTAGTGAATATGTGCCATTATTATTATTTTTTATTCCTTCTACTGCTCCTAATTGGTCTGATAGACTTGTATCTCCACCAACATCAAATGTTATTGTATATGCTACACTTTCCCAAACTGGTATGATTGTTACCGCTGTGCCTTGAGCGGTTAAATTGTTTGGTATTGTTATTTGACCATTTTCTTTTGAATATTGAATTTTGTTTTCGCCTGTTGAGCCTTTTACTTTCCAACCGCTTAGTGTGTATCCTACTTTGCTTATATTGTTACTTTCAACTGAGACTGTTGTGCTTCCACTTTCCGCATATGTGATTGTTTGCGTTGTTGGGGCATCACCTGTTGTTGCCCCATCTAAGTCAAAATATACATAAAAGACATTATTTTCTATGCCATAATGGGCTATTAATGTTAAATCACTTGTTACCGTGATTTTACTATCTGAATTACCTTCAAATGTTTCACCATTATACCATTGTACTTCTGTTTCGCCAACTGTTGGCAATGTTATTTCGGTATTTGCTTTTACTACTTGACTTAGAACATCTGCTCCACCATTTGCTTCAAATTTTACAAAATAATCTCCTACTACATTTTCTTCAAATATTTTGTTTTCTTTCAATTTTGTATGTAAATCTTCTACACTATTATTTGAAACAGCTAAGTTTGTTGATTGCACTGCTTCGCA